>CAZHAJ010000118.1:0-5981 GCA_964530215.1 uncultured Peptococcaceae bacterium | reverse complement strand
GCGTATTTTGAGTGCAGGTCCTGTTTGTCAATTATACCTGCTATGCGTTGAGCCTGAATTTTCTCTAATCGCCCGGGTTCATTCATAATACCGGCCAGATCCCCCCTAGCTATTAAAATCCAGGTGGTTCTTCTTATTTGCGGGTTACGAAGAAAAAAGTCCAAAATTCCTTGCACACCTTTTTCGGTGGCCAGTTTCTCTGAAATAATTATTACTTGATTGTGAGCAAAAAAAAGCTGTCGTGATACAGTTCTGGAAAGGTCTCGGATAGATTCCATAATAGTGCTTGATTCAGAACTAAAGTTACTGTATGGTTTAATTGCTTTGCCGGAACCCCCACCTCCTTGGCTGTTGCTTGAACCACCCGGGGATGCTGAGGGGTTGATGGTCTGGACAATTACTTTGGTTTGTCCGTTGGGAGTAATGTCAATGCCGGTGGCCAAAACTATAGAAATTGTTTGTAGCTCCTTGAGGTCCCAACAGGACGTTTGCAAAATGGTTCCGGTTATAATTATTACTAATAAAATAGTTTTAAGTTTTCTCATTTTTTCATCCTTTTTGACCATTCTTGTAGGGTGTGGGCTTAAGCTTTTTTATTTGACGATACTGATTTAGTTTTCCGGTTTCAGAGGGACGCTTGTCCATGGCCCACCAAGGAACCCTAATTACGGTATCCTTTAAGTCAGCCAGCTTAAAGGGAGCCAGGGGCGTTAGGTAAGGCACCCCAAAGGAGCGCAAGCCTGCTAAATGAATAAGAATGGCCAATATGCCGGCCATTACACCGAAAAGCCCCAGGGTGGCAGCCAGCAGCATTATCGGGAAACGGAGAAGACGCATGGAGATGGCGACATTAAAAGCAGGGTTGGTAAAAGAGGATATTCCGGTAAGGGCCACCACAATTACCATCATGGGGGATACAATGCCGGCCTGAACCGCAGCCTGACCTATAACCAGTGCTCCCACAATACTTACCGCCTGACCCACTGCCCGGGGCAGTCTTATTCCTGCCTCCCTCAGTACTTCGAATGTAAACTCCATTAATAAAGCTTCCATAATGGCAGGAAAAGGAACGCCTTCCCTGGAGGCAACCAAATTAAAAAGAAGCTGGGTAGGTATCATTTCTTGGTGAAAAGTGGTGATGGCAATATATAAGGAAGGTGCCAGCAATGAAACGGCAAAGGCAAAGTATCTTAACAGCCGAATGGCACTTCCTAAAATATAGCGTTCATAGTAATCCTCAGGTGACTGCAAGAAGGATGCCAGTGTGGTGGGAACAACTAAGGCTATCGGTGTGCCGTCGGTTAGTACGGCAATTTTTCCCTCCAGCAAAGCGGAAGCTACCCGGTCCGGGCGTTCGGTGTGAAGCACTTGAGGAAATGGCGAATAGCTACTATCCTCAATGAATTCCTCTATATAACCGCTTTCCAAGATGCCGTCGACGTCAATCCTTGAAAGGCGGTTTTTCAACTCTTTAACAATGTCTGGTGAAGCCAGGCCCCTAATATAGGTTAAGGTAACTCCGGTATTGGTGATTCTGCCCAGCTGATGGTTCTCTATAACGAGGTTAGGACTTCTTAATCTTCGGCGAAGAAGGGTGGTATTTGTTCTTAGGTTTTCAGTAAATCCTTCCCTGGGACCCCGTACCAATACTTCACTATCCGGCTCACTGATGCTTCTGGAGACCCAGCCCTTGGCATCAATTATCAAGGCAGTAGCTTGTCCGTCAGTAAGTAAGACAACACTTCCGTATAGAATGCCGTTAATCAAGTCCTTTACTAGGCAAACTTCCTGAATTTCGGAGGAGCTAAGGATTTTTTCTTTGATTACTTTTACCAGATTTGTATCGGGTTTTATTTTTGCTATTTTTGAATCAATAATTAGGGGTTTTAATACATTGTTGTTTATAACAGAAGTATCCACCATACCGTCAATAAATACGGCGGCCATTTCGGTGTTTTCGGCAAATCCCAATAAGAACTTGCGAAAGATCACATCATTATTCTCTCCCAATGAGTTTTGCAATATATCGATATTTTTATTGATATCAGAATTGACTTTTAAGTTTCTAAAATCATTGTTTGTGTGACTGTTTGAAGGACAGTTGTTTTGTTTTTCTGTAAAGCCTTTGCTGGACAAGGCTTTTTTAAAAAATCCGCTCAATGCCTTCAGCATGTCCTACCTCCGTCATGGATTATAGATATAATATCTTCCCTAAAAGGTAATTTTATTCAAATATGGTTGATTAAACATAATTTAATTAATAGCTGGGTAGCATAACCCAAAGATCAACTTGGAGACGTGAATTATGTTGGAAAAGGGAAAGATATCCTGCATTCAAACAGTACTGCTAATGATAACTTTGGTGGGAGCCACGGCAGTGCTGTTCTTACCGTCCATTGTAGCCCATGAGGGGGGGCGAGACGCATGGATGGCTCCGTTACTGGCAACGTTGCCCGGTATTTATTTGATTGCGGTTTTAATGGTTTTGGCCCGTTTATTTCCGGGGGAAAACCTGTTCCAGTACCTTCCTAAGATACTGGGAACTTGGGTTGGCACTATTGTAGGGTTGCTTTACCTGTTTTTCTTAATTCATACCAACGGTGTTATTATACGGGAATTTACACAGTTAATGGGAGTATTGGTATTACCCAACACTCCGGAAATTGTATTGGGTGTAATCATGATTTTGCTTTGTATGTGGTCAGTAAGGGGAGGATTAGAGGTGCTGGCCAGAACAGTGGAGTTTTTCTTGCCTGGGGTGCTGGTGCTGTTTTTTGTAACAATGATATTGGCAGCTCCGGATATGAACATCGACAACCTTTTTCCTGTGCTGGATAATGGGATTGCTCCTGTAATTAGGTCTTCGTTGAACCCCATCGCTTGGCGAGGTGAAATTATTATTTTTGCAATTATTCTTCCTTATCTGGCTAAACCCGCTTCTGCGGGACGTTGTGGCTATGCAGCAGTAGTTGCAATCGGACTAATCTTGACCTTTGATGCCATAGTCCATACTGCTGTTTTTGGTCCGCTGGTGGAAACAATGACTTTTTCTACATTTTCTCTGATTAGACAGGTAAGGGTAGGTGATTTTTTAGAGCGCATAGATGCTGTGCTGGTGGTAATTTGGGTTATGGGTATGTACGGTAAGATAGCATTGTTTTATTACGCGGCAGTGTTGGGAGCTGCCCAGCTTTCTAAAGCAAAGGATTATCGTTTTTTGGTAATGCCAATTGGAGTTGTGTTGGCGGCTTCATCCGTTATGGTGGCGGATAATGCCCGGGAACTGGTGGAATATATTGTGGGTAGTTTTCCCTTTTTTGCCGGGGTATTTGAGTATTTAATACCCACTGTTTTACTTTTAATTGCATTTTTAAAAAACAAGATCAGGGCTGTAAATTAAAGGCAAAGTTAAGATTACAGCAACAGGATTTATGCTTCCCGATGAAGAATAGGTTTGAAAATGGAGGTGTTTTTTTGACAATTTATGAACAGGCATTAGAATTGGGAAGACAAATCGCTAAAAGTGAGCCCTTTAAAAAAATGAAAGATTTGGAACAGCAGGTTATGGCAGATGATGAAACCCGCAAGCTGGTGGAGGATTTGGAGAAATTTAAGCTGCATATTCAAGATGTGCAGAGAAGAGGCGGGGGCTTCAATGAGGAAGATCTGGAAAGATTTAAAAGACTTGAAGAGAAGGCAATGGCCAACAGTATGGTTTCTCAGTATTATCAGTCCAGAACAGATTTCCATGAGACTGCAGAAAAGGTTAATGCAAAAATGAGGGAAGGCCTTAATGAGGGTAATTAGCACGAAGAACAAAGGTTTCGGGTAATGGTACGGAGGTATATATGAACGAGATAAAATTGGCCGGTATAACATCTGAAAGTGTAGTGGACGGAGTTGGGTTGAGATATGTTATTTGGGCCCAGGGGTGCAGGCATAGGTGTAAAGGTTGTCACAGCCCTCACACTTGGGACTTTAAAGGCGGCCAAGTTAAAAAGATCAGTCATATATTAGATGAGATAGAAAAAAACAAGCTTCTTCAAGGGGTTACCTTCTCGGGAGGTGATCCCTTTGAGCAAGCAGAAGCATTTTCATATATTGCTCGGAAGGTAAAAAATAGGGGTTTAGATGTGTGGTGTTATACAGGATATACTCTAGAAAATATTTTAAGCAATCCTGATTGTAGCTGGAAAGAATTGATTGGTACTGTGGATGTTCTTGTTGACGGACCGTATATAGAAGAAAAAAAAGATATAAATCTGGCCTTTAGGGGCTCAGGCAATCAGAGAGTTATTGATGTTCCCAAAAGCTTAAAGGGAAAGGAAATAGTTTTATTGCAATTATAATGGGGTAAAGGCAATGAGTATAAGATTTATTTATGGCAGAGCGGGCAGTGGTAAAACCAGATACTGTTTAAATGAAATAAAGTCCAGGATCACCAGCGAGGTAAAACATCCGCTGGTGCTGCTGGTTCCTGAGCAATATACCTTTCAGGCAGAAAGGGATTTAATCAATGTTTTAAAAACAGGTGGAATCATAGGGTTAGAGGTATTAAGTTTCCGTCGCATGGCCTATCGGGTATTCAATGAGGCAGGGGGCATTACTAATCCCCATATCCACTCAGCCGGTAAATCCATGATAATTTACCGGATATTAACTAATCTTCAAGACAGACTGGAAGTCTTTTCAAAGGCAGCTGATCGGCAGGGATTTATAAAAACCATTTCAACATTAATAATTGAGTTTAAGCAATATAAGGTCAGTCCCCAGGATTTGGAGAAAGTTGTTAAAGCCCTTCCTGATGACAATCCCTTGAGGGACAAGCTGAAGGAGTTGAGCTATATTTATGCTGCTTTTGAAAAGACTATCGCAGAGAAATACAGGGATTCCGATGATGATCTGACCTTGGCTTCCGAAAAGCTAAATTTTACAGATCTGTATGACGGAGCAGAAATTTGGATTGACGGTTTTTCCGGTTTTACCCCCCAGGAGTACAGCCTGGTGGGGAAATTGCTGCAAAAGGCCAGAAGGGTAAACATCTGCCTATGTACCGACAGTTTGACAGCGGAAAACAGCGTAGATGGTACTGATGTGTTTTCTTCGGTAAAAAAAGTTAGCCGTAGATTTTTTCATATTGTCAAGGATTTCAATATAAATATTGAGCCACCTATAGCACTGGGAAATGAGTTGCTGTATCGATTTCAAAATAGTCCTGAACTTGCTCATCTTGAACGGTATTTTTTTAGCTATCCGTATAAAACCCATAAAGAAAAAACCAATGATTTACATTTGTTTTCCTCCACAGATTTATTTTCTGAAGTGGAAGCTGCAGCCCGGGACATCATACGGCTCTGCAGGGACCGGGGTATGCGCTTCCGGGATATCGCTGTGGTGGTAAGAGATCTTTCAAGTTATGAACCATCTGTCAGAGCAATATTTTCGGAATATCAAATTCCATACTTTATAGACAACAAAATTGATATTGTCAATAATCCCTTGGTAAGGTTGATACTGTCAGTATTGGAAGTGTTTATAGATAATTGGTCTTATGAGTCGGTGTTTCGATATCTGAAAACCGGACTCTCCGGTGTGAACAGAGATGATGTTGACAGAATTGAGAATTACGTACTTGCTTGTGGCATTCGAGGAAACAGGTGGACTGACCCGGATGATTGGGATATGAGTATATCTATTTTTCCTGAGCAACGGGATATGGCAGAGCACGAGCAAGAGTTGAAAAAAATAAACAGTATTAAAGAGGAAATTCGCAAGCCATTGATGGAGTTTCGCAAAAAAACAAAGGGTAGAAAGAAATCTTCAGAGATATGTGGAGCTCTGTATGACTTTCTTTGTTCCATTGGTGTGCCAGAGAGAATGGAAGCTACTATTGAAGACTTTAAAGACAGCGGACAGGTTAGTCTGGCCAACGAATACTCACAGGTATGGAACATAGTTATGGATGTTTTTGATCAATCCGT
>CAZHAJ010000117.1:0-6027 GCA_964530215.1 uncultured Peptococcaceae bacterium | reverse complement strand
CTTTTGGCTTCCAAATTCTGCTTCTTTATTCTGAATTCTGGCTTCTGACTTCCGACCAGCAAGGAATGCCCATAAGCAAAAAGCTGGCCGCTGGTTGCTGTTCGCTGGCCGCTTTCTCAACCTACAAAATGAATACCTTCCTGCCTTCCAGTTTCAATCTCCCCTCAGCAAATAGCTTTATCGCTTGAGGATAAACAGTATGTTCTTTTTTTAAGATACGCGATGATAAGTCATCTTCCCCATCCCCTGGATATATCGGCACCACTGCCTGAAGAATTATGGGACCGGTATCCATGCCGCTGTCTACAAAATGTACTGTACATCCGCTGTATCTAACCCCATAATTTAAGGCTTGGGCCTGAGCATCTAATCCCTTAAAGGAAGGCAGCAATGACGGATGAATGTTAATAATTTTGTTCGGATATGCTTCCAGTAATACTTTTCCCACCAATCTCATATAGCCTGCCAGACAGATGAGTTGCACATTACGAAGTTTAAGCTCCCGCACGATACAGCTCTCATAATCCTCTTTATTCTCTTTAGATAGAGGATCAATATGAATCGCGTCAATACCATGTTTCCTAGCCCTTTTCAGTGCTGCCGCCTCAAAATTATCACTTATGACCAGCACCACTTCCGCCGGCAAGCTATCCTTCTCACAGGCATCTATGATTGCCTGCAAATTAGAACCACGCCCAGATGCCAGCACCCCTATTCTTAATTTTTCAACCTGCATAAGTTTCCTCCCTGTATTTATAAGAACAACTATCTATATACAACACGTCCACCATCTTGGGAGTGTGCAATCTCACCAATAATTCTAGCCTTACCCTGTAGACTCTTAATATCTTTAATAAGGCTATCTGAGACACCCTGCTCCACCACCAAAACAAAACCGACGCCCATATTAAAAGTTCTAAGCATCTCCTGTTCTTCTATCTGCCCGATTTGCTCTATCAGACTAAATACAGGCAAGGGTTCCCACGAGCCCCGATATATTACTGCTTCTGTGTCCCGGGGCAATATCCTGGGTATATTTTCACTCAAACCACCGCCGGTAATATGGGCCATTGCCTTAATATTATATTTTTCTAAAAGGGGCAAAACCTGCTTTACATAGATCGTTGTAGGTTCTAAAATCTCTTCGCCTAATGTTCGTCCCAAATCTTCAATATAATCGTCCACCTTATAGCCGGCCACTTCAAAAAAAGCTTTGCGCACAAGTGAAAAGCCATTACTGTGCAGACCGGAAGAGGGGATGGCAACTATTACATCCCCGGGAACAATACTGCTACCGTCTATTATTTCGGACTTTTCAACAACTCCTACGGCAAAACCCGCAATATCATATTCATCTTCCTTATAGAAACCCGGCATCTCGGCAGTCTCTCCGCCTATCAAGGCACATCCGGCCCTTCTGCATCCGTCAGCCACGCCGGAGATAATCTCCGCCACTTTCTCGGGTACCAATTTGCCCACTGCTAAATAATCTAAAAAAAACAATGGTTCAGCACCCTGAACCAGAATGTCGTTTACACACATTGCAACGGCATCAATACCGATGGTATCATGCTTATCCATCATCATGGCCACCCTAAGCTTGGTGCCCACACCATCGGTCCCGGAGACCAACACAGGCTCTTTATAGCGGTTATCCAATTGGAACAAACCACCAAAGCCCCCGATTTCCGTCAGGACACCCGGTCTAAATGTACTTTTAACAGAATCTCGCATCAGATCAACAGCCCTGTTGCCCGCATCAATGTCTACCCCGGCAGATGCATAGGTAAGTTTGCTTCCCTTTTCTTTCAATATACCTACCTCCCTTGATAGCAATGCTCCCTCACTCTTTTGTCACACCGGTTCGATCTACTCAAAAGCAAATTTAACGGACTCTTTCGTTTTTGATACTTCCACCGGATAAACACCATCAAAGCAGGCTGAGCAAAAACTTTCCTGACTCTCCCCGAAAACATTTAAAAGCCCTTCCAAGCTTAAATAGTGCAAACCATCAACACCCAGCATCTCCTTTATCTGCGGGACAGACATTTTCGAAGCAACCAAATCATCTTCATTGGAAGTATCTATGCCGTAGTAACAGGATTTAATTACCGGAGGCGAACTCAAACACAAATGCACCTCGGCAGCACCTGCATCTCGGATCATCTTGACAATATTTCTGCTGGTGGTTCCCCTTACCAGGGAGTCATCCACCATCAGCACCTTCTTACCCTTTAATACATGCTCAATGGGATTGAGCTTTAGTTTTACTCCTAAATCTCTGGTCTCTTGTTTTGGTTGGATAAAAGTACGTCCGATGTATCTGTTTTTTATTAATCCTTCTTCAAAGGGTTTTCCTGATTCCTCTGCATAACCTCTGGCAGCCATAGTCCCGGAATCGGGCACAGGTATTACAATATCAACATCCACCGGATATTCTCTGGCCAATTGGCGGCCCATGGCTCTTCTTACCTTGTCAACATAAAAACCGTCCAGTTCACTGTCGGGTCTTGCCAGATAAATATATTCAAAAATACAGTGAGCTTTTTTTCTGGATGAAAGGGTAACCATTGACTTCACCCCACCGCTGTCAATGATAATAATTTCACCGGGCTCAATATCCCGTATCTTTCTGGCTCCGACGATGTCCAAGGCACATGATTCCGAAGCTACAATGTAACCATCACCTAAACGCCCCAAACAAAGGGGTCTGAAGCCGTAAGGATCTCTCATTGCTATTAAGCTATTTTCTGTTATAAGTACCAGTGAGTAAGCTCCTTTTATATCAATCATGCATTTGGTCAAAGCCTCTTCCAAACTGTTCTGACTGTATCTGGCGATAAGGTTGACAATGGCTTCACTGTCGGTTGTAGATTGAAAAACTGAGCCTGTGGCAGTAAGCTGTGAGCGCAACTCGGCTATATTTGTAATGTTGCCGTTATGGGCCAGCCCGATGGCTCCCTGTGCATAACTAAACACCAAGGGCTGAGCATTGATGGATAAGCTTGATCCTGTTGTGGAATAGCGAACATGCCCAATAGCAATGTGACCGGGCAGCCGATCCAATTTTTCGGAATCAAACACCTCGGGCACCAAACCCATATTTTTGTGCAAATAAATCCGCTTTCCGTCAGAAGTCGCAATTCCCGCACTTTCCTGTCCCCTATGCTGCAGGGCATAAAGACCATAATAAGTCAATTTTGCAACATCCAGACCCTCACCATACACTCCGAAAACTCCACATTCCTCTCTGGGTTTATCGGGGTTTTGCCTGCTGAGTATTTCATCCGTCAGGCAGACACCTTTGGCTTTCATTTGTTTACCCCCAACCTGTCTATGTTTAGATTTTAAATAGAAAGTTTATATCAACACCCGTTTAACTTAGCAAACGACTGTAAAACATTATTGATATCATAATAACTTATTTCCTCTTTACCAATGTCGGCAAAGTGTTTTTTTGTCTCCTCAACGGAAACCTGCCCATATATATACTGCCTAAGGGAATCAAATTTTGCCTTCTGAATCTCAAGGAAATTTTTATCCACCTGGGGAGTTTCCGGATAGACACCCTTCTTTTGTCCTTCTTCGAGATGTTCATGAAAAGATCTGCCTGATTTTTCAGCATCTAACTTAGCACTTATTATGGATGCCACCCAATCACTGTGCATAATACTGTAATAATCCCTCATGGCTTGTTTATTAAAGTTTATATTGAAGTCTGTGCCCTGATAGTTTATTTTAGCGGTTACCCTTATGGAATCGGTATCAATGGTATCAACAAAGACCAGATTATTTCCCTCTTTTGCGATTTCCCACTTTAAATCCCATAAATTTAAACCAAGCTTGTCAAAGAAACGATAGACCAGTAACGACCCCAAGATAGTCATTCTAAATATGTCTTTAAATTTTTCCCCGCCACAACCACAAATATAAAGAGCTTCCTGTAGACTCAAATTTCTGTCTTCAGGCTCGTATTTAGTGGTGAAATCCACAATAGGTGCTGAAAACATCTTCCATGGAGACAGCTCCTCCCGCAACCCTATGCTATGGGCAAAGGAGGTTTTTTCTTCATGGCTCATCTTCTGATACTTTCTGTAAATGGATGAACTGGGTGTAATACCAAAGCGGACAATATTTTCCAGTGGTATCACATATTTGTCTTTGCCATAATAACCACTGTAGTCCCATAAGTGATGTGATGAGTAATTAACTCTTTCAGGCTTAATAATACTATACCGCTTCACCAAGACGTGGGAACTGGGGGTTGGAGGAAAACCTCTTTGATAAACCTCCCCACTATTTTCGTCAATTATTCCCAGGTGATGGGTTACTGCCCCCTTTTGGATAAATTCTTTCAATATATCGGAGTTTAGTAAATCCAGATATTGTTTATTTTCAGCAAATTTCAGGTTAATCTCCCGGGCGATCTCCTGCCACTCTTCTTTGGAGCCCAGTAAAGAATATATTTTATGCCTCAGTGCAGTTCTACATAAGTCACTGCCCGGTATTACAAAAATTGTACCCACATCAAACACTGAACCTCCGGCTGTGGTTTTGCAAATAATCCAATCCGGATTCTCTCGGGAAAAGTATAATTCCTGCACCGATCCTCGATAATCGGGGGCCATATTCCCTTCAGGCAGCTTTACTGCAAGGTTACTCTTCACTGCGGATCACCCCATCTACTTTTGAGTAATTTTTATTAAAGACCGAACCTTTTATATATCTCATCAACTTTGCCAAGATGATAGTCGTACACAAAAAGGCTGTTTATTTCTTCTTTATCGATTACTGCGGTTATATCAGAATCCTGCATAACCAACTCTTTAAACTGGAGCTTCTCCTTCCATGCCCTCATGGCATTCCTCTGTACTAATTCATAGGATTTTTCCCTTGTAAAACCTTTGTTTACCAAAGCCAATAAAACCCTTTGAGAGAATAAAAGTCCACCGGTAAGTTCTATATTTTTCATCATATTCTCAGGGTATACCAACAGGTTTTCCACCATATTGATAAACTTAACCAACATATAATGCAAAGTAATGGTGCTGTCAGGAAGAATTACTCTCTCCACCGAAGAGTGAGAAATATCCCTTTCATTCCACAATGTAACGTTCTCCATTGCCGCTAAGGCATTTCCCCTAAGCAGTCGGGCCATTCCGCTAATTCTTTCTGAAATAATGGGATTTCGTTTATGTGGCATTGCAGAAGAGCCCTTCTGCCCTTTAGCAAAAAACTCTTCCACCTCTAATATTTCTGTGCGTTGCAGACTGCGGATTTCAGTGGTGAATTTTTCAAGAGAGCTACCGATAATTGCTATCGTAGTCAGAAATTCGGCATGCCTATCCCGCTGAACCACTTGGGTGGATAAATGCGCTGGTTCCAGTCCCATCTGCCTGCATACATACTGCTCGACGTAGGGATCAATATTGGCGTATGTGCCCACAGCACCGGATATTTTACCGGTGCTGACAGATTTAACAGCTCTCTCCATCCTCTCAATATGACGCTCTATCTCTGACATCCAAAGGAGCATTTTGAGGCCGAAGGTTATTGGCTCGGCATGAACCCCGTGAGTCCTGCCCATCATCAATGTATTTCGATGCTGAACAGCCTTTTCCCTAAGAACTTTTTGCAGTTCTTTTAATTTACCCGTTATGATTTCCCCGGCTTCTTTCATTTGTGCCGCCAATGCTGTATCTAAAACATCAGATGAGGTTAGTCCCATGTGTACATATTTGGAATCATCCCCAATATACTCAGCCACACAGGTTAAAAATGCTATTACATCATGATTTGTTACCTCTTCAATTTCATTAATTCGCTCAACTGTAAAATCAGCTTTTTCACGAATATTCTTTACTGCTTCAGAAGGAACCAAGCCTAAATCAGCCATAGCCTCACAGGCAGTGATCTCCACTTCCAACCACTTCCGGTATTTATTTTCATCGGACCATATTTTACCCATCTCCGGCAAAGTATAACGTTCTATCATTAATAATTCCCCCTAATTTTACGCATCCGCCA
>CAZHAJ010000116.1:0-6076 GCA_964530215.1 uncultured Peptococcaceae bacterium | reverse complement strand
ATCGTCAATTCTGCCGATCTTAATTTCTGCAATGGCCTTTGCCGCAACCTCAATGGCGTTAATACCTTCTTCCGGGCAGAAGCCTGAATGGGCAGATTTTCCTTTAATGGTAACAGCTATAACGTCTTGGGCAGGGGCTGACGTTATAATAGTGCCCGGGGTACCGGTGCTGTCCAGCACAAAACCATAGGCAGACTCCAGCATGCTGTGGTTCAGATTTTTAGCACCCAGCAACCCGCTTTCTTCATATACTGTAAAAACCAATTCCAAGCCGCAGTGCTGAAGGTTATTTTCTTTAATTATCCTTATTGTCTCCATTATAATGGCAATACCAGCTTTATTATCGCTTCCCAAAATGGTGTCTCCGGAGGAAACTACAATTCCATCTTTAATTAATGGTTTTATGTTGTTGCCAGGCTCCACTGTGTCCATATGTGCAGAAAGCATCAAGACCGGGCCCTTCACTTTCCCAGGCAGTTTTGCAATCAAATTTCCGGTTCCGCTATTAAGTATCATTCCTGCATTATCTTCCATTGGCTCGAGATCCATTGCCTTAAGTTTCCGTTTCAGCAGGTCTGCCATATCTCTTTCTTTGCCGCTGACACTGTCTACCTGCACCATTTCGAGGAATTCGGCAACCATTCTTTCGGTATTTATCATAAAGTGCCTCCATTTATATCATTGCGATTTATTTTGTAGAGATAAATTATCTGACTAAATCTGCACCTGCTTCTAGAGCTTTAAGATTTATCGGGATCATATTATGTCTGTGAGGTGGCAGTACCTGTCGCAGTGATTTTTCCACTGCAACCGGTCTCACTACCTCGGTCAATCGGATAAGAGCCCCCAGAATAACGTTATTTGCTACTTTCCCGCTGCCCAAATCTTCTGCAATCTGATTGGCAGGAATATAATAAGTTTGTATATCTTCTCTGGTTGATTTTATGTCCACCAGGGAGCTGTTAATCAAAATGATACCGCCCTTAACGACATATTTTTCAAATTTTTCCAAAGAAGGTCTGTTCATAACAATTAATGAAGTGGGTTC
Source organism: uncultured Peptococcaceae bacterium (assembly GCA_964530215.1). Lineage (GTDB taxonomy): Bacteria > Bacillota > Desulfotomaculia > Desulfotomaculales > Desulfocucumaceae > JAAXTT01. Next base: position 5,028 of record CAZHAJ010000116.1, on the reverse strand, counting down.
TGTAACTACAGGTGAGCTGATGGGATTATCGGAAATAGTTACTCCGCAGTTTGCTGTCCCTCCGCGCATTTCAGGACCATAAGATGGTATCCATGCTACGTGTTTGCCCTCATTCATACCTGCTTCTGCTAGAAGTTGACCGGTTGAAAGTACTCCCTGGCCACCGAAGCCTGCTATAAGCACTGCTTCAAACATTAACCCACCTCCGATGACTTTTTAAATTCACCCAAGGGATAGTAAGGTACCATGTTTTCTTCCAGCCATTTTAAGGCTTTCAAAGGTGACATCCCCCAATTGGTGGGACATGTGGACAGTACTTCCACCATAGAGAAACCATGTCCTGAAATTTGTGTCTCAAAGGCTTTTTTTATAGCCCTTTTTGCTTTGGCAACATTAGCCGGGTTATGCACCGACACTCTGGCAATGTATGCAGAGCCGTCCAAGACAGCCAGCATTTCAGACATTCTTATGGGGCTGCCATTTAATTCTCCTTCTCGTCCGTATGGAGTAGTGGTTGTTACCTGTCCCAGTAAGGTGGTGGGAGCCATTTGACCTCCGGTCATTGCATATATGGCATTATTGACAAAGATAACAGTTATTTTTTCTCCCCTTGCTGCTGCATGAACTATTTCAGCAGTACCAATGGCAGCCAGGTCACCGTCACCTTGATAGGTAAAAACGATTCTATCTGAGAGCACCCTTTTTACGCCCGTGGCAACTGCCGGTGCTCTGCCATGAGAGGCTCCGAAAGCGTCACAGTCAAAGTAATCGCAGCAAAATACCGAGCACCCCACCGGAGCTATTAATATGGATTGATTAAAAATATCCAGCTCGTCAATTACTTCAGCTACCAATCTGTGAATAATGCCATGGGTGCAACCCGGACAATAATGCAGCGGCATATCTTTCATTGATTCCGGTCTGGAAAAAACTTTTTTCATTTAGCTTACACTCCCGGTCAATATATTTTTAGCTTTACTGTAAATGTCTCTGGCTATTGGAAGCATTCCACCTACACGGCCATAAAAATGTATCGGTCTTTTGCCATTAACAGATAAACGAACATCTTCTATCATCTGCCCCATGCTCATTTCAACTGCAAGGAAGCTTTTTACCGAATCGGATAAATCACCGATAATTTTTTGAGGAAAAGGCCAAAGGGTAATGGGCCTTATCAGACCCACCGGCATTCCTTCCTTCCTCAGCATATCAACTGCTTCCTTGCATACTCTGGCGGCAGTTCCGTAGGCTACCAACACAAGTTCTGCATCCTTTACTTGGTATTCTTCCCACCGCTGTTCTGTGTCCGTCATTTTTTCATATTTGACAGCCAATTTTCTGTTATGCTGTTCAAGATTTTCCGGAACAATGTGCAGTGATGTTACAAGATTTTTTGTTTGTCTCCCCATTCTGCCGGTGGAAGCCCATTTTTTATCTGATGACGCTGTGGCAGAATCTGAGTTCGAAAGTTTTACCGGCTCCATCATTTGTCCCAAAACACCATCACCCAGTAGCATTACTGGGTTGCGGTACTTATCTGCCAGTTCAAAAGCAACTTCCATGAGATCTACAATTTCCTGAACTGATGCAGGAGCTAAAACCAGCAGTCGGTAGTCACCGTGTCCTCCGCCCTTTGTAGCTTGTAGGTAATCGGATTGGGATGGAGCTATATTGCCGAGCCCGGGACCACCCCTTGCCATATTAACAATAACGCATGGTAATTCTGCCCCAGCCAGGTAGGAAATTCCTTCTTGCATTAGGCTTATTCCTGGTCCCGATGAAGATGTCATTACCCTTGCCCCTGTTCCTGCTGCACCATATACCATATTAATGGCACCTATTTCACTTTCTGCCTGTAAGTATACTCCTCCCACCTGGGGAAGTCTTTTTGCTAGATAATGCGGCAATTCACTCTGTGGGGTTATGGGATAAGCGAAGAAATATTTGCAGCCGGCCCTAACGGCACCCTCACCAATAGCTTCATTGCCTTTCATCAGAATTTTATTCAACCTTCTTTTCCTCCTTTTCCACCTCAATCACCAGATCCGGACACATTCTGGCACAAATTGCACAACCTGTGCAAAGTCCGATATCAATTACAGTGGCTGGGTGAAAACCCATGGTATTTATATGTCCTGCCATCTCAATAATTTCTTGGGGACAAAAATTTTTACACAATTCACAGCCCTTACATCTTTCCTCACGAAAAGTCACTTTTGCCTTTGCCAAATCAGTTCACTCCCTTGTGACACAGTTATATAACAGAGTCAATTAATTGGTATTTTAATAAAAAAATTTATTCCCAGGGTGTTTTCATATATCTGTCTAGGGATAAAATACTTGCATTTCCCCCTAGGACGTTTCTGGCGGCGATAGTCAATTCTTTTTTTACTGCAGTGAATAAGATATCCAAACTCAACATTTTAGAAGCTTTAAAAAGAATATCCTGTCCTTCTAAAATAGTGTCCAGTGTAGTTTCCTCACCAAGATTTGTATTGTTAACAAAACCGGAAACCTTTAAGCCCGAAGCATTTTCTATGCTTTTCAGATAAAAAGCAATTCCGTCAGGATTATTGGTAAAAGGGCGACAGCAATTTATTACCAAGAGCATTTGTGTATCTTGGGGGGGGAATAATTCGCGGAATTGTCCCAAAGCGAAAGTTCCGATGTCATCTCCGCCAACATCAAATACTCCGGTTAAATTATTATTTAGAATTACACCTTTGACAGCAGCTGAGATTGCTGGCTGATCGGCAAAGGAAAACTTGCCGTCGGTGGATATCACATTTAATCCCTTTTCTTCCAGCAGACTACCCACAAGTCTGGTTCTAAAATAAGGGTTAATGATATCTAAATCCACCAGAGAAGTATTTTTACCTGTTTCTGTAAGACACAAGGCAGTGTTAATGGCAACTTCGGTTTTTCCGCTGCCAAGATTGCCTGTGTATAGGGTAATTCTTTTTAGACGCTCAAACAATATTATCACCAATCCCATTAATGGGCAAAGCTTGTTGTCCCTATCATTTTGTCCCAGGAAAATGATTTCGACAGTTAAAGTTAAAAACCTTTTCAATAGTATTTAATGCAGATTTCTTCCTAATGAATCAAGATATCTAAGTATGCGATTTTTGTCAATTATTTTGCTAAGAGAGTATTTCTCGGTTACTAGGTGCAACAATATCAATAAAAATAAATAAATAAACTTAAACGTTGTATCAGTTTGCAAGACAATTATAAACCCCAAAACTGCTCCAAGGGCGTTTGCACCACTGTCTCCCATCATCACCCTTGCTTTTAGATCTACGGGGAGATAAGCTAATAAGCTGCCAGCCACAGGTGCAAGAAAAACAGTTTCCCATTGTCGGTGAAAAGCAGCAATGAGCAGAGAAGCTCCCAGCAAAAATAATTTTCCGGCTCTGCCGGGCCTAAGATCAAAGAGATTTATTGTATTAACGGTTAAGGCTATTATTAATGCGTTGAGAGGCAATAGGGCCAAGTTTCCCACAGCAAAAGATATAATTAAAGCTATGGCAGTTCCGGCTAGAGCCTTGACTGAACCGGTGGTTACTTCACCTTTGAGCAAATTGGAAAAATGACTGATAAAACCTTTACATTGACCGGATCCCCATAAGTCGTCCATAAAACCTAGAAAGGTAAAACTGGTTAAGGTAAATAAGAATAAAATCCAATTGAACCGTATTGTTTCCAGTATATACCAAAAAGTTAAAATTGAAACAATTAAAGATGTCAAAAAAAATACTGTCCCTATAGCATTAGGAATATTTATATTGTTATAATTTTTAGTCATGCTTCCTGAATTTCGGGCAAGTTGATAAATTCCCGGTAGAATAATCTTTGTAAAAAGCCATCCCAGTATTATGTTTATCAAGAGAAAGTGTATACTTGGGGGCAAATTTTCACCTCGTTAATGACTAAGAATCACTTTAACTATATCTCGAAACTGTTTGCCTCGATGAATAAAGTCCGGCAGGTTTCTGCCGGTGAAGCGGTGGTACATCTCTACGGGAACTTCTTTGATTTTATAGCCATAATGTAAAGCTTTCAGGGTAAAACCCACTTCTGCACCAAAACCATGGGAAAAGGGAAAGCAGTGCTTTAAAACATCTATGCGAAAAGCTCGCTGACCGGACAGTGGAGCCTGTAAAGTAACACCAGTTTTTCTTTTTATTGCAGTTCTTGCCAGCCCTTTTACCAGTCCGAACCCCGATCTATTGTTGGTCTTAGGGAAAACTGCCACTGTCATGTCAGCACATCCTTGGATTACTGGAAGTATAAGTTTGTTGGCATAACATGCAGATTTCCCAAGGTCAGCGTCCAACAACAGCACAACCTCTCCTCTAATTTTGGGAATCCCTGCGTTAATGGCCCCCCCTTTGCCTACGTTATCGGCCAGCGAGATTACATCAGCGCCAAGTTGATGTGAAATTATCGCTGTTCTGTCTCGTGAACCATCATCCACCACCACTACTTGCGAAATCTTTGGAATGGTTAAGGCAGCTTTTATGGTTTCTCCTATAGTTGGCTCTTCATTATATGCCGGAATTAAAACACTAATATTGTTACTGTGTGACATTTGCTGACACTCCATCATTTATTTTTGGGCATTAGCATCTGGGCCGTAGGTTTTACTCCATATTGACCGTAGTTATTATCCGCAAGGGAAAAGACAAGGGAGACCTGTCCCGGAATAGTGTCAATATTATCTACCGTAGGTATCTTTTTTTTCTGGTAATCTTTTATATAGGAGTAGGTTACACTGCTTTCTTCCACTCCAAAAACCAGGATATTATTGTTAAAGAAATAGTCAATAATGGGGTAATCCAGATTCGAAATGTTATTTTCCATCTCATTATAGGAACCTCCGGTTATCACTACTATATCCAGGGGCTTTTCGTCTCCGTAAGAGAAGTTTATTATTCCAAGTTCGGACAATGCTGTCAGAGTTTTGTAGTTATTTTTAAGGAGAGCTTCGGAAACGGTTTCAGCTATGTTTTCTGTAAATGTTTT
>CAZHAJ010000115.1:0-6086 GCA_964530215.1 uncultured Peptococcaceae bacterium | reverse complement strand
GAACTTGGGGCTATCGACTATATTACCAAGCCCTTTTCTGTGCGAGAGCTAGTTGCAAGAATTAAAACAAACATCAGAAGGAATGAAATTGCAGAAGCAATAAAAAACCAAAAAGAGATTAAATATAATGATTTCGTTATTAGGCCTGAACACCATGAGGTTATGTTAAATGGGAAAATAATAGATTTAACTTTAAAAGAATTTAAAATCTTAGTAATACTTGCCTCCAATCCCGGTCAAGTATTTAGTCGAGATATGCTTATTAGAGAATTATATGGCTCCTATGAAAATAAAAAAGCCCGTTACAGAACACTGGCTGTGCATATTAGATATCTAAGAAAAAAGATCGAGCCAGATCCGGCAAATCCCCAATATATAATAACTATGAAAGGTGTAGGCTATAAGTTTTATTAAGTGGACAGCGAACAGCGGCCAGCTAAAGGATCAAACATTTTGCAGCTTAATTCAATTCTTCTCGTTCACCGGTAACAATAAATATTACTTCTTCTGCTACATTTGTTGCATGATCCGCAATTCTCTCCAGATAACGCCCCACAAAAAGCGAACGCACAACTTCATTGGGGTCATAATTCAACGATTTGATTAAATCCTGATATGAATTCAGAAACAATTTATCAACTTGATCGTCTAACATACAAACTTCCCTTGCCTTATTTATATCACCCAGAGCATAAGAATCCAATCCATTTTTAACCATCTCCTGCACTAAATTTGCCATTTCTGGTATGTATAAAAAGGCCTTTGCATTTAAATGCTCCCTGCTTAATTCTATGGCTACACGGGATATGTCTACGGCATAATCGGCCATACGCTCCAAATTCTGCAGTATCTTTAAGTCTGCAAATATCATTCTTAGGTCTTTGGCTATAGGTTGCTGTGTTGCCAGAAGTTTTATATACCTGTCTTCCACCTCTGCGTACATCTCATCCATAATATCATCATCCGCTATTATATGTGAAGCAGCAACAATATCAGTACTCATAATAGCTTTTACAGAATCATAAACCGCCTTTTCCACGAGGCCACCCATTCTCAAAATACTGTTTTGGATATCTTTAAGTGCATTGGTATATGCAACCCTTGATGGCATTTTTCTTCCTCCTATTTTAATTTTATTATTTAACCAAACCTGCCCGTTATATAATCTTCGGTACGCAGGTCATTGGGTTTTGTAAAGATATCTGTGGTTACTCCATATTCCACCAGTTCGCCCATCAGAAAGTAGGCAGTAAAGTCTGATACTCTGGCTGCTTGCTGCATATTATGTGTGACAATGATAATTGTGTACTCTTTTTTTAAATCTTGGATTAACTCTTCAATCTTTAGCGTTGCCACAGGATCCAGAGCTGATGTTGGCTCATCCATCAACAGGACCTCAGGTTGAACCGCCAACAAACGAGCAATACAAAGACGCTGCTGCTGACCCCCTGACAGACCCAGGGCGGGCATATAAAGCCTATCCTTCACCTCATCCCATAAAGCCGCATGACGCAAGCTTTCTTCTACAATGCCGTCTAATTCTTGCTTTTTCTTTGTTCCGTGAATCTTTGGTCCATAGGCTACATTATCGTATACAGAAGTAGGAAAAGGATTTGGTTTTTGAAAAACCATACCTATTTTTTTCCTTAATCTAACTACATCAACCTCAGGATCATAAATGTTTTTCCCATCCAAACAGATAGTTCCGTTAATCCTGACACCTTCAAACAGATCATTCATTCTGTTTAAAGTACGCAAAAAAGTGGATTTGCCACAACCTGAAGGTCCGATTAATGCAGTTATCCTATTGGATATAAGATCTATATTAACATTTTTAAGTGCCTGAAAATCTTTATAAAACAGGTTTAGATCCATTGCAAACATTTTACAGTCCACTACCCGGTTCCTCCCTAAATGTCAGTAATTCTATAACCCCTCAGTTCGTTTTTGAAACTTATTTCTTAATAATATGGCCAATGCATTTAGAGAAAGCAGCATTACCAGCAAAACCATTATTCCCGCAGCAGCAAGTCCCCTAAAATCGTCTTGGGGCCTTGAAGTCCAATTAAATATTTGTATAGGCAACACTGTAAAGCTGTCCAATGGTGAAAACGGAAGGAATGAAACGTAAGCCAATGCCCCTACCGTGATAAGAGGAGCTGCTTCCCCTATGGCTCGAGAGGTGGCAAGAATTGTCCCCGTTAATATACCAGGCATTGCATAGGGTAATATGATTCTTCTTATTGTTTGCAATTTCGATGCACCCAAAGCATAAGAAGCGTGAACTAGGGTCTCCGGCACTGTTTTAATGGCTTCTTGTGAAGAAATTATTATTATTGGCAAAACAAGAAGTGTCATTGTAAACGCCCCCGCCAGCAAACTCCTTTCCAAAGACAACAACCTTACAAAAACAGCTAAGCCCAGAATCCCATAAACGATAGAAGGTACTCCCGCCAGATTAGAGATATTTGTCTGAATAATAGAAGCAAATTTATTTTTTTGAACAAAATTCTCCAAGTAAATGGCGGTAGAAACACCGATAACTACAGAAAAAATCATTGTGAGAATCATAATCCAAAGTGTTCCCAAGATGGCCGGCAGAATACCTGCTTTCTCAGGAAACCGGGACATAAAGCTGGTGATAAACTGCCAATCTAACCATTTAAAGCCCTGCAGTACTATTTGCACCAAAAGAACTAGTAAAAAAGAAATGCTCAAAGCATTGACAAGAAAAAAAACGGCATGAAAGAATTTTTCTTTCCTTCTACGTTTGTTATCATGTTTTTGACTGAGAAGCTCCTGTTCTAGCACAGGTTACCCTCCTTTATACCGTTTCACAATTTTTTGACTGAATATGTTCATAATAAAGGTAATTACAAAAAGGCTGGTACCCACAGCAAAAATTGTCTTATGCTCAATCGATCCATAAGGAGTATCCCCAAGGCTCACCTGAACAATATATCCTGTCATGGTCTGAATACTTTCCAAGGGATTAAGAGTTAATTTCGGTGATGCCCCTGCCGCCAAAGCCACTATCATGGTTTCACCAATGGCTCTTGACAAGGCTAAAATAAATGATGCAACAATTCCTGAAAAAGCTGCCGGAAGAACTACCTTTGTAGCCACCTCATATCTGGTAGAACCCAATGCAAAACCAGCCTCCCGCAATGATCTGGGAACTGCCAGCATAGCGTCTTCACTTAAAGAAGAGACCATAGGGATCAGCATGATTCCCATTACTATACTGGCACTTAAAGCATTAAAAAAATCTGTTTGAGGCAAAATATGCCTGATAATTGGTGTAACGAAAGTCAAAGCAAAGAAACCATAAACCACCGTGGGTATCCCCGCCAGAATTTCCAGTATCGGCTTAATTACTTTTCTGACCTTTTCCGGGGCAAACTCACTTAAATATATAGCACTTGCCGTGCCTGCCGGGATAGCGATTGCCCCGGAAATAACAGTTACCAGCAAAGTACCTGACAAAAGCGGAAGTATGCCGAAATGTTTTGGCTCCAACAGAGGTGTCCACTTGCTGCCTGTCAAAAATTCTTTTATGGAAACATCTTGAAAAAATGAGAAAGTTTCCACAGTAAGGGTAACAATGATGGCAGCCGTTGTTAAAATGGAAATAAGTGAACAGATCAGTAAGCCCGATTGAACTAATTTTTCCCAATTTATTATTTGTTTTTTTGCTGTTTCCTTTGAAAAAATCACTTAGCCACACCTCAGAAATTTAGGGGAACACCTCCGGCAACAGAGGTGTTCCCTAATGATTTATTCAATTTTAGATAGACCCTCGCTATATAAACTTTCAGGCATTGCAATGTATCCTACATAGGGAATTAGCTCGGGACCCTTTGTTAGATAGAAGTTTACAAATTCCTTTACCTCAGGACGCTGCAGAGATGCCTTGCTCACATATATAAAAATCGGTCTGGAAAGAGGTGCATAGCTGCCGTCGTTAATTGTGCTGTCGCTGGGAGAAACAGCACCAGCTCCATTATCAATAGGTACCAGCTTTAATTTATCCTTGTTTTCTACATAATAAGCATAACCAAAATAGCCCAATGAACCTTTGTCTGAGGCAACTCCCTGAACTAAAACATTATCATCTTCACTGGGTGTGAAATCCGAACGAGAAGCTTTCTCTTTCCCATTAATTGCATCTGTGAAGTAATCAAATGTACCTGAATCGGTACCCGGAGCATATAACTTAATTTCGACATCAGGCCAATTTGAGCGCACATCACTCCATTTTTTCACACTGCTGTTGGGCTCCCATATTTTTTTGAGCTCTTCAACTGTTAAATTGTCAACCCAAGTATTTTCCTTGTTTACCACCACAGATATACCGTCATAAGCCACCGGTATTTCTATATACTCAACATTATTTTGTTGGGCAACTTCCTTCTCGCTATCCTTTATGTGTCGTGAAGCATTACTTATGTCAGTTTCACCCACGGTAAACTTTTTAAATCCACCACCGGTTCCTGAAATACCTACAGTTACTTTTACATCAGGATGTTGCTTGTTAAATTCTTCAGCTACAGCTTCAGTGATGGGATAAACGGTACTGGATCCATCAATTTTTATTGTTCCTGAAAGCTTTTCGGAAGACGGGTTACCATCTTCATTACCGCCGCACCCAACCGCAAGCATCGAGACCAACGTAATCATTACCAAAATAGCTGTAAACCTTCTCATACCTAAACTCTCCTTTTTAATTAAATTCAAAACACCTATTTAATCCTAACAATGGGGTCTAGTGGTGTCAATTAGGGCAACTGAATCTTAACCCACTTTTATCAATTGTTAAATTTACTGTCAATCTTCTAATTTAAATAACCATCTGAAATCCAGCAATATAAACCAGCACAAGGTTAGTTAACCACAATTAATTAGTGCTGCCTTAAATTCTTAACGCATTCTTAATACATCAATATCAATTCCAGCTCATTAAATATTAAAACAAAAAAAGCAAGGGTATTATGTCAATAACCCTTGCTTTAAAAATATTATTACTTAATCAGTATCTTTTTATTATGCTCTATCACTTTGATTTTCCCGTCTGCACTTTAAAGTACCGATGCCATAACCCAATATACCTGCACCCATGGATGCTTGAAGGGCAAAAAGAAAACTCTCAATTTCAGTACTTTGCGGTTCCCATATAGGCAAAAACCAGGGTTGATAATCGGGTACTATCTCACTAATCATCTCTTCTGCCTGCCCGTCCGCACCAGCAAATTCCGCATTTTTAACTAACCAAAGTGGCGCAAAGACAATTACCATCACTATGATTATTAAAATCAAGTGTATAAAAAGACTTTTTCGATACTTTATTTCATTAACACTCATTTTTTATCCCCCTTAAAAACCGTCTGATTTAAATTCATTGCTACTGTATGACATAATAATATTCAAGATCAGCACTGTCAAAATACCTTCACTTACGGCAAGGGGTATCTGTGTTATGGCAAAAACCCCCATAAATTTGGCAAGGGAAAACATGAACCCCCCTGTCTCTGACGGAAACGCTAAAGCGAGTTGCACTGAAGTGGCAACGTAAGTAAATAGATTTCCCATCGCAGCCGCAAAAAAAACTGCAAACCACTGCAGTCCGTTAAACCTGTCGACCAATTTATAAATGATGTAAGCAACTATCGGCCCCACTACAGCCATGGAAAAAGTGTTTGCCCCTAAAGTTGTCAGACCTCCGTGAGCCAATAAAAGCGCCTGAAACAAAAGGACTATCAAACCTAAGACACTCATAGCCATGGGTCCAAAAAGAATTGCCCCAAGTCCTACCCCCGTAGGATGAGAACAACTGCCTGTTACCGAAGGTATTTTCAGCGCAGAAAGTACAAAAGCAAATGCAGCCACCATTGCAATTAATATTTTTAATCTTGGATTATCCTGAGTTGCTTTTTGCAGTGAAAGAAAACCAACAATTAAAAATGGAATCACCAAAATACTCCAAAAAACACTCCACAGGGGAGGTAAAAAGCCTTCCATAATGTGCATTGCAACAGCTGGCTTAGGATAAAGCCGCATCGCCAACATTGTAGTAGCAAAAATTTGAC
>CAZHAJ010000114.1:0-6100 GCA_964530215.1 uncultured Peptococcaceae bacterium | reverse complement strand
AATGCTGTATCAATGGCCTCTTAGGACCAGCGTTGTTTTAGGAAAGTTGAGATACCTGCGGATTCTCTGGGGCCCACCAATACTTCCCAACCGGAAAGCTCCTGGAGTTTTCCGCTTAATACAGCCACGCCACCGGGAATTATTACTTTACGGTGTTTTACTTTATCTGAAATGCCAGACTCTTGAAGCATCTCTGTAATTTTTTCCGGGGTAAATTTACCTGCGGCCCATCCCGTCAAAACAGAAATACCATCAGTATCAACAGGTAAAATATAACCGGGAACCCGCGATGATTCAACATCACCCGCCAGACAGAAATAAGTTAATGAGAAATTAGTGGTAATATACACCGGTGAATTTTCATCAGTATTACCTATCTCATAAACCTTAGACTCCACTGCAATAGGCTTCAGAGGATCTGTATAAATATTTAACCGCAGGGTAATCAAAGGCAGTATATCAGCAGGGTCTGCGCTGTCAATTACAACAATGGCTGCATATTTAGATATATACACCCCTGCGTCCACTACAGCCTGCATGGGGTCCTCGTTATTTGCAAATGCTATTGTAGGATAACCAAAGGGCCTAAATTTTTTCAAGGCTTGCCGACGCATTTGAGTCTGTTCAGCCAAAACACGGTTAACTTCACGAGCACCAGAGTCAATTATAAGCTTTTTAAAGCCCATAGATACCACTTTTTCCACAAGGGATGCTAGTTGCTCAAGGCTTTCTCCCTTAACCACCATAGGAACATCGTATTTTTTGGCTATATTTGTCATGTCTTCTAAATTATCTTTATTTGCTCCACAGACCAAGGGCTTTTTATCTGCAACTATCTCCAATGCTTTTTCAATGGCACCCGTATTCTCACTCATCAGCACTAAAGGGAATTCAGTATTATCTGCAGATATTTTTACTGCATCGGCAAACTTCCCTGCATCGGCAGAATCATTTTTTACTGCCACCAAACTTATGCCATGCATCTGACCAACACGATCAAAAGCAAGCTTATTAATCTCACTAATTTTTGCAATAATTTCCTCAGGGCCCATATCATCCGATACTGAAACAGCAATAGCTGTCATATTTTCGAAACGTTTATCATGACGATAAAGCACCGTCTCATTACCAAGGGAAACCGCATTATCACCGACACCAATAGTAACCAAAGTTATTGGCGGAGCTGAAGCAGAATCCAATGCCTCTTTAGCAGCGTCACTAACATGAGGACACATGTCAAGGCTGGCTTTACCACTTGCCAAAGACATTGCAAAGGCCAGGCAAGTGGGTTGACCGCAGTCCTTACAGTTGGTTTTGGGTAATTGCTTGAAAATTTCTAAACCTGTTAAACCCATTTTATTACTCCTTTCTCAAAAAGAGATTATCATATTAATCATGTCTGAAGACACCGGTACAATAACAGGTGTCTTCAGGCCCATAAAATATCATCAGGATAGACATTTCTAGGTTTCTCAACTAAAATAGTGGATCCATATTTAAAGCAGGATGACCCTTTTCAGTTAGAAAATCCATAATTTCTTCCCCGGTAATACCTATGGTCTCATCGGCTATTTTATCCACAAAATCTTTACCTAATCCAGCATTTTCGGCAGCTTCTTCCAGCATGGGACGAAGCTCTTCCTTTAACGCCTTTGGCATCCAAACTACTCTAGCCAGACCTCCGTCTGCAGGTACAAACTTTCTTGAACCCAAATAAGACTTTCCGATTCCCATAAATCCTGGCATCTGGGCTCCAGCGCCGATGGTTCCCGCCAGAGTTGAAAATGTCATTCCGGATGGTGTCATGCCACTATGCTCTCTATTAACCACCATGAACCCGTTACATTCCGGCACCATTGACAAAATAGCCTCAAAACAGCCGCATGATGTCATGGGTGCATCCATTATGGTATAAAAGTTTACTTTTTCTATAGTTCTCTGGGAGTTGTTGAATACAAACTCATTAAAGGAGTTCCACTGACCGTTAACACCGTCGATTATACCGTCCTTGGGTATAGGCTGGTTAGAACCATGAGGGTTAATTTCGTACGCTGCTTTGGCGTCCAGCCAGCTAACTGCACCACATAATCCTACCCTTTCAGGAGCAACTACACAAACATGAGTAGGCGCAAAAGACTGACATAAAGTACAGGAGTAGAAGGTATCAACTTTTTCATCCTGCAGCTCTTTTAACCGATCATCTCTGTCCTTATATGCCTGCCTTGCAACATCACGCATCTCCAATACTTTTTGTTCATCGGTATAAATTGTAATCTGTACCCGGTCAATGATTGAAGCAAACTCAGTCTTAAATTTTGCATATAATATCTTACCGATATCGGCCAGACGGAAACCCTTTTCATAGGCCCCCTTAGATATACGCACCCACATAATATCTCTTTGAGCCACATGCCATAGACCTTCCCCATAGTTACAGAAATAGTGAATACGACGCTCTAGCACAGGTTCAAAGTCTGATTGCATTTTTCGGCCATATACATCCACCACGATACCTAAAGGCATTCGTTCCCCTGGTTCAACGGTATCGATGTCGGGACCCACTACCTGAATCTGCCCGTCTTCTATCTCCTCTTCACTAACCATCCTTACCAGTTCAAATCCCGGTGTTTTAGTGCCACCGAATTCAACGTACATATCTTTCTTACGTATTGATTCACCTTCGAAAGCAGGACCCACAGTAATGGGAACATCAATTTCAATGGCGGTAATTTTTATGCCTCTAAGTTCAAGACATGTTTGAACTATTTTATCATAATCCGGTTGTGATACGAACCAGTCTTTAATCTGCTTATTCTCCGGCAACTCCTGATCTGTGATAACAGGGAAACCAACATTTATAGCACCCATACAGGCAGCGTCCTTAACCATGTCATGCTCACCAAGGTAAAGAATGAAGGCCAATACACGACGACGCTGGTAATCCTTTTGAGCTTCATAATCTCCGGCCTTTATCCCACCGAACATCATACCTGCCCTTAATGCATAGTTTGCCGCATGTACAACCTGGGTAAAGTTCCCCAAGGGATAAGCAATATAGTCTACACCCAGCTTAACGCCTTCTTCCATAAGCTGCTCGATAATTTCATCACATAGAAACAGCATTAGGCCTTTAGCCATTAAACTATCTACAATCTTTTTGGCCGATTTACTGTCTTTTGCTCTGCCAATAATAACCGCTTCTCCCGGAATGGTCCAATCCACCATTTTTATTCCGTATTGACGGACCACCGGATCACCTACGAAACCGGTCCATGGTGAAACATGTAAAGGATTTTCCGGGGTGTTGCGAAGATAGCGAACCGCTTCTATTATTTCTGCTGCATACCAAGTGGCCTCCCCCGCCTGCCTGGCATTTTTGAAATCCCTGTAGTTCTCTACAAAAGAACCTCTCATTCGATTTAAAATGGGTACCAGTTCACCCAAGGTTTTCACCTCTTCACCGCTTAAACACCTTATAACCGGCAGGTTATAAGCGGTATCAGGATAACCCACAGGATGATCCGGACCAAAATCCCTAATCGCCTGATTAAGCAAAATTTCAGCGTAACTCATGGCAGTTATAGCACCGTTATAAGCGGATCTGAACAATGCTCTTGGTTCTTGACCCGATTCAACGGCACCTTCATATATCTGATCAAAATTAATTTGCTCGGACAAATTGGTCTCCTCCTTTCAAACTGAAGAATTAATAGTTTTGGCACAGGGCAGTGGCATTTTCCTCAGCGGAATTTTGGTGTATGCCCAGTTTCCAGGTTCTATATTCTAAAGCACTCAGCATTTTTTTCGCTGCAACGTGGGGGTCTGTCTCAAACATAAAATAACCACCGTATACATCGCCCGCTATCTGAGTAACAATGGAGTAAATTAAATCACTGCCTTCCAATGGAGGCATTGCTCCTACATGAACCGGCATTCCTAAAGCGACACACCAACAACCTATTGATACTGCCTTACCGCTCATAGCCTCAGGAGCTGACGCTACCCACGGTACTTTAGGGGTATCAACGCCCATCTCATCTGCCATATCCATCAGCAGATCAGAGCAGCGGCTGTTATCCACACAAGATCCCATATGGAACATTGGCGGCAGAGGTGTGCTTAGATTTGCTTTCTCACTGATTCTGGCCAAAAACTTCTTCAGACCAGGACCCGCTTTTTCCATGGCTTCCGGTGAAAGGAGTCCTAATTTGGCACAGCTTTGCATCGCACAGCCTGTTCCAATAACAAAAACATCATTTTTTATCATTTCTTCAGCGATTGTAGAATTACTTTCATCTTGCGGACGCTTCAGATTGTTGCAACCTGCCAGCATTGCCACACCTTTAATCTCACCAGACTGAATTGCATCAGTAAGAGTTTTTACGGGATTTTCAGGATTAACGGTGGCAAACAAATCATAAAGGGCTTCTAAGCTAAAACCGGCCACTACTTTATTAACTACATTAGGTACGTGTACTCTCTTTGGGTCTCTATTGGTAAAAGCTTCTATAGCTATTCTTATAGCCGATTTAGCACTGTTGAGAGCATTGGTAGTCTGATAATCAAGATGATAAGCACCCGGTATCTTGGATATGGGTGAAGTTGTTATAATTTTGGTATGGAAACACTCTGCCGCAGTTTGCACTGAAGGCATTATACACTGAACATCCACCACCATGGCGTCTATAGCCCCAGTGGATATTGCGTATTCCTGAGAAGCAAAGGATGTTACCAAAGGTACTCCGTGACGCATCAGCACTTCATTACCTGTACAGCATATACCCATCAACTTAATTCCCTTTGCTCCTGCAGCCTTGGCCTCATCTTCCAACTCCTTGGCAGCTTGAACAATTATTTCAGATAAGATCGGGTTATGTCCGTGCAATACAAAGTTTACGTATTCAGGATCAATAACTCCCAGATTGGCTTCACTGACCACCGGTTTAGGGGTACCAAACAGGATATCAGAAAGATCGGTTCCTATGTGCATCCCCACATAATCACCCAACGACACCCTCAATGCTGCAAAAATCAAATTGACAGGGTCATTATCCATACCGACATGGGCTTGAGTAACCAGCTCGGAAATAACATTATAAATGCCACTGGGCATGATATCGTGGGTACGGAACTTATTTATCCGGCCTTGTGTGGTAGTGGTGTTAACCCATGTTGATTCACCAAAACCTTTTAAACGGCTGTACTCCTCCAATGCGGCCTTAGCCACGTCCTTGGCAATCTCTATATCGCTTCTTCCCTCAACCTCAATACCAATTCTCTCAGCCACCCTGTAAAGTTTATCACTGTCAGTAATACCGAAATCCGGTGCCTTCCCCTCGGTATACTCCAACAGGGTATGGGCCATGTGACTGGCGTGCTCGCTATGAGATGCAGCACCGGTCAATAACAATAACCCTGTATTCCTTGCTGCAATAGTCCAGTGAGAAGCACCGCATATACCTTTACTGCCGGGTCCCTCTTCGGCCTTAATGCGACAAGGGCCCATCATACAAAAGCGGCAACATATGCCTTTATAGCCAAACTGACACTGGGGTTGCTGTGCAACTGCCCGATCAAAGGCAGTAATCATACCCCGTTCCTTGGCAATGTCAATCATTTCTAAAGCTCCAGGATCGATGGAACGCTTCACTGATTTGGGATCAACCACCCTAGGAGCATCTGACGGCTTACTGGTATGGATGGTATCTCTAAACCTTGGCATACTTAAACCTCCTTGATTATAAAATCAACCAGTTAGTATTTATCTAAATACTGGTGATTATAAATATATCAATACAACTCTAAAAGTCCTCTTACTGCAATTTCCTACAGGAACCACCCACCTCTCCCATAAGCTTTTCCCTGACTTCCTTCATGCCTTCAAGCAAATCTATATCTGTATTGACATGATCTGAACTCATGGAATTTTCCCATATAACGTTGTTAAAATATATAAAACCCAACACCTCATGGGGCTGGAAGTTTTTCTCGATAAACTCTTTTTCTTTCGGGGAGCGTATTTTATTTGCCACCACAGCAACCCTGCCAATACCCAAGTCATCAGCCATTTTTTTTACGTTACGGGCTGTATTTACACTGT
>CAZHAJ010000113.1:2454-6145 GCA_964530215.1 uncultured Peptococcaceae bacterium | reverse complement strand
TACTTAATGAAAGTCAGGTTTTTAATCTTGAAGAATTAGAAAACCAAGATTCCCAAGACGTTTATTTCATCAGCGTAAAACAAAAACAAGCCTTAAAAGAAATAAACCATTCTGCCAAAAGAATACACAGAATGGTAGAAAAGCTAAATAATCTTACTCTACAATTCAAAGTGAAATAGAACCAAATCCCAACTCCCTAATTTTGGAAGCCAGTTTAGTGGCTGCAGTTTCAGCACATTCATTAAAAATAAAATGTCTGTTTCCTTCCCAGATAAGCATTTCTTTTACTGGAGAACGAATTAACTGAAAAACCATATTATTATAATCAAAAGGAAAAATTGGATCGTCCTTAACCACTATAGTTACTACCGGACACTGGATGCTTCCGTTATAGAGATTTTTTAAATCCGCATTAAATAAACTGGCAATAAAAAAAAGCGGATAGTCAATTAATCCAATGGGGTCTGCATAAAAGAGATCAAAAATATCTTTATTGCTTTCCATATGGCTCTCTTCCAGATAAAAGGAAAATGGGATCTGCAGTTTTGGAAATATCAAAGCTGCTGCTTTTACAAATGAAACCACAGTCTTATATATAAACTTGTTTTTTACTATATTTTTGAATCTGGTTATTTTTATGGTTTCAGGCAAATTGGGGATCATTATGTTATGGGGAAAAATACATTTGATTCTGGTGTCTAACCCTGCTAAATCAGCAGCTAATATACCGCCTAAGCTGGAGCCGATCAAAAAAATATTATCATTAAATCTATTGACAGCATATTGAATGGTGTCAATCCCGTTCTGAAGCATTTCTTTATATGAATAAAGACTTTTTACTCTGGGGCTTTTTCCGTGACCCACCAAATGCATACCAATCACATTATATTTTTGCAATGCCAGATGATTGAGAAAATCTTCATAAAATAAAGGATGAGTCTTGGTTCCTGGAATAAAAACAACAACAGGATCCTCAGGGCAGCTCTTCCATACAGACAAAGCTATGGGACTGCCCGCAGATTCAATCAATGCTTCCTCATAAATTTCCGGCCGGGTTACTCTGTTTAATATCCTGTCTGCTCTGCTTCTCATGTTATCCTCTCCCGGCTTCAATCAAACCTTGGATAGATCTGTTTATTGAGGTTGCCATGGCCGCTGCTCCAAATCCGTTATCAATATTAACTACACTTACCCCCGCTGCACAACTGTTCAACATAGCCAACAAAGCAGCCAATCCCCCAAAACTGGCTCCGTATCCGATGCTGGTTGGCACTGCTATCACCGGACGGTCAGTCAGCCCCCCCACAACACTGGGAAGAGCTCCTTCCATACCCGCTACCACAATTATTACCGCTGCTTGGCGAATAATATCCTGATGATTTAATAAACGGTGAAGTCCCGCCACACCAACATCAAAAAGGCGCTCCACCGAATTTCCCATAGCCATAGCACAGACCACTGCCTCTTCCGCAACCGGAATATCTGCTGTACCAGCACTTATAACCAAAATTTTACCTAAATACAGAGGTTTTTCCGGCATACCTAAAACCAGGCACCGGGCTTCTGGAAAGTATTCAATCCCCGGACATACTTCTTTAACAACCTCATAAATGTGGGGGTCTGCCAAAGTACCAATCACCGTAGAGTTGACCAAAGCTAAGTTGCGAAAGATTTCACCTATTTGATGAGGATTTTTGCCCCGGCAAAAGATTACTTCAGAAAAACCACAGCGCAGTCCTCTATGGTGGTCAATTTTAGCATACTTTAAATCCTGATACGGCAATCCTTTAAGCTGTTCCATAGCCTGATCTACCGTAATTTTTTGACCAGATAAATTATTCAATATTTTTTTCAACCTGTTGATTTCCATTAGGTCACTTCCTAGAAACGCCATGTCAATATTTCTTCAATATATCATACAAATCAGTGCGCCTGTGATCCAATATAGGTATTTTTGATTTTATTTCTTCCAAACGATCTTTATACAAATAATCTGCAATAGTCTGCTCCCCTTCACCTGCTTTGGATATTATTTCCCCCCAAGGATCCACCATCATGGAATAACCATAAACCTCATATGATTTTATCCTATACCTCGCAGGGGAGGCAGCAATAATATACATTTGATTATCGATGGCTCGGGTTCTCAGCAAAATCTCCCAATGAGCCGGTCCCGTTACGGTATTAAATGCAGCGGGTATTACAACGACACGTACTCCATCCAAAGCCATTAGCCTAAATAGTTCAGGAAATCTTAAATCATAGCAAATTACAACTCCGATACGTCCAAATCCTGTTTCAAAAATTGTGGCCTGGCTGCCCTGGGCAAGTATTTCTGACTCCATAACCCTAAAATTCCCCGGCAGATCAATATCAAAAAGGTGTAATTTCCTGTGTCTTCCCAGAAGCTGACCTTGGGGCCAAAAAACAAAGCTGCTGTTGTATATTTTGGAACCTTCCTTCTCAGGCATTGAACCCCCTACTAAGTATACACTTTCCTCAATGGCAGTTTCAGAAAGCATTTTATAAGTACTACCTTGGGGATATTCCTCTGCGTAAATTGGGAAAAGTTCTGTATCGTATGGACAGTTAAACATTTCCGGCAAAACAATAAGTTTTGCACCCTCTGCCGCTGCTTCTTTTATCATAATTTTTGCGGTGGTGAGGTTTACTGCTTTGTCCTGCACCACCGACATTTGGCATACAGCTACTTTTAGGCTATCCGTTACCCACGCCTCCTAACTGCACCCTTCCTGGGACCCAAAACTTCCGACATAATTATCCCGGCGATAATTCCCTCGGACATAAATAGTTTACACATAAAACCACTGCCTGCAGAAGTCGCTGCAATCTTTTCCTTAATTTGGTGCAAATTTTTATCTTGAACCTCGGGGAAAAAATGCTTTTGTTTGACATTGGATTCCCCTTCCGGGACACCTTCCTGAACAGAAGCCACAGTTTCCTCAAAAAAATCTTGGTAACCATCATCCCCAGACTCATTATAACTTTGAATTCTCTCTTCTTCGTTATCAGATGGTGTCAGAATATCATCAGGTATTGGCTCATTATCCGGTAGCCTTGGAGTTTCTGGTCCGTTCCAGGGGCCAAAAAGAGGCCTGTCATCATAGTCATCCTGTAATAACCGCATAATTTCACCGCCTATACTTGGTCATCGGTACCGGGGTTTTCTTCCACATGACTGGATATTCCCTGACGCATTTTTGTATCTGCCATTAAGTTCTGTATATTATAATAGTCCATCACACCTATGTTGCCTTGACGGAAGGCATCAGCAATACCCTTGGGCACCTCAGCCTCAGCTTCCACCACTCTGGCTCTCATTTCCTCAACAAAGGCTTTCATTTCCTGTTCCTTTGCCACTGCCATTGCTCTTCTTTCTTCTGCTTTGGCTTGGGCAATACGTTTATCGGCTTCGGCTTGGTCAGTCTGCAGTTGAGCACCGATATTTCGACCAACATCAACATCCGCAATATCTATAGACAGTATCTCATAGGCTGTACCTGCATCCAATCCGGCTTCTAGCACTGCTCGGGATATAGAGTCGGGATTTTCCAGCACCTCTTTATGGGATGCTGAGCTTCCCACCGTACTTACAACTCCTTCTCCCACTCTGGCCAATATTGTTTCCGTACCGGCACCACCCACTAAGCGATCAATATTAGCCCTCACA
>CAZHAJ010000113.1:0-2444 GCA_964530215.1 uncultured Peptococcaceae bacterium | reverse complement strand
CCTAGCCACCACCTTGACTTCGATGCCGTCCTTGGCAACTGCCGAAATCAACGGTGTTTGTATAACTTTTGGGTTAACACTCATCTGAACGGCTTCTAGTACGTCCCTTCCGGCCAAATCAATGGCTGCAGAACGTTCAAAAGGAAGGGGAATATTTGCCCTGGCAGAAGCAATCAGAGAGTTTACCACTCTGTCAACATTTCCACCGGCTAAAAAATGTGCTTCCAGCTTGTTAACGGATACATCTACCCCAGCTTTAACCGCTTTGATTAAGGGACCGACAATTTGTCCCGGCGGGACCCTGCGCAATCTCATACCTATAAGGGTAAATATTCCGATTCGAACCCCGGCAGCTAAAGCTGAAATCCAAAGACCCACCGGAATGAAGCTGAAAATCACTACCACAGCTATGATTATCAGCGCTAAAAAAATAAATGAGCTTAAAAAAGCAAACATAACCACACCACCTTTAGTTTTTTTGTCTTACACTATTATAGCTAGAAAAATAATTGTACTTAATAAAGCAAACATAACTGCACCACCTTAAGCTGCCTTATCATAATGTTCCAGATTTAGTTTTTATGTATAACTCTCTTTATTTAATTGCTCGCTTCAGAAGCCTATTCTTCTATTGCCCTTACCACCACTCTGGCACCCTCCACTTGGACCACTTGTACTGATGTGCCCTGGGGAATGTATTCACCACCGGTAACCACATCTAGCCGGTGACCGGAAACATCAATAGTACCGGAAGGTCTCAATGGTGTTAAAGCTGTTCCGGTACGGCCTTTGTAGTTAATTAAATCTGGCATTGGAGCTGAGTATCCCAAATCCATTTCTTGCTTTGTGCCCAATGTGAGCCTTTGCCAGACATTAAATTTGGTTGATAATTTAACACCCGCAATAAATACCGCCAATGTTGCTATAAGGGCAATTACTAAGGACATTGTGGTCTGGGCGACATCACTTGACAAAAGCATTATTCCCCAGGCAATGAAAATAATGCCGGCAACTCCCGACACACCAAAACCCGGCACAAGAAAAACTTCCAAGATCAAAGCCAATATGCCCAATATAAATAGCAGTATTGAAATCCAGACATATAATTCAGGAATCACCTTAGTAAACCTCCTTAGGTTTATGGCTTATTTTTAGCATATTCCAACCATATTAAACACGTCAAGTATAATAATTATTAGGAATGCCCGGCATAGTGCCGGGCATTCCCTACTGCTTATAACCACCCGCTGGGCAGCTAATAAATCAAGTTTTGAATTTACGTTTTCTTGCTGCTTCTGATTTTTTCTTTCGTTTCACACTAGGCTTTTCGTAATGTTCATGCTTCCTGGCCTCCGCTAACACACCGGCCTTTTGACAGTTGCGTTTAAAACGTCGGAGGGCGCTATCTAATGTTTCGTTCTTACCGACACGTACCTCTGCCATTCTTTATCCCTCCCTCCGGCGGACTTACAGAAAACTTTCCAACCATTAAAACACCCCGTTGAAAAACTGCATACTAAATTATTATAACATTGATAATTAAATGTAGTCAACTACCCCGGAGGCCAGTTAAACTGCCTCCCTGCCAGTAAATGATAGTGGATATGAAAAACCACCTGACCGGCATCTTTATTACAGTTACCTATCAACCTATAACCATCTTCAAGACCCATCTCCTGAGCTAAATTGGCAGCCGCCAACTGGATTTCACCCAAAACTTGAATATCGTCTTTTTCTAAATCAAAAAACGTAGGAATGTGCTTCTTAGGTATTATTAAAAGGTGTACCGGAGCAACAGGATTAATATCTTTAAAAACCAATAAATTGCTATTTTCATATACTATTTCTGATGGAATTTCCTTTTTGATAATTTTACAAAATATACAATCCTGCAATCCTGCACCCCCTCTCAACCTGGAATTAACTTTGTCACGCTTATGATATTATTCAACAAAAACCTATTAAATCCTTCCGTTAATTTCTATAATTCTGCCCAATAATACGTCTTGCAGCATATCCACTATCTTTACTTTAACCATACAACCTCTTAAATTTTTATTTCCCGGAACCGCAACAGGGAGGTAGTTGGCGGTATAGCCCTTTATCATATCCTCTTTCCCACTGTATTCATCCTCCAACAGGACATCTGCTTCTGTGTTTATATGTTTGCTATAGAAATCTGATAAAAGTTTTTCCCCCAATAAGATTAACTGATTACTGCGCTCATCCTTTACAGCCAAGGAAATCTGGTCCTTAAATCCTGCAGCCGCAGTTCCTTTCCTGGGTGAATATCTAAAAACATGTAAAAAAGAAAATTTTAATTCTTCAATCAGGTTATATGTATTTTTAAACTGTTCATCACTTTCCCCCGGGAAACCCACAATAACATCGGTACTAATAGAGACACCCTTTACTTTTTCCCTGATTTTACTCATCAGTTCCCT
>CAZHAJ010000112.1:0-6208 GCA_964530215.1 uncultured Peptococcaceae bacterium | reverse complement strand
TGTCCCCTCCCTTTGGTATTTTAGCCCGTCCTGCGTGTACTGTCCAAGTTCCTTTTTCTGTCTCCTTATTTTCCTCCCCGAAGGCGTTTTTTGACGAAGCCATTTTACAATATTCTACAAAATAAAACAATGTTTATATTATTGTAAAGGTTCTTCCTCCGCTAAAAGATCCACTTTGGCCAATGCCACCAATTTATCATCTTTATCCAAACGCATCAAAGTAACCCCTTGGGTTGAACGTCCCATGCAGGAAACATCTTTTGCTTTGATTCTAATAATAATACCCTTTTGGCTCACCATCATTACCTCTTCGTCAGGCCTGACTATCTGTAAAGCAATTACTTCACCATTCCTGCTGGTGGATTTAATATTGGTGAGTCCTATTCCTCCCCTAGCTTGCGCCCTATAATGTTTAACGCTGGTTCTCTTACCAAAACCGTTAGCAGTAACCACCAAAACGTCTGCGTCCGGAGAAGTGGTATCCATAGAAACCACCGCATCACCTTTTCTTAAATTTATACCCTTTACCCCCCTAGTTGCCCTTCCGTAAGCGGGTACATCGGTTTCGTCAAAGTGAATGGCAAAACCGTTTTTTGTACCCAACATTATTCCTTGTTGGCCGTCGGTAAGCTTAACCTCCACCAGCTCATCGCCCTCATCAAGGTTAATTGCAGCCATTCCGCCTCGTCGATAGTTTTTATACTGAGTTAAATCGGTCTTTTTAACGACCCCCTTACGGGTAGCCATAAATAAAAACATATCTTCTACAAAATCTTTTACCGGAATAACTGCAGTTATACTTTCATCACTCCCCAGTTCAAGCAGATTTACAATGGCTGTTCCTTTAGCAGTCCTTCCCGCTTCCGGCAAGTGATAAGCTTTTAGACGAAACATCTTACCGCTGCTGGTAAAAAACAGCAAATAATGATGGGTGCTGGTAATAAAAAGATGTTTTACATAGTCTTCTTCCTTGGTTCCCATACCGGCAATGCCGCGTCCTCCCCTTCGTTGGCTCTTGTATGTATCCAAGGCAATTCTCTTAATATAATTCTGTTTGGTAATGGTTATAACCATTTCCTCTTCTTGAATCAAATCCTCGTCATCAATGTCTATATCCTCATCAATAATGATCGTTCTCCTGGGATCCGAGAATTTTCTTCTTATCTCAATAAGTTCTTCCTTAATGATTTGATATACCATCCACTCATTTTCTAATATTGAATTAAAATACGCTATTTTTTCTTTTAATTCTTCATATTCTGCGTCCAGCTTTTCTCTTTCCAAACCAGTAAGGCTTCGCAATTTCATCTCAACAATAGCTTCGGCTTGTTTTTCCGAAAGACTGAACTTTTCCATCAGTGATAATCTGGCTTCATCCACAGCCCTTGAGGCTCTAATGGTTTTTATAACCTCGTCGATATAGTCTAAAGCTATAAGCAAGCCCTCAACTATATGAGCCCTGGCTTCTGCTTTATCAAGGTCAAAAATGGTTCTCCTGGTTATTACCTGTTTTTGATGCTCAAGATAATAAAAAAGTATTTCCCGTATATTCAAGTACCTAGGCTCACCATTTACCAAAGCCAGCATTATAACACCGAAGGTTTCCTGCATTTGAGTGTGCTTATATAGCTGATTTAAAATAATGTCCGGATTAGCATCTCTGCGAAGCTCAATAACTATCCGCATTCCTTTGCGATCTGATTCATCCCTGAGATCCGTTATTCCGTCAATTCTCTTATCCCTTACCAGTTCTGCTATTTTTTCCACAAGCCTGGCCTTATTTACCATGAAGGGTATTTCTTTAACAATAAGGGCCACTTTCCCGCTGCCGATTTTTTCAATGGAGGTTGTTGCCCTTACTTTAATGGAACCCCTGCCTGTAGTGTAAGCAGATTCTATTCCACCCCTGCCCAATATTTGGCCGGCAGTGGGGAAATCTGGGGCAATTATGTATTTCATAATCTCGTCAACCCCGGCATCAGGATTATCGATTAAATATAAAATTCCGTCTATCACTTCACCAAGATTGTGAGGAGGGATATTAGTTGCCATCCCTACCGCAATACCGGAAGAGCCGTTTACTAATAAATTGGGTATTTTCGACGGTAAAACAGTGGGTTCTTGGTCGCTGCTGTCATAGTTGGGAGCAAAATCTACAGTATTTTTCTCTATATCTGCCAAGAGTTCCATGGTGATCTTAGCCATTCTTGCTTCGGTATAACGCATGGCTGCAGCCGAATCACCGTCTACCGAACCAAAATTGCCGTGTCCGTCAACCAAAGGATATCGTGATGAAAAATCCTGAGCCAGTCGTACCAATGCATCATAAATAGCGGAATCACCGTGGGGGTGAAATTTTGCCATAACCTGACCAACTATATGAGCACTCTTACGATGAGGTTTATCCGGCGTCATACCCACCTGATACATGGCATAAAGAATTCTTCTATGAACCGGCTTCAGACCGTCCCTTACATCCGGCAATGCCCTACCCATAATTACACTCATGGCATAATCCAAATAGGATTGTCTCATTTCAACATTGATATCAATGGGCGTAATTTTTTCTGATAACGGCGCCAAACATTTCCCTCCTAGACCAATATATGTAAGATAATTTAACAACCTTTTCCAGCATAGAGCCTAGCTTTCATAATTATATAATTTTATCCTTTTAAAGTATATCACTATGATTTTGAAAACGCTAATCATAAAGACGTTGTAATAATTTAACTTTCCCTTTAATAAATTCTAGAGGGGGATGGTTTATGGAAACCTTTGAAAATAAAATGGTATTAATATTCTTCACCTCTTTAGGTGTTATGCTGGGTTCGGTATTTATAGGATCCCTGGCAGCATTATTGGTACAACAAGCTCCGGTAGCAGTCATGTTAAACCTTGCCCGTGATATTAAAATATGGGCCATCGCAGCTGCCATCGGGGGTACTTTCTCAACCCTGGAGATATTTGATAGCGGCTTATTCAGCGGTGAAGTTAAAGCTGTTATAAAGCAAATATTATATATTATAAGTGCATTAGCCGGTGCTCAAACCGGTTATTATCTGATAATGGCATTATGCGAAGGTAAATTTAAATGAAAATCAGATTATACAAAAACATATCCATGCTAATTCTGGGTGTGCTGATTGGTTCTTCAGCAACTAATTTATACATTGGCTATCAGTTAGATAATCTTTCTATAGCCAATAAATCACTTCGTCAGGAGCTACAGGATGAGCAGTTTAAATTACACCAATATAGAGAACAGAATCAATCTATTAAAAAATATACCATTGACAGTATAGATGCTTTTTTAATGATGGAGTCCTTGGAAGGACTTACAGATCACGATAAAATGTCTTTAGAACTGGAATGTAATAAAATAATAAAGGAACTTCTTCAACCCTTAATCGGACAGGAAATATCTGAAATAGACAGTCTTTTAGTGCCCAAAATTTTGGATAATCGAGAAATAGAAGCTAACGGCAATAAGTATAAGATTCAAACCAACTTAATAGTTTTAAACAAAAAAACATTGGTGTATCTAAAAGCTTCCCATATTAAAAATGATGTATTAACAAACTAATCGTTATAAAAAGACGCCTTAACGGCGTCCTTACCAAAAATAAAGGGAAAAACCTCCCTTTTATACCGTTAAATTTTGCTATATATCTAAATTTTTAACATATCTGGCATTTTCCTGAATAAAGTCTCTTCTTGGTTCAACCTTGTCCCCCATAAGAGTAGAAAATATGGCGTCCGCCTCCACAGCATCATCTAAAGCAACCTGCAAAATAGTGCGGCTGCCCGGATCCATGGTGGTATCCCAAAGCTGGGTAGCATCCATCTCCCCAAGTCCTTTATATCTTTGGATACTTATCCCCACTCTGCCGATATCTTTAAGATATTCTTCCAGTTCTCGATCAGTGTAAGCATATTTTTCCCCTCTCCCCTTTTTAATTTTATATAGAGGAGGCTGGGCTATATAAACATATCCGTGTTCTATAAGTTTTTTCATGTGTCTGTAAAAGAAAGTAAGAAGAAGTGTTCTAATGTGGGCACCGTCTACATCAGCATCGGTCATTATTACTATTTTATGATACCTGGCTTTTGCCAAATCAAAATCGTCACCTATTCCGGTGCCAAGTGCGGTAATAAGAGATCTTATTTCTTCATTTCCTAGAATTTTATCCATTCTGGCTTTTTCTACATTTAGTATTTTACCGCGCAACGGCAAAATTGCCTGAAATTTCCTATCCCTTCCTTGTTTTGCGGAACCTCCTGCAGAGTCCCCTTCCACTATAAATAATTCCGACAAGGCAGGATCCCTTTCAGAACAGTCCGCTAATTTACCGGGTAAAGCAGTACTTTCTAGGGCACTTTTTCTGCGAGTCAATTCCCGTGCTTTACGGGCAGCATCCCTTGCTCTGGATGATACAATTGCCTTCTCTAATATTTTTTTTGCTTCTTGAGGATTTTCTTCTAAAAAAGTCCCGATACCCTCAGATACAATACTGTCAATTATCGATCTTACTTCACTGTTACCCAGCTTGGTTTTTGTCTGTCCTTCAAACTGGGGTTCAGGCACCTTAGTGTTTATAACAACAGTCATTCCCTCTCTGATATCTTCTCCGGAAAAAGCTGATAAGCCATTTTTAAAATAATTATATTTTTTTGCATAATCATTAATAGCTCTTGTTAAAGCAGATTTAAATCCTGCTTCATGGGTTCCTCCATCTATTGTATGAATATTGTTTACATAAGAAAAGAGATTCTCCACATATCCTTCGGTATATTGAATAGCAACCTCTACCTGTACATCATCTTTTTCTCCTTCGAAATAGATTACCTTTTCATGAAGATGTCCTTTATTTTTGTTAATATAAAGAACAAAATCAACTACTCCCCCTTGATATTCAAATACCTTTTGAGAATCATTTCGTTCATCTTTTAGGGTTATTTTTAATCCTTTATTTAAAAAAGAGAGCTCTCTTAATCGCTGTTTTAGTATTTCATTACTGAAAGTGACATCCTCAAATATTGTGGAATCGGGCTTAAAAGTAATCCTTGTTCCGGTAGTTTCAGTGGAACCCACTATTTCCAAGGAACCTGCTGTCTCTCCCCTTCTGAACTCTTGTTTGTATATGTTTCCGTTTCTTTTTACTTCAACTTCTAACCACTCCGAAAGAGCATTTACAACAGTAACCCCTACCCCATGTAGACCCCCGGAAACTTTATAACCACCACCGCCAAACTTTCCTCCGGCATGAAGTATGGTTAATACAGTCTCCACCGTTGGTAATCCTGTCTGAGGATGAATATCCACGGGAATCCCGCGTCCGTTATCAATAACTGACACCACACTGTCTTCATGGATTATAACCTGTATATCATCACAATAATTGGCCATGGCTTCATCAATGCTGTTATCCACAACCTCATAAACTAAATGATGTAATCCCCTGGAACTTGTGCTTCCTATATACATCCCTGGTCTTTTTCTTACAGCTTCTAAACCCTCTAAAACCTGTATTTCTTCCGCATCATAGCGGTTATTGTTATTATTTTGCTGAAGCAATAAACTTACCCCCATCCTTAACGACAATGTAAATTATTACATCTCATAAGCCTAATAATCATCTATCGAAATTAATATTTCCCTTGATCTTTTCTTTAGAGTATTACAAGAAATAGACGAAACATATACCTTATCATTGGTGATAATATATGATTTTTCTTTTTCTGAATCAGACACATTAATTAGCAAATTTTCATCCTTAGCATTCTTTATAAAATCTTTGTTAATATTTGAATTACCTTTCTTATAATCCATTATTGCAATAATTTCTTTTTTTGGAATAATTTTATCTCCCCCAAGGTGTAAAAACATTAACAATCCCCCTTGATTATTTTACCTTCTGAAACAAAAAATTTACTTTCTTTTCCGTCGAAATATCCGTCTAATCTCCTGTCAGAAGTAATAAACACCTGGATATCGTTACTTAGTAAATTTACCAAGCCTTTTTGTCTATGAATATCCAGCTCCAAAAAAACATCATCTAGAAGAAGAATTGGATATTCAAAAAAATCATTATTAAACATTTTTAATAAAGCTATTTTTAACGCCAACACCACTGATCTTTGCTGTCCTCGAGATCCAAAGTTTTTGACATTTATGCCGTTTAAAAAAAACAATAAATCATCCCTA
>CAZHAJ010000111.1:0-6239 GCA_964530215.1 uncultured Peptococcaceae bacterium | reverse complement strand
TGCCTCTTTTACTCTACTACCCTATTTTTTCTACTCCCATATAAGGAATCAAAACCTTTGGGATTTTAACACTTCCGTCTTCTTGCTGATAATTCTCCAAAATTGCAGATACCGTCCGGCCCACAGCTAATCCCGAGCCATTTAAGGTGTGAACGAACCGGGGCTTTTCTTTGCCGTCTTTAAAACGGATATTGGCTCTGCGAGCCTGAAAATCTTCAAAATTACTACAAGAGGATATTTCTTTATACTCATTATAACTGGGCAGCCATACTTCGAGGTCGTATGTTTTTGCAGAACTGAAACCGGTATCTCCGGTGCAGAGCACCACCGCACGATATGGCAACTCCAGAAGTTCCAATACTTTTTTCGCATGAGAAGTAAGATTTTCCAACTCTTGATAGGACTCCTCCGGACGGGTAAACTTCACCAGTTCCACTTTGTTAAATTGATGTTGCCGGATAAGACCCCTGGTATCCCTGCCTGAAGCACCGGCTTCGGCTCTAAAACAAGCACTATATGCACAATGCGATATGGGCAGCTTTTTACCGTCCAATATCTCTTGAGCATACAGGTTGGTAACCGGAACTTCTGCTGTGGGAATAAGATAGTAATCTGTTCCTTCTACTTTAAACATATCCTCAGCAAACTTAGGCAGTTGCCCTGTTCCCATCATACTGGCACTATTAACCATAAAAGGTGGAAATACTTCTATATATCCATGTTGTTCGGTATGGATATCCAGCATAAAATTATATACTGCCCTCTCTAGGCGAGCACCCAGTCCTTTATAAAAAGTGAATCTTGCTCCCGTTACCTTGCTGCCTCGCTCGAAATCCAAGATATCCAGAGCCTCTCCGATGTCCCAATGTGCTTTGACAGGAAAACCAAAGTCCCTTGGCTCCCCATAGCTGTGTACCTCAACGTTGTCTTGGGAATCAGTTCCCAAAGGAACTGTTTCATGTGGAACATTAGGAATTGTCAGAAGTATGCTTTGCAGCTTCTCCTCCAATAGCCTTAGTTCGTCGTCCATCTCTTTGATTTGCTGAGAAACTTCCCGCATTTCATTAACCATATCTTGGGCTTCCAGTCCCTGCTGCTTTAAGCGGCCCACTTCTTCAGACACAACATTTCGCTTGTTTTTTAACTGTTCTACCACCACCAGTTTTTGACGTCTTTCTTCATCAAGTACAAAAAATGGTTTTAAATCCAAATCTGAATTCCTGCCTTTAAGGGCTTGTTCCACGACATCTGGATTGGTTCGTAACAGTTTTATATCCAACATGATTAGAGTCCTCCAAAATAATTCTTCTTAACTAATCTGCCCTAATTTTACCATGTTTACTACCGGTGTGCCCGGAATGCCATTAAAAATGTTATAGTTTTATCATCTTAACATCCATTACACCTTGTATCTTCCCTATTTCTTTAAGGGTGATGTCCGGAACTTCACCATCAACTGAAAGTAGCATTATTGCCTGGCCACCAACTTCCTTGCGCCCCACCTGCATGGTGGCAATGTTAATATTGTGCTCCCCAATGAGCATGCCTACAGGGCCAATAATTCTGGGCTTGTCAATGTGGGGCACAAAAAGCATGTGCCCGTTAAGCAATGCATCTAATCTATATCCGTCAATCATCACTATCCGAGGGCCACTGGTTCCAAACAGAGTGCCCGAAATAGACCTTTGTTCTTTATCGGTAAATACTTTGACCGTTATTAAATTGGCATACCCTTCCTCTTTACGATCTCCGGTATGCTGCACTTGAATGCCGCGGCTTCTAGCTAATAAGGAGGCATTAACAAAATTTACGGTTTTTTCTTGAAGGATCGGATACAGCAATCCCTTTACCACCGCAGTGGTGATAGGTGCCACCTCCATATCTGCCAACTCACCGCTATATACCACCTCAATCTTATTTACCCTTCCCGTCACCAACTGGGCTTGAAAACGCCCAAGATTTTCACCCAAAACTAAGTATGGCTTAATTATTGACATGGTTTTGGGACTGATGGAAGGCATATTAACGGTATTTTTGACTGTTTCACCGGTAAGGGCAGCTACTATTTCTTCCGCTACATCCACAGCCACATTAAGCTGAGCTTCCAAAGTGGAGGCTCCAAGATGTGGGGTGGCAATAAAGTTATCCAGCTCAAGAAGAGGACTTTCGGTATTTGGCTCTGTTTCAAATACATCAAGCGCCGCACCGGCTACTTTATCTGACTTCATTGCATTATAAAGAGCTTTTTCATCAATAATTCCACCTCGGGCACAATTAATTATCCTAACTCCTTCCTTCATTATCCCGATGGTTTCCTCATTTATCATGTGGTAAGATTCTTTAGTCTTAGGCATATGAATAGTTATAAAGTCAGACCTTTTATACAGTTCTTCCAAACTCACCAGCTCCACTGCCAAAGTGCCTGCCTTCTCTTCGGTGATGTAAGGATCATACGCAACAATTTTCATCTCCAAAGCATGTGCCCTTTTGGCCACCGCTGACCCGATCCGGCCAAGACCCAATATGCCAAGGGTTTTATCCCGCAGCTCCACGCCCAGATAGCTTTTCCTGTCCCATACGCCCTCTTTAAGCTTGCCCATTGCCTGGGGTATGTTCCGGGCCAATGCCAGCATCATAGCTATAGTGTGCTCGGTTGCTGCTATAGTGTTGCCGTCCGGGGCATTTACCACCATTATACCTTGGCGGGTGGCAGCCTCCAAATCGATGTTGTCTACTCCTACTCCGGCACGACCCACTACAACCAGCTGTTTAGCAGCTTCCAACACCTTTGCAGTTACCTTTGTGGCACTTCTTACAATTAGAGCTTTATATTGCGGAATTTCTTTAATCAGCTCTTCTTCAGTCATCTTACCGCCAATGACCACTTCTATCTGGGAGTTTTCCCGTAACGGAAGCAGCCCTTTTTCTGAAACTCCATCCATCACCAATACCTTCATAATTATTTACCTCCCAAAAATACTTGTTGAGCCGCCTTGACACCACTACCCATTTCAATAGGTAAGCCAACCCGTACTAAGGCCATTTCCAATGCGCTAATGGCAATAATAACATCCATCTTATCTGCAAATCCCATATGTGCTATTCTAAATATTTTTCCCTTGAGGAAGCTTTGCCCTCCTGCAAATGTAACACAGAATTCTTTTTTCAGTACTTTGCGAATATCATCTCCGTCAATTTCTGGAGGGCTTTTTATCGCTGTAACCAAAGGAGATATTGAACCTTCTTCAGCAAAAAGTTCGAGTCCAAGGGCTTTAACTGCTGCCTGGGCTGCTTTAGAAAGAAGTTTATGCCTATCATAAACATTGTCCATGCCTTCAGCCATCATCATATCCAAGCCGGCTTCAAGACCTGCAAAAAGCGACACTCCCGGAGTATATGCGGTATTCCATTTTTGATAGGCCTTCTTTGCAGCAGGCAAGCTAAGGTAAAAGCAAGGTGAACTATTGTTCTCAATAATCTCCCACGCTTTAGAACTGACAGATACCATAGACAGTCCCGGTGGAAGCATCATTGCTTTCTGTGATGCGGTGATTAAAATATCAACATTCCACTCATCTGTTTTTAGCTCCAGTCCCCCAATTCCGCTGATCCCATCAACCAATAGAAGTGCCGGGGTCTTTGCAACCAACTCCCCGATGCCCTTTATATCATTAAAAACACCTGTAGAGGTTTCATTTTGAGTTGCCAGTACAACTTTATATTGGTTATCTTTAAGCTTTTCTTCCACTACTTGAAGATCTACACTTTTGCCCCAGTCAAAATTAACGGTGTCTACATCTGCCCCATATTCCTTAGCAAGTTTGGCGAACCTTTCACCGAAATTACCCGTAACCAAAGCTAATACCTTGTCACCGGAACTGACCGTATTGGCAACCGCTGCTTCCATTCCTCCGGTACCGGAATTAGTTAACACTAAAATGTCGTTTTTGGTCTGGAAAACCACCTGTAGCTTCTCCACTATGCGCTTGTACATAGCAGCAAAATCTTCCGTTCTATGTCCGATAATGGGTCTGCTCATTGCCGACACAACCGCAGGTGGAACTGGGGTGGGCCCCGGAATCATCAGGTATTGTTTATCTTGCATCATTATTATCCAACTCCTTCAATTTAGCTATTGGCCATCAGCTCTAAGCTCTTTTTTTGTGCCAGCTAGTCAGTACTGACAGCTTCTATTTTTTTACATTTAATACAAACTTTATACTCAAATAAAACCCTTTGTAAGTTAATTGCTGATTGCTAATAGCTATCAGCCTAAACATTCTCTCAATAAATAAAAATCCCCCCGTCCCCAAATAATAATATATAGGGACGAGAGGTTGCTTACACTCCCGCGGTGCCACCCTTATTGGCCATAAAAACATATGACCCTCTCAGGCCTGTATTAACGGGTCAGTCCCGTGCCTGTCTACTGCTGTTTTCAACAGGCATCCTCTGGGGAGCCTTTTCATCCCACCGTCCCTACCGGTTTCACAGCCCCACCGGCTCTCTGAAAGGTTCGGAAAGATTACTTTACCCCTTCTAAGGAACTTAACTATATAAAACTTATTCTACATACTACTACAACGCTCTTTATTATGCAATAGGAAATGCCGCGACAACCCCAGCACATTTGCTTATACTATATTTTAATTGCTTAGGCTTTTTTTGTCCAAACAATTTTCTATAAAATATTTATGAATTCTTATGTCTTCTGTAAGTTCGGGATGAAAAGCTGCCGCTAAAAAACTTCCCTGTTTTACCAGGACAATTTTATCTTGGTATTTAGCCAAAACTTCTACTTCCGGTGATGCCTCTTCAATGTAAGGAGCTCTAATAAAAACGGCTTTAAACTTGCCTTCACCTAAAACCGGAACAGACAGATCTGTTTCAAAACTCTCCGTTTGACGCCCAAAAGCATTTCTTTCCACCAATATATCCATTAGTCCCAGTCTAGGCTGTTGGGAGTTTTTTATCTCTTTGGAAAGCATTATCATGCCGGCACAAGTTCCAAATATCGGCATTCCTTCTTGAGCCTTTTTCTTAACGGTCTCCAGCAAATTAAAACTCATCATCAACTTGCCAATGGTGGTGCTTTCTCCACCGGGTATTACCATTCCGTCCAAGCCCTCTAATTGCTCTGGAAGCCTGATTTGTCTGGTTTTAACATAACTTCCGCAGGCCATTAATGATTTTTCATGTTCACGGAAGGCTCCCTGAAGTGCCAGTACCCCAATTAACATTATGTTATATTTCGATCCTCCTGAAAATCCTGGAATTACCAGCCTCTATCCTGCATCCTCTGATCCGGCGTAATGGTGGAAATCTCAAGGCCCGGCATAGCTTCCCCCAAATCCTTGGATACTTCCGCCAGTATTTCCGGGTTATTATAATGAGTAGTTGCCGCCACCACAGCCTTAGCTCTGGCCACAGGATTATCTGATTTAAAAATGCCTGAACCCACAAAAATTCCGTCACAGCCCAATTGCATCATCAGCGCTGCGTCGGCCGGTGTAGCAATTCCACCGGCAGCAAAATTAACCACCGGAAGACGTCCTTTTTCCGCTACATAAGCCACCAAATCATAAGGTGCTCCCCATTCTTTTGCAGTGGCCATTAGTTCTTCCTTTGGTATATTTTTAAGCTTTCGTATTTCCCCCATCACCATTCTCATATGCCTTACTGCCTCTACGATGTTGCCTGTGCCCGGCTCTCCCTTAGTTCTAATCATAGCCGCACCTTCTGCAATACGCCTCAAGGCTTCTCCAAGGTTTCTTGCACCACATACAAAGGGCACTTTAAAAGCATTCTTATCAATATGGTACTGTTCATCAGCCGGGGTAAGAACTTCGCTTTCATCAATGTAGTCTGCACCCAAATGTTCCAATATCTGAGCTTCCACAAAGTGACCGATACGCGCCTTTGCCATTACAGGTATCGTCACCACATCCATAATACTTTTTATAATAGTGGGGTCAGCCATTCTGGCTACACCCCCTGTAGCCCTTATATCAGCGGGAACCCTTTCCAATGCCATTACTGCACAGGCCCCTGCCTCCTCGGCGATTTTTGCCTGTTCAGGGGTAGTGACATCCATGATTACCCCACCCTTTAGCATTTCAGCCAGTCCTGCTTTTACTGTCCAAGTTCCTTTTTCGGTCACCTTATTTTCCTCCCCAAAGACTTTTTTTGACTAAGTCATTTTACAATATACTACAAAATAAAACAATGTTTATATTATT
>CAZHAJ010000110.1:0-6304 GCA_964530215.1 uncultured Peptococcaceae bacterium | reverse complement strand
AAGAATAGACAAAGGCTTTTTGAATCTCCTTTTTGGCCAGCTCATCATATTCCTTACGTGCAATTGAAATAAAGTTAAGCAACCTGTCTTTTTCCTCTTTGGTGATGGAAGCATGTTGGTCAAGGCCGTCTTTAAGAGCTCTAAGTACATCTAACGGGTTTATACATTGGGTAGTTGTGCGAATAAGAGCTGATGATAAACGGTTAATTACATATCTAGGATCAACACCGCTCATACCTTCGTCGCTATATTCATTGCGAAGCTCGGAAACATCTTTCTGCTTGAAATCCTCTACATCCTCTCCGTCATATAGCTTCATTTTCTTGATGATGTCCATCCCTTGCTTTTTACTTTCCTTTAGCCTGGATAAAACCGAAAAGATACCGGCCACCTTCAAGGAATGTGGAGCTATGTGAATATCCCTAAGGTCACTTTGCAAGATAAGTTTTTCATAAATCTTTTTCTCATCACTGACCTTGAGATTATAAGGTATCTTCAAGACTATAATCCTGGACTGTAAGGCTTCATTTTTTTTATTGGCAATAAAGGTTTTGTACTCACTTTCATTGGTATGGGCAACAATCATTTCATCTGCATATATAAGTGCAAATCTTCCTGCTTTAAAATTACCCTCCTGTGAAAGGGAAAGCAGATCCCATAAAAACTTTTCATCGCACTTAAGCATCTCCTAAGATGTCTATACAAAAACAACTATCATAAATCTGATTTTATCCGCTTATGATTTCGGAACCGGTAATAAATATCAGCACAGGAAACCCTTTCCCCGTTCACTTCTTCAGTCCTGACAACCACTTTTTCTACCAATAATTTAACCAAATCGGCGTTAGGTTTGATCTGCTCGATTGTTTCTGATAGTGTTTTCGCTATTTGCCCAATACTATAATCCGCTAAGTTATTGCTATCCCTTGATTTTGAGCAAAGAAAATCTCTTCGTCTGTTCAGCGAGATAATTTCTGATGCCTCTCTTTCCAGCTGTCTTTCAGCCTCTTGAAGTGAGACAACACCTTTAGCCAACAATGAGATTATCCTTTCCCTGGAAACATTCTTCTCAGCAAGCAATTTATTGATTAAATCCATCTCTTTACCTAAACAGTTTGAGTTCTCACATTTTAATAATGATTCTTTGAGCTTTTCCAAAACATTTCCCGGTGACTTTACAAACGCTTTTATTTCACACCATACTGCCTGCTCGATGGTAAAAGCTTGGAGCAGTTTGCTTGTACATTTCTTTCCTTGACCATGATTAACAGTACCGGGGCAACGATAATAAAACCGTTGTCCCCCACTGCTGCTGCCCACCATGGCTAAACCGCAATGACCGCAGTAAACAATCCCTCTAAGCATATATTTTTTGCCTTTAAAACATCTTTCAAAATTACTTTTGCTTAACAATATCTTTACTTGATTAAATTTTTCTTCGGATATGATGCTGGGTACATTAAGTATTTTAGATTCTTTCGTCCCCTTGGACCTTTTCATAGTATAGTATTTTCCTGTGTACACACAGGCTCTTAAAATAACACTTATGTGACCTGCCTGCCAAAGTCCGGAGGTTTTAACTTTATTACCCTTTGATGCATTTGGCGTAGGCACTTTTCTGGCATTAAGATATTTAGCAATGGAAACCATTCCCATACCCTCACTGTATAGGTTAAATATCAATTCTACTGTCAAAGCTTCGGGCCGATAGATCTCTAGTTTTTTATCTTCACCAATCCTATAGCCAAAAGGCGGCGGCCCTGAAGTCCAACACCCTTCCCTTGATTTTCTTTCCTTTCCCATCTGGGTTCGCTCCAGTATGGTTTCCCTTTCTAAAGCTGCAATACTGGCCAGTAGTGTCATAAAAAATTTACCCACCGGCGTACCTGTATCAAAAGCCTCTGTCATAGATTTTATGCTGATACCCAATGTTTCTAGTTCATTATATGTATTCAATACTATCTGGGTAGAACGGGCCAATCTGTCTAAGCGATAGAAATATACAGCAGAGAATTTTCCCATTCGTGCATCTGACAATAGCTTTGCACCTCCATTGCGTTGGTGCAGCGGCAGAGAACCTGAAACCCCTTCATCTAAATATAAATGGTATCCCTCTATGCCTTCGCGATCGCCATGCAGTTTAAAATAGTTTTTGGCAAACTCCACCTGTCCCGAAATATTTCCTCGCTCAGCCTGCTCCTCAGTGCTTACCCTACCATAAAATGCCACCTGCAACCAAGAAACCCCTTTCTCTTTAAAGCATATATATCAATATAATTTTAAGTATAAGGTGAGAGCCATGATTATAAATAATCATTACAGCAATGACCCATCGGACGAAGGATACATCATCAAAGCATTAATGCTGCTGTTAGCATTCAACAAAGGAGATACTTGCTAAATACTATTAAGCGACATCCCCAAATATCATAAATAATAAATTAAAAAACTCCTTGAAAAATACCCGGTTTTGCCGTTATTATTGTATATGTGTGCTAAAACACAATTGTAAATAAGGCGGTGGATTCAGATAGACGGCTTCAATATATTTCTAAATGTTTTTAAAGATCCTTATCTGACTGCAAAACTAATGTGGTCCACTGCAGTAATTCTAATTACTTTTTTTATTGTTAAAATAGCTACCTTTTTTTTAGGCAAGCTGGAAAAAGAAAAAAAAGCCAAAGAGCAGGAAACAGAAATATCAGAGTTCTCTGTACCTGTGTTGATTAAATCGATATTACCTTTCCTGGCAGGTTTCATTGCACTAATAATTATTTTGGAAATATTTAACTTCCGTTTAATAACAGCTGTTGACCTAAAAATTATTGGTATTATAGCTCTAAAAATAGTTGGTATTGTCTTTGCTGCCAAAATCACCATTAAGTTTGGACGTGCTTTTATCAGGCGTACTTTCTCGGGTAAAGGGCTTACAGACGGATTGTTTGATAAAGGTCGAGCCTATACTCTGGAAATCTTACTAATAAACACCCTGACATATATAGTATTTTTCTTGGCAGGACTGACAATATTGCAGTTGTTTAATGTCAACACCAGTGCTATCCTAGCCAGTGCCGGCATCATAGGTTTGGCTGTAGGGTTTGGTGCCCAAAACCTAGTAAAAGATGTCATTAGCGGGTTTTTTATTATATTTGAAAACCAATTTTCGGTGGGTGATTTTGTGGAAGTTGCCGGTGTAATTGGGACAACTGAAGAAATTGGACTGCGTACAAGCAAAATAAGAAAATGGTCGGGGGAGCTCCATATTATTCCCAACGGAGAAATCACTAAAGTAACCAATTATAATAGAGGGCTTATGATAGCACAGGTAATAATCGGCATAGCATATGAGGAAAATGTGGATGAAGTTTTAAATATCCTGCGAAAGGAATGCCAGCAGGCCTTTGATGATATCCCTGATATTAAAGAAATACCTGTTGTTCAAGGAGTTATCGCTTTAAGTAATTTTTCAGTGGATATAAGAATAGTGGCCAAAACAACACCCGGTGAGCAGTGGGCGGTTGAAAGGGAATTGCGAAGAAGGTTCAAAAACGTATTGGAAAGAGAGAATATAGAGATACCCTACCCCAAAAGCGTTGTACAGTTGAGTAAATAAATAACACCCCGCGGGTTAACGCGGGGTGTTATTTATTTCTGTGTTCACAGATAGTTAATCTTACTTTTCCTTGTTAATTGTAACACTCAAGTCTTCATTTTCATGCTTTTGCAGATGCCTTCCTGCAGCTTGGTTTAATTCAATAACCAGCGGCTCCTCGTCCAGAAATCCTTCCGGCAAACCTGCAAGTTGTTCAATATCCACACTGGATATTGGTAAGCTGTTAAGAATATCACTTCTGGTTTGAATACCTTTCTCCATAATCAACTCAAAAGCCAAGCGCAATAAATCCGGCTCAGCTACTTCAAGCTCATCATCCAAAGGTTCCTTCTCTTTCCAGCCCCTTCTGGAATATGATTTCAGCAGATTGCGTGCTTCTTCTTCGGTACATAAACCAAGCTGTTTTGCCCTTTTTATCATCATTGCTACAGAAAGCTTCCACTTGGCCTTCATAGCTCTTAAAAATTCTAAGCTTACACTATTACACTCCTTAATAAATGTTTCTTTGGGCAAAAGAAATGCTAAAGCAAAATGATCTGCTTGAGCCTCAGCTTTCTTAAATGTTTCTTTGCTGCACATAACCTCTTCACATAAGTTCTGGTGAAGTATTATATGGCCTAACTCATGAGCAGCGTCAAATCTTATTTTTGCAGCTGAACCTGAGTTTAACAATATGCATGGCTTGTGACTTTCATCCCAGCATGAAAAAGTATCTATAGATTCGGTACTGACCGTATCAATGGAAACAATTATACCGTTCTTTTCAAGCATTCTGACCACATTATCAATGGCTCCGTTTCCAAGCATCCAATATTTTCTCAGATTCTGAGCCACTGTTTCAATCATTTCATCTGTAATCTCAGTTATATCCTTAGGTATCCCAAAATCTGGCATGTTTAGGGGTGGGAATTGAATAAATCTCTGAAGATAATCATATATATCCTCAAGCCATTGAACGCGCCAATTGCCACGTATCTTGCAATTTTTTTCTCCGGTACTGTTGGTCCTAAAAAACACATTTCCGGAAACTGTTCTTGATGGCTGCCAAAAGAACTCATACGGAAGATTTAATATCGAAGTTATTCTGCTCATAACCGAAGGATGTGGAGTAACACTTCCATGTTCATATTGAGAAACTGCTTGTCTGCTTACACCGATTTGCTCAGCTAATGAAATGGCTGTTAAACCTCTTGCTTCACGCGCCTCTTTTAATC
The DNA here is from genome assembly GCA_964530215.1 of uncultured Peptococcaceae bacterium. GTDB lineage: Bacteria > Bacillota > Desulfotomaculia > Desulfotomaculales > Desulfocucumaceae > JAAXTT01. The sequence continues at coordinate 1,477 of CAZHAJ010000110.1, read as the reverse complement.
TTGCACCTACAAATGCCGGGGTTCCAGGTCTCATAGTCTAACCTCTCCTACTGTTTATTAAATCAATAACTCCAACTATATCTGGTAATTTTACAGAATGTAACAATAAGCAATTGTATCACCCCAAATAAAGTCCCTTTAACAGTAAAGTAACCAACAGATAGATAACTGTCAAGTAAATTTTCAAAATTAAGTTTATATTATCTTCATTATTCACAAATATTATCTGTTTTATCTAAAAAACACTGAATATTATATTTAATTAATTGTCTTTAATTACAAGCTTTCGACAAAAATTCTATATTCCCTCCAGCAGATAAACAATCTTTATTGTATTTGTCTATTAATAAAATAAAAAAACCGGCACTTCTGCTCGGTTTGAAATAATTTAAAGTTGTATGACTTTAAACATCTCCTGAAACTCCATAATACCTCGATTTGCTATATTAAGTTCCCCGTCAAAACGATAAGCCCTAGGATCAGATTCCGAACCGTATTCTGCTATAGTGGCAAAATCCACGCTTCCTGTTAGATCCGCTATATCTTGGGATTTTGGATCGGAAGGAGTAAATGTACCTATTCCCACCCTATTGTCTTCGGAAAAGAAAACTCTCTCTACAGGGACATTTTCAATTTTTCCCTGATATTTATTGTCTACCATCATACGACATGACGGACAAAGTTCTCCCTCGATATAAGCACCATATATCTCTTCGAACTCTCCTCTCAATTCTTTGGGGACTAAATGCAATGGCTCCTCGTGCATTGGACATCCTTTAATGGCATAAACTGCTCCTTTTTCAGTTCTGCTAAATCTCTCCAGTCCTTTTTTTAACATATGAACTAATGTTGATTTACCTCCGCTTACAGGCCCCATTAGCAACAAAATCCTTTTTCTAACGTCAAGTCTTCGGGCTGCGGGATGAAAATATTCTTCCACCAATTTTTCCAAAGTATCGTCAACACCAAAAATCTCAGAGGAAAAAAAATTATACTTGTTTCGGCCATTGACACTTTCTATCCCGGCTGATTTAATCATTTCATAAATCCTGGAGTGTGCTACCTGACAAACTTCCACTGAATTTTTTACTATTTTTAAATAGTCACTGAAGTTTCCTTCCCAAGCCAAGTCCTTCTCCAGAGTGCGATGTTCTTCTGACTTTTTCCAGAAATCCAATGGTCATCTCCCTCCCTGTGTTATACATATATATGCAACGCTGATTATACTGGCACAAAAACACTGATATTTATATGATATGCTGGACCCTTTAAAAGAATTAACCACTGACTTTGCAAAAAATTAAAATGCCGCCAAATTCTACATTTGACGGCAAAAAGTTAGATGTTTATAATACTTCCCGGAGCAGTTTCCTTGCTTAAATAGTGGGAGGGGTTAGTGCTCAGCAGTTTTACAATTCTCTGCTGACCTTGCGAAGTTTTTTCCACCAGCACAGGTATACCCTGATAAGTTATCTGT
>CAZHAJ010000109.1:0-6386 GCA_964530215.1 uncultured Peptococcaceae bacterium | reverse complement strand
GTTAGAGTGTTTATGGAATGGGTTATTTACCAATTGAGAACTCTGTTCGAGAAGGTTATGTATGTTTATAAACTTTTTTAAATAATGGTTATTAAAACAAATTTTCATAAGATTGGTCACCTTTAGAAAGTGGTGGATACATGGACATAATGCAGATTGTAGGTCTGAGCCTTATAACAGTAATTCTGGCAATAATATTGAAAAGCAATAAGCCTGAGATGGCGATGTTTTTAAGTATCATTGTGGGTATCATAATCTTCATTTCACTATTAGGTAAAATCAAAGTAGTTTTGGATGTAGTAAGGGATATTTCTTCTAGGGCAAATCTAAGTATGATTTATTTGGGAACTATATTAAAAATTGTAGGAATTGCTTATATTGCAGACTTTGGAGCCCAAATCTGCAGAGATGCAGGTGAGGGGGCGGTGGCAGCAAAAATTGAGTTTGCAGCAAAAATATTAGTATTAATACTGGCTGTGCCAATTGTTTTGTCTGTTCTAAACTCACTGCTCAAGGTGGTACCGTGAGGTGGTTTAATGATACGGCGGATCATTTGCCTGATTTTTATATTTTCCTTAGCTTTTCCTAGCATAGCATGGACAACCACTATACCCGAATCGGAAAATCATCAGGGCAGTGAATTAGAAATGACAGAAATATATAAATATGTAGAAACTTTGGATAGAGAAATAAAAACATTAGTTCCCGAGATTGATTTTAAAGGATTAATCTCTCGAATTGTTAATAATGAAATGGAGTTTAATCTCCAAAATATTATTACATCTTCTTTTTCTTTTCTTTTCAAAGAAGTAGTAAGCAATATTTCAATTTTAGGCAAATTGGTCATTCTGGCCATTATATGTGCGGTATTACAGAATCTCACCAATGCCATGGGTCAAAATTCCACCGGACAACTTTCCCACTTAGTTTCGTATTTAGTGTTGATATCCATAGCCATAGGATCTTTTGGCATTGCTGTTGAAACCGCCAGAGAAGTTGTAGATAAATTAGTTAGTTTTATGCAGTTGATACTTCCTTTACTGCTAACCTTACTGGTTGCAGTGGGGGGGATTACTTCGGCAGCAATATTTCAACCAGTGGTTTTTGTGAGTATCGCTTTAATTGGTACCCTTATTAGAAACATAATCCTGCCACTGGTCCTTTTTTCAGCGATATTGGGATTAGTCAATTTCCTTTCACCTAAATTTAAAACTTCCAATCTGGCAGGTTTAATTAAGACATTTTCCATGGGTTTTCTGGGAGTTTTAAGCACTGTTTTTCTTGGAATCTTATCCCTGCAGGGAGTAGCGGGTGCAGTGGGCGACAGTGTAGTTTTACGGACGGCAAAATTTGCCACAGATGCTTTTATACCAGTGGTGGGGGGCATGTTCTCAGATGCGATGGAAGCAATAGTAAGCTCGTCTCTGCTTATAAAAAATGCTATTGGCATAGCCGGGGTGGTAGCAATTTTCTATATTATGCTAATGCCTTTGCTGAAGATTTTATGCTTAGCCATAATTTATAAGCTTGCCGGAGCTATGATTCAACCTGTGGAGGACGGTCAGATAGCAGGATGTTTAAATGATTTGGGTAACAGCATTATGATGGTATTTGCGGTGGTAGCATCCACGGGCCTGCTCTTCTTTTTCACAATGTCTATTTTGGTAGCTGTGGGCAACTTTACGGTAATGCTAAGATGATTTGGGAGGTACACTGGTGGAGACCCTTCGCTTACTGGTACAAAATCTTATAATTATAGCTGTTTTCATTGTACTGATGGATCTGCTTCTTCCCGACGGCAGTATAAGGAAATATGCTCAAACAGTAATGGGTCTTATGGTAACTGTAGCAATCATTCAAGCCTTTTCTGGTCTTTCCGGCGGTAAGTTCTTTACGGAAATAGAGGAATATGCATGGAGAGGCAGTTCTCCTTACGAATTTAACTCAAATATTATGGAACAAGGTTTTAAGATTAACGATGACAATCGCAGGCAGGCCATTGAACATTATAGAATGGGAATCGAGAAACAAATAGCTGCTTTGCTGGGGAGTCAAGGTGACTTTCAGATTACAGAAACAACAGTAGATGTACAAGACGATCCCCAAAAAACCAACTTTGGTGAACTTCAGCAAATACTGCTGGTATTCGGCAAAAAACAAGAGTTGGATGTAGTGGAACCTGTAACAGTTCAATTAGGGGATCGTGTTGATAATGATGAAGAAAACTCCCAGCACGTTAAAATAACTGATTGGGCAAAAGAAACAATTGCAAATTTCTATAATATACCGGCCAATAAAGTAAAAATTAATTTTAATTGATAAAGCACTTTTATGGGAGTGATTAAATGAATAATCAGGATAATTTGTTAAATAGCTTAAAGAAATTTTTTTCAAAAAATCTAGAGCCCACAAAAATGTCTAGAAAAAAAATGTTTTGGCTGATGGGTTCTGTTGTTTTTGGAATATTCCTTATCATGCTGGGTAATGTGGGCAATGTCGGCATTGCTCCATCTGACCCCCCTGAAAAAAACAGCACTAATCAATATCAATATAGTAGTGACCAAAAATCATTGGACACCATGATGGCAAAAGAAGAGGATGTTTTGTCGGCAAAACTTCAAGAAATGTTGGAAAGTATTTCCGGTGCAGGCAAAGTAAAAGTAACTGTACGATTAAAAACATCCACAAAAGAAACCTTTGCCCTTAATACCACCAGTGGGAACAAAACCACCACAGAGGAAGATCAAGGCGGTGGGCATAGGACTATAAATGAAAGCAACGATTCCAATCAACTGGTTATAACGAGGGATGAAAAAGGGGAAATTCCCGTAGTTGTTATGGAAAATGCTTCTGAAGTAGCAGGAGTTTTAGTAGTATCCAGCGGCGCTGTCAGTCCTAAAGTAAAGGAAAAACTTTTTGAAGCAGTGCAGGTCGCCTTAAATGTGGAACCCCATAAAATAACAGTGTTAATGGGTCACTAAACATAAAACTATCATTCTGTTTGAGATGAAAAAGGTGATTTTATGATCATAATTAAAATAAAAAAAATTATTATTACTTTATTATTCTTAATGGGTACCGCAGTATTATTTCTAGGATATAGCGGATTGACCGGTGCCTATTTTCAAGCATTTTCCCTCGAAAAAGAACTTCTTAAACAAGAAGAATCCAATATACAGTCCGGCGATACCAATAACCGGGACACATCAATGACTTATTCTGATAATATGCTGGTTGATGACCGATTGGATTCAAGTAATGAAAGCTTTTTTGTGGATTATAAAATGCAGAGAGAAAAAAGCAGAAGTCAGCAGGTTGAACTTTTGAAAGAAATAATAAATAGTTCCTCAGAAAATGGGGAGACTAAAAAAGTTGCCCAGGAACAACTATTACAAATAAGTAAAAATATTGTTCAGGAAACCAGATTAGAATACCTTCTAAAAGCCAACAATTTCAAAGAAGTTGTTGTTTGCATCGACCCAGAAGGAGTAAATGTGATAACAGACGGTGATTACCAAAACGCAAATCAGTACAATGAATTGCTGGAATTAATATCCAGGGAAACAGGTTTTGGTGAACAGTCAATTATTATCAGCACAAAAAAGCATCAATAATAACCCACAATAAACCAAGAATTACTTAAAGAAATCAGTAATTGACCAGACTGGTTTCTTTTGTTTTTAAGGAAATAATATTGTATACATGCTTGCGAACACTTTTAGTTTTAATAAAAATAACTTATAATGTCTTATGATTGTCAGGGATCTAGTATTATTTAATAAATATATAAATAGGGTGATAATTTGGCAAAAGTAGGAATTACCGATACCACATTAAGAGATGGACATCAAAGCCTTTGGGCTACTAGGATGCATACCGTTGATATGGTGGCCGCAGCTGAAATGATGGATAGTGTCGGGTATCATTCACTGGAGGTATGGGGCGGAGCCACCTATGACGTATGCCTCAGATATCTGGGAGAAGATCCTTGGGAGAGACTTAGGGAGATAAGAAAGCACGTCAGCAAGACTCCCCTTCAGATGCTGTTGCGTGGCCAGTCATTAGTGGGTTACCAGCATTATCCCGATGATGTGGTGGAAACCTTTGTAGCTAAATCTGTAGAGAACGGCATTGATATAATCAGAGTGTTTGATGCTTTAAATGACATAAGAAATTTAGAAACCTCCATCAGAGCAGGTAAAAAAGCTGGGGCCCATATTCAGGCAGCCGTTTCATACACAGTAAGTCCGGTTCATACACTGGACCACTACTTAGAAACCGCAACCTCCTTGAGGCAACTTGGGGCTGATTCTATATGCATAAAAGATATGGCAGGATTATTGACCCCATATACCGCCTATGAATTAGTGAGTAAAATAAAAGACAAATTAAACTGCCCAATCCAGCTGCATAGTCACTATATAGGAGGGCTGGCAGTGGGAACTTATTTGAAGGCAGTGGAAGCAGGGGTTGATGTAGTGGATGCTGCATCTGTTCCCTTAGCTTTTGGTGCTTCCCAACCACCGGTGGAAACAGTAGTTAGAGCTTTGAAAAACACTCCCAATGATACCGGTTTGAGTATGAGGGCACTTTTTGAGGTAGCCGATTATTTTGAAAAGCTTCGACAGGATTATGGGCAAAAAAGAGGCCATACCAGAATTGATGATATGAGGGTGTTTGAGCATCAGGTTCCCGGAGGAATGATTACCAACTTGGTTAGTCAGCTGAAACAGCAAAATGCGGTTGATAAGCTGCCGCAAGTTTTAAGTGAAATCCCTAGGGTAAGGGAGGAAATGGGTTATCCACCTTTGGTGACACCCACCAGTCAAATAGTGGGAACTCAAGCTGTACTAAATGTCTTAACGGGTGAAAGATATAAAATGATACCCGGTGAGGTAAGATCATATGTTCAGGGTTTATACGGAAAACCACCTGCACCCATAAACCAAACCATAAAAGCAAAAATCCTAGGGGAACGGCCGGAATATGATGTGAGACCTGCAGATCTGCTGGAGCCAGGCATGGAAAAAGCACGGCAAAATGCAGGCAAGCTAGCAAATTCGGAAGAAGACTATTTAAGCTATGCTCTCTTCTTTGAGATAGCACAAAAATTCTTTGAATATAGAGCAGGCATTCCCACTCCAGGCTATCCACCGGAACAGAGCCGCAAGCTAAAAAACAACCGAACTAATAATAAACTGCTGGAGGACTCAGATATGAACTATGAAGACATTAAAAGCATTATTGAATTAGTAAATAAAACCGAAATACAGGAGCTTATTTTAGAAGGCAAGGAAAATAAAATTGTCATAAGAAAAACTGTTAGTGAGAAAGCCTATGACCAAGTTGAAAACTCAGCTGCTAAACAAGCTGCTAATAAACCATTGAAGCCTGCTAACGATGTCCAAGCCGACAATGTAAATACTGATGCAGCAGCCACCAAAGATATCCAAGGAGCAATTGCTGTAAATTCCCCCATGGTGGGAACTTTTTATAGTTCTCCTTCACCGGGAGCACTTCCCTTCGTTAATGTAGGAGATAAAGTTAAAAAAGGCCAAATTTTGTGTATTGTTGAAGCCATGAAACTTATGAATGAAATAGAAAGTGAAGTAGACGGGGAAATAGTGGAAATACTGGTGCAAAACGGTGCAGCGCTTGAGTACGGCCAGCCTATGTTTTTAATTAAACCAAAGGACTAAGGAGCATCTATGATAAAGAAAATATTAATTGCCAATCGTGGAGAAATTGCTTTACGAGTTATAAGAGCATGTAAAGAATTGGGAATAAAAAGTGTGTCGGTTTTTTCCGAAGCTGATAAAGATTCATTGCATGTATTAGCTGCGGACGAAGCAATCTGCATAGGACCGCCATCACCAGCTGACAGCTATTTGAGAGCCGATAATATAATAAGTGCAGCTTTAATCACAGGTTCGGACGCAATTCATCCGGGTTATGGTTTTCTTTCTGAAAGTGCTGATTTTGCAAGGAAAGTACAAGAGCAGGGAATTATCTATATTGGTCCTTCACCAGAATCCATAGAAAAAATGGGTGATAAATCTGTAGCCAGAGAAACTGTGGTTACCGCAGGTGTACCTGTGGTTCCCGGTTCTCCCGGACCAGTGGAGGATGAGGCTACTGCCTTGAGAGTTGCTGAAAAGATTGGCTATCCCATTATGGTTAAAGCTTCTGCCGGTGGGGGAGGTAGAGGCATGAGAGTAGCTAATGCCCCTGACGAGCTTCTCTCGGCCTTACAAACTGCAAGTGCCGAATCCCACGCTGCTTTTGGCAATGCCGAAGTTTACCTGGAGAAATTTGTAATTCACCCTAGGCATATAGAGTTTCAAATATTGGGTGATCAATACGGAAACATTGTTCATCTGTGTGAA
>CAZHAJ010000108.1:0-6387 GCA_964530215.1 uncultured Peptococcaceae bacterium | reverse complement strand
CCAAGCCATGGCAGTTACCGGTATGATAGGTACTGAAATGGCCATTACGGTAGCGATGGGATATTATCTTGGGTCTTATTTAGATGTTCTTTTTCATACCGAGCCTTGGTTAATGGTTTTGTTTCTTTTATTGGGTGTGGCGGCAGGTATCTGGGGAACGATAAATATAGTTAAACGTTTTTTATAATAAAGATATAAACCACAAAACTTATACGGGAAAGGGGTGAGAAAAATTGAAAGGATTAGATGAAGTCCATGTGGATTTAGATCTTTGGGGTTTTTTGGATATCGGTCATCATGGGATAATACATACTCCCATTGGTGATATGAATCTAAAAACCATCGTAATGACTTGGTTGGTTATGATTTTGGTTGGTTTGTTTACTGTTGCGGCCACTCGAAATATGAAAGTAGAGAAGCCGGGCAAGATGCAGCTGTTGATAGAGGAGCTTTTTCTTTTTCTGCGAGGTCTGGTCTATGATAATATGGATCCCAGAAGAGGCGCAGGATTAATGAGTCTCATCCTGACACTGTTTATTTTCCTTTTATTCAGTAACCTATGGGGATTGGTGCCCACCATGATGTCTCCCACCGCTGATTTAAATACTACCTTGGGTATGGGAGTGTCGGTGGTTTTATTGTCCCAGATTTTGGGAGTCAGGTATAAGGGCGGAAAGCATTTTAAGCATTTTATAGAACCGGTACCGCTTTTCCTTCCCTTGACAATAACCGAAGAAATCACAAAAGCCGTAACCCTTTCTTTCCGTCTATATGGGAACATATATGCAGGTGAAGTTTTGATAGCGGTGCTTTTGGGGATGTTCACTTTAACTACAACATTTTTAGGTGGATTTATACCTTCAGTCATTTGGCTGTCCTTCAGTATATTTGTGGGCTGTATACAGGCATTCCTTTTTACCATTCTAACCATTGCGTATATCAGCCAACAGGTTGCCGACCATCATTAAGCCTAATCAACTAATATTTGGATAGTTTAATGGTTTAGTGCCACGAATTATTTTTTATCTTTATGAAGGGAGGGGAAAAGCATGGATGCAGGTTTAGCAATTATTGGTCTTGGTCTTGCTGTAGGACTGGCTGCTTTTGGAGCAAGTACCAGTATTGGCCGTGTTACCAGTAAGACAATTGAAGGAATTACCCGTCAGCCTGAGTTGAGAGGTAATTTGATGACCACAATGTTTATCGCCATTGGTTTGATTGAAGCTCTACCCATTATCGCAGTTGTTATTGTTTTCATATTAATGGGCAGAATCTAGTCATGAATTATAGTCTGAAATACAAATATTTGTAGCGGGACAGATTCAACACTTGAAAAATTGGTCCCGCTACAAATAACGTACTACCAGGTAGTAGCCACTGGAAGGAGGTAGCGTTAGTTTCATGGGAGGGTTAATTGAAGCATTAGGCCTTAACAGTACCATAGTGGCACAAATTTTTAACTTTATTGTACTATTTCTCTTTCTGAAGATGGTGGTCTTTAAGCCTTTAGTTAATGTGATTGAAAAAAGGCAGCAGACAATTGAGGAAAATATAAAGACAGCCGAGGAAGAAAGAAAAAAAGCAGAGGCCCTTCACCAAAGTTATCTGTCTGAAATGCAGAAAGCCAAGGAAGAAGCTCATGCCGTTGTACAGAAAGCCATCAAGTCCGGTGAAGGTCAAGCTCAGCAAATTATTGAAGCTGCTAAGGTAGAATCAGATCGCCTGAAAGAAAATGCCCTGCGTGATATTGAGATAGCCAAGGAAAAAGCGGTTATCGAGTTGCGGGACCAGGTGGCCACCCTTTCTATCCTTGTGGCAGATAAAATAATCGGCAAGCAAATAACCGATGAACTTCAGCATGATTTGGTTCAGAAGTTTATTAAAGATGCGGGGGATCTGCCATGTTAAAAGGAACGGTAGGTACTCGCTATGCAGAAGCTCTGTTTAAGATAGCTGAGCGGGAAGATTTGGTGGATACCATAGAACAGGAATTAAAAGAAGTGGATACAGTTATTCAGAGCAGTCAGGATTTGCGTAAAATACTGTATCATCCCCAAATCAGTGCCGAGGAAAAGAAAGGTCTCTTAATAACTTTGTTAGAAGACAAAGTCTCAACGGTAACTATGGATTTTTTAAAACTGTTGGTGGAGAAACAAAGAGACCAGTATTTCAGTAATATCGTCAGATATTACGTGGAACTAGCCAACAATGCCCGCAAGGTTAATCAGGCACAGATATCATCGGTGGTGGAGCTTGAGGCTGCAGAAAAAAAGCAGCTGGAAAATCTGTTAAGCAAAATTACCGGCAAAAAAATAAAAACCAGTTATATTGTAGACCCCTCTTTAATAGGTGGGGTGGTGGTGCATATTGGAGACCGGGTTATAGACGGAAGTATCCGTACTCGCCTGGACACCTTAAAAAAGCACTTAAAGCAAATAAGTTAACGGATAGGGGTGAACCAGAAGCATGAATTTGCGTCCTGAAGAAATCAGCTCTATTATCATGCAACAGATTGATAATTATAAAGCGCAAATAGAAATGGCCGATGTGGGAACCGTTATCCAGGTGGGTGACGGTATTGCCCGTGTATACGGCTTAGAAAAATGCATGTCCATGGAACTTCTGGAGTTCCCGGCTCCCGGTCCGGATGAGGAGCCGACTTTGGGCATGGCCCTTAACCTTGAAGAGGATAACATCGGTTGCGTTTTAATGGGTGCTTATACCCACATTAGGGAAGGCGACGTTGTAAAGCGTACCGGAAAGATTATCTCGGTCCCTGTGGGAGATGCCCTGCTGGGCCGTGTGATTAACCCTCTAGGTCGTCCCCTGGATGGCAAAGGACCCATAGTAACAGACAGATTCCGTCCGGTAGAGCGTATTGCACCGGGTGTTATGAAGCGTAAATCGGTGCATCAGCCTCTGCAGACAGGACTTAAGGCTATTGACGGTATGGTTCCCATAGGCCGCGGTCAAAGGGAACTTATCCTGGGAGACAGGCAGACTGGAAAGACTGCCATCGCTGTGGATGCCATCATTAATCAAAAGGGCAAGGATTGTCTTTGCATTTACGTAGCAGTGGGACAAAAGCAGTCCACTGTGGCAAACGTGGTACAAAAGCTCACTGATACCGGAGCAATGGATTATACCATAGTGGTGTCAGCCACTGCCTCAGATCCTGCTCCCTTGCTGTATATTGCTCCCTTTGCGGGTTCCGCCATTGGTGAAGAATTCATGCATCAGGGCAAGCATGTACTTATTGTGTTTGATGACCTGACCAAACAGGCTGCCGCATACCGTGAGTTGTCACTTTTGTTGCGCAGACCCCCCGGTCGTGAAGCGTATCCCGGAGACGTATTTAACCTTCACTCCCGGTTATTGGAGAGATCGTGCAAGCTGTCCGATGATGAGGGTGCCGGTTCAATGACTGCCCTGCCCATTATCGAAACCCAGGCAGGTGACGTTTCGGCATACATTCCCACCAACGTTATTTCCATCACTGATGGACAGATATATTTAGAATCAGACTTGTTTTTTGCGGGGCAGCGTCCTGCAGTAAACGTGGGTCTGTCGGTTTCCCGTGTTGGTGGTGCTGCTCAGGTTAAAGCCATGAGGGCAGTTGCCGGAAGTCTGCGGATGGATTTAGCACAATATCGTGAGTTGGCGGCTTTTGCTCAGTTTGGTTCCGACTTGGACAAGGCTACCCAGGCAAGACTGATTAGGGGTGAGCGCATGTTGGAGCTGTTAAAACAAAAGCAATATGTGCCCATGGCAGTGGAGGATCAGGTTATGTCCCTATACACTGCAGTTAGGGGTTATCTTGATGATTTGCCGGCGGAAAAAGTGCTGGAATTCGAAGCTGAGTTCTTGCAGCATATGAGGGCAAACCGTCCGGATATAGGAGAAGCCATTGCAAAAACCGGTCTTTTGGAAGAGGATACAGAGGCAAAACTGCAAGAGGCTATCAAGGACTTTAAGTCCATTTTTGCCGGCTAATCCTGCCTGTCAATAACAGGTTAAGGTGGTGAGATAGAAGATGTCAAGTTTGCGTGATCTGCGCAGGCGGGTCAAGAGTATAAAAAGCACTCAGCAGATTACCAAGGCTATGAAAGCTGTGTCCGCAGCCAAGATGAGAAAAGCCCAGGAGTATTCCATCGCAGCCAGACCATATGCAAAGAGGTTGGCCGGAGTGTTGGGAAGGGTTGCCTCAGCCACCAAAGAGCTGGAGCATCCCCTGCTGGATGTCCGGGAACCTAAGAAAGTGATTTATTTGGTGATCACTGCGGATGGAGGTCTTTGCGGAGGCTTTAACTCCAATACCATACGTTATGCTAATTCATTGATAAAAGAAGAGTCCGAGGTAGAGGTAGGTTTGGTTTGTGTTGGAAGAAAAGGCCGGGATTTCTTCAAAAAACAGCGTAGGGATATACTGGAGCAGTATGTCGGTTTGGGAGACAATATAGGTGTTTCTGAGGCTAGACAGATAGCTCAATTTATCATTGATAAGTATTCATCCAAGGAAGTGGATGCAGTGTATCTGGTTTACAGCGAATTTGTCAATGTAATGATACAAAAACCCATTATGGCTAAACTTCTTCCTGCAGAGCCTCCCAAAGAGGATAAGCAGCAGAAGGAGGATTCAGGTGTAGAATACATCTTTGAACCTTCTCCTGAGGAAGTAATGAATGCTATACTGCCCAAATATATAACCAACAGCATATACCAAGGATTGTTGGAGACTAAAGCAGGGCTTTACAGTGCTCGGATGACAGCCATGGATAACGCTACAAAAAATGCTTCGGATATGATAGATAATTTGACGCTCTCTATTAACAAAGCGCGCCAGGCAGCCATCACCAAAGAGATATCTGAAATTGTAGGCGGTGCTGCTGCCCTGGAATAAAGTAAACAAGGTAGCTATTGGTTATTGGCTATCAGCACATTTAACAAGGAATAACTAATAGCAGTATAAATATCATATCGACCCAAACAGTATTAGCTGGCTAACAGCCGGTTACAAATGCTAATAGCTGGTAGCTAGTAGCTACTTTCAGGCAAGGGAGGTAAAGAAAACGAATGAGCGTAGGACACATAGTTCAGGTAATCGGCGTGGTGGTGGACGTTCGCTTCCCGCCGGGACAAGTACCTGAGATATACAATGCTTTAAGGGTTGCCAGAGCAGAAGATGATGTAATCACTTTAGAAGTTGCTCAACACTTAGGTAACAACAGCGTAAGAACAATTGCCATGACCGCCACTGATGGATTGGTGAGGGGAATGGAGGTTACCGATACAGGTAAGCCGATAACAGTGCCTGTGGGTAATGCTGTTCTGGGACGTTTGGTGGACGTGCTGGGTGAGCCCATTGACGGAAAAGGATCCATTGAGAGTGAGTATGCTTATCCTATTCACAGACCTGCACCTCCGCTGGAGGAGCAGTCCACAAAGGTAGAAATGCTGGAAACCGGAATTAAAGTTATCGATCTTCTGGTGCCTTTCTTAAAGGGAGGTAAAATCGGCTTGTTCGGCGGTGCCGGTGTGGGTAAAACCGTTGTGGTGCTGGAGCTAATCAACAACATTGCAAAACAGCACGGTGGTATTTCGGTTTTTGCCGGTGTTGGAGAGCGTACCAGGGAAGGTAATGACCTTTATCATGAAATGGCGGAAGCCGGAGTACTGGACAAATTGTCATTGGTTTTCGGACAGATGAATGAGCCGCCCGGTGCCCGTCTTAGGGTTGCCCTTACCGGACTTTGCATGGCGGAATTCTTTAGAGATGAATTGGGAGCAGACACCCTTTTGTTTATTGATAACATTTTCCGTTTCTCTCAGGCAGGTTCGGAGGTTTCTGCACTTTTAGGACGGATGCCCAGTGCGGTGGGATACCAGCCTACACTGGCCACCGAAATGGGTATGATGCAGGAAAGGATTACTTCAACCAACAAAGGTTCGGTAACATCGGTGCAGGCAGTTTATGTGCCTGCTGATGACTTGACAGACCCTGCTCCGGCCACAACCTTTGCTCACTTGGACGGTACCGTAGTTTTATCCCGTCAAATTGCTGAGCTGGGTATCTATCCGGCGGTGGATCCCTTGGATTCCACTTCACGCATCTTGGATCCCAATGTAGTGGGACAGGAACACTACGATGTGGCTCGGGGTGTACAGATTGTATTGCAGCGCTATAAAGAGCTTCAGGATATTATTGCTATCCTGGGAATGGAAGAGCTCTCTGATGAAGATAAGTTGACAGTGGCTCGGGCCAGAAAACTGCAGCAGTTCTTGTCACAGCCCTTTAGCGTGGCCGAGGTATTTACCGGCTATCCTGGCAAATATGTACCCATGAAGGAAACAATTCGCGGCTTCAAAGAAATTCTGGAAGGTAAGCAT
>CAZHAJ010000107.1:0-6413 GCA_964530215.1 uncultured Peptococcaceae bacterium | reverse complement strand
GCATCCCAATGACCCATAATGGTTGACCTGCTTTCCTGTTCATGGAGAAGAAATATATCTATATAATCCCTGCCTATACCCATAAGTGCTTTTTCAATACTTTTCTTCATCCCCTCACGAGTATATGCATAAGACTTGGAAGCAATCACCACTTTATCGGAAAAACCCTTAATACCTTCCTTAATTACCGGATAATTATTATATAATTCTGCAGTATCAATAAAATTAACACCTGAATTTAATGCATGTCTAATTATTTCCGAACCTTCTTTTATCGGTAGATTGGCCTGAAGAGGTCCGATGGTTAAGGAACCGAAACACAGCCTGGATACTTTAATCCCGGTACTGCCTAATTCGCAATACTCCAATATTAAACTCTCCCTAAATAGCTAATAGCTACCAGTGGCTCCTGGTCGCTGGCCGCTGGTCGCTGGTATAAAAGAGCCCCGCTTATTTGCAGGGCTTAATTTCAAGATAGTTTTTAAGTATTTCCTCTAGCAGTTCATCCCTCTCCAGTCTTCTTATCATACTTCGAGCATTATTATGACTGGTTATATAGGCGGGGTCACCGGACAGGAGGTATCCCACCAATTGATTTATGGGATTATAACCCCTTTGCTTTAGAGATGTATAAACTGAATTGAGAATATCTCGAGCTTGATTCACTTCTTCTGCTTGAACCTTGAACATCATGGTTTCTTCGACGAGATCCTGATCCCTGGTCACGGTATGCACCCCCTTTGCTAAGAATATATCCCTTATTTACTTTTATATTCTTTATAGTTTAAATATTTCCTGTTGTCCATTTCTAAAAATAAATAATTTATTTGCTGAGCTGCCCCTCAGCCACCTTATATGCTTGTTCTAAAGCTTCCTGTAGACGGGAAGGATCCTTTCCCCCCGCTTGAGCTAATTCAGGTTTGCCACCACCGCCGCCACCGACTATGGCAACCACATCTTTTATAAGTTTACCGGCATGTAGTCCCCTGGAAGTTAAATCCTTGGTAACTGCTGCCACCAAATTAACCCTTTCCCCAGCAACACTGCCCAGCACAACCACCGATGAATCCAGCCGATCCCTAATTAAATCTGTCATAGCCCTGAGACTGTCCATATCAGGCGATGAAACCTTTGCAGCAAGAAAATTAATTCCCTTTAAATCCCTGACTTTTTCTAGAAGGTCATTAACCTCGTACCTTGCCATTTTAGCCCTTAAGTTCTCTACCTCATTTTCTAAGCCCTTTACTTCTTTAACCAAGCCATCTGCTTTCTGAACGACTTCGTGAGGCATTGCTTTAATGATGCCCGCTATTTCGCTCAGCTGCTGTTCCTTAGAATCTAAATAGTTTAATACACCCTTACCGGTAACCGCCTCAATTCGCCTAAGCCCTGCTCCCACTGAGCTTTCACCCAACAGTTTAAATAAACCTATTTCTGAGGTGGAATTAACATGTGTCCCACCACATAGTTCAACACTAAAATCCCCCATTTTGATTACCCTGACCGAACTCCCGTATTTTTCTCCAAACAATGCAGCGGCACCAATTTCTTTGGCTTTTTCCAAGCTCATCTCTTGTACCTGTACCGGAAAGTTGGAAAGTATAGCATCATTAACCAGCTCTTCTATCCGAAGCAATTCTTCTTTAGTAACTGCTGTGTAATGAGAAAAATCAAAACGCAGACGCTCAGGCTCCACCAATGAACCTGCCTGGTTTACATGTTCCCCAAGAACCACTTTTAAAGCTTTATGCAACAAGTGTGTAGCTGAGTGATTTCTGGCAATCGCCCGGCGTCTTTCAATATCCACTTGAACATTAACCTTTTGCCCAACATCGGTCTGTCCCTTGACTATTCTCCCTCGATGGACATATACACCTTCAACAGGCTTAAAAACCTCCTGTACATCTATCTCCAAGTCTTCAGCAGTAATTTTGGCATAATCGGTAACTTGTCCGCCTGCTTCCGAATAACAAGGAGTAACATCCAATACCAGCTCAACAGTTTCCCCCGCCACTGCAGTTTTGGCTTCAATGCCCTCTTTAATTAAGGAGAGTATCTTAGCTGAAGCAGATAAATCTTGATAACCTATAAAGTTGCATTCCCCGGTATGCTCCCTCACAGCTTGAAACAAAACTTCTTTTTCTGATATATAGTCACTGTCTTGACGGGCAGTACGTGCTCTGTTGCGCTGTTCGTCCATTGCCGCTTTAAACCCGCTCTGGTCTACCTCCAGACCTTTTTCCCTGGTCATTTCCACTGTCAACTCTAAAGGGAAACCATAAGTATCATATAATTTAAATGCATCCTCACCGGTAATCTCGTTTTTACCCTGTGATTTTGCTTCCGCAATTAATTTATTTAACATCTCGGTGCCTTGAGCCAATGTCTCTCCGAATCTTTCCTCTTCAATTCGAATAACATTAACAATATGCTCTTTACTGGTTACCAAATCCGGATAAGCATCTGCCATTTGATTAATAACTGCTCCAGCCACTTCATATAAGAAGGGCTTATCAATATTTAAAGTGCGTCCGAAGCGTACTGCCCGGCGAAGCAGTCTGCGGATAACATAACCCCTACCTTCATTGGAAGGAAGCGCTCCGTCACAAACCCCAAAAGTAACGGCTCTGCAATGATCAGCAATTACTTTCAATGCCAAATCGGTATCATTATCTTTCCCATATATTACACCAGCCTTTTCAGCAGTGTAATCCATTATCTCCCTGAAGATATCGGTATCAAAATTACTTTGAACCTCCTGCAGAACGGAAGCAACTCTCTCAAGACCCAAACCGGTATCTATGCCTTTGCTTTCCAGAGGTGTATAATTGCCCTTTTCATCTTTAAAAAACTGGATAAAAACCAGGTTCCATATTTCTAGGAATCGGTCGCATTCACACCCGGGTTTACAATCTTCTTGACCACAACCCCTGGCCTCACCTAAATCTATGTAGATTTCAGAACACGGTCCGCAAGGTCCCACACCAATTTCCCAGAAATTGGTGTCCTTGCCCAGACGTATAATTCGTTCAGACGGGATACCGATTACTTTATTCCAATGCTCAAAGGCTTCATTATCATCGGTGTAAATAGTGGCATAAAGCTTGTCCTTGGGCAGTTCCAAGTGCTCTGTGAGATATTCCCACGCCCAATCAATGGCTTCTTCTTTAAAGTAATCCCCAAATGAGAAGTTGCCCAGCATTTCAAAGAATGTATGATGTCTTGCAGTCCTGCCCACCACTTCAATGTCTGGAGTCCTTATGCACTTTTGACAAGTGGTGATTCGTTTGGCGGGCGGTTTCTCTGCACCTGTATAATACGGTTTAAAGGGAACCATTCCGGCAGCTGTCCAGAGTATGCTGGGATCTGTGCCAGGTATTAGGGAAGCACTGGGGAGTATCCTGTGTCCCTTATTCTCAAAAAACTTTAAGTAACTATCTCTAATCTGTTTACCTGTTTTAATCTTTATCTTCAATTTATTCACTCCAGACTTAAAACTCATATCTTACTTTATTTAATGCGCTATAATTATACAAATCAAGGTACTTTGTGTCAAGAATCGTACACTGAGTCTGGGTTATCCTATATCTTGTATAATATAAAAGAAATCAGAATTCTTATTATTGCTGCCATGGGCACAGCCATAATCATCCCGGGCAGTCCAAACAGCTTTCCACCCACCAGCAACGAGGCTATTACCGCTATTGGGTGCAAGCCCACCTTATCCCCTAAAATTTTTGGGGATATCACACTGCCTTCCAACTGCTGGATAACAAGAAAAACCGCAATTACTTTCAGTGCAAGCCAATGAGAATCAGATAGTGCCAATAGCACTGCCGGCAAAGCCCCGATAAAGGGTCCAAAATATGGGATTAGCTCGGTTAAACCCGCAAATAATCCCAGCAACAAAGCAAACTCAATTCCCAGTGCAAACATTCCTAAACCGGTAA
The DNA here is from genome assembly GCA_964530215.1 of uncultured Peptococcaceae bacterium. Classification (GTDB taxonomy): domain Bacteria; phylum Bacillota; class Desulfotomaculia; order Desulfotomaculales; family Desulfocucumaceae; genus JAAXTT01. The sequence goes on along the minus strand of CAZHAJ010000107.1, from coordinate 2,463 downwards.
GCAAAGCCACTATGGTACTTATATATAAGTACCCCCTTACATAACTGTTAAGTACATGATTGATATCTCCAAAAAGTATCACCACATCATTCTGCCAGCTAACGGGAATGAGCGAAAAAAAATCCTCTTTTAAGCGACCGGCATCCCGAAGCATATAAAATGCTATTACAGGTGCCAATAAAATACCGAAAAGATGCTCCGTCAACGATATTATACCAAAAATAATCCTGTTAACCAGTGCCAGCACCCTGTTTTCCAACCATTGTATACGGCTGTCAATGATTTCTTTGACTCCATTGGGTAAACCTGCATGGCTATAACGAAATTCCAAATTATTAATGATCTTTTCAATATCTGCAGCATAAGTGGGTACTGCCTCTAATAATCTGTTTAGCTGGTGCATTATTTGGGGCAACCAAAAAATAAAGACCGACGACACAATAAAAGTAACTGCTAAGTACACTATAAGTATAGCCCAAGTTCTCTTCACTCCCTGCAATTCTATTCTATCCACAATGGGGTTCAGCAAATAGAAAAGAACTAGGGCCAACAGGAAGGGAACAGCAACATCCCTGACCAAATATAATACAAATAACGAGATGGCAGCCAGCACAATTACAAAAAACTTTCTGATATTGCTTCTTTTTTTCCACCAAGGCACAGGCAAAAAAACTCACCCACCGTCACTTCAGCATTTTTATACAATTAACAAAATCTCTAACAAAAAAAGTGAGGATATGACCTCACTTTTTATTTCATAACTTTGTTCATTGCTTTAGCCATTCCCTTTACCAACCTGACAGACCTTTTTTTAATCCTGTTATCATCTATTAAACTGATGGTCTTTTTTAACTCAGATTTACCCTTTGGGCTCATCGTCATACCCACTATAGCTCCTAACACAGTGCCTGTTACCAGACCTTTTAAAAACCTCGGCAAAGCATAAACACCCCCAGTGTTATATTGTTTGCACAAAACCTAATAAAGGGACTCATTGTTGGGGTCCAGCATCATCAAACTTCCATCTTCAGATACCTCAAAAATTCTTACCCCTTCTTTACTTAAGCGAAATTCAATACAACAATCCCAGCAATAGTACTGGTCAAAACCCACTTTTCCGGTAACTTTACCCTTGCATACCGGGCATATCAATAAGAACCGCCTCCTGCTATTTCTTATTTCTATTATTGCCTATAAAAAAATAAAAAATGCGCAACTACGCATTTTATCGGTATAATTATTTAATATAAAAATTAAACTTCCTGATTCTTGCCAGCTTCCTCCTCTTCCTCCTCTACTTGAAATCCTTGATAATTTTCTTCGGTGTCTTCAACTTCTTGGTCATCAGATGGGTTAACTACTTCAAAATTTTTCTCGTCTTCATCTTCCTGCTGCTGAGATCTATGCTTTATATTCCTTATATAATCCCGTTGATAGCTCATTACGTATTTGACAACCTTATCCTGCAATCCGGTTTTTAACGAATCAAACATAACAGCTACTTCATACATATCTGCCTCATCAAAAACCACCGGTATCGGCCTCACCACTTTTGAAGGAAGCACAAGGGGTTCGGATTCCCCAACATCTAACAAAATATTAATCTTATCGCCCTGCTTTAGTACCTGCTCAGTCCTAAAGCATAATCCTCCTCCGCTTATATTAATAACTACATCATTATAAAATTTTTGTTTACCGGTGACCTTGCCACTTCCTCTGCTCTTGTCCTTATTATGGTCATTATTCCTCTCTTCGTAAGACCACAATATCTCTTTTTCCACCGGTGCCCTATAAAATTGCCTTTTTGCGTCAGATTTATTTATTTTAAAACCGGAAAGACGGTTTTGAGCCATTTTTTGCTCTTCTTGCTTCATTAAATGACGAAATATTAATGAAACAATTACTATAAAAATTGCCACTAAAAATAAATTCATAATATTATCTTTACTAGTAGCCTCATTGCTAAAAGCTTGATTTATACTATTTTGGAAGCTATCATACTCTATGGCATAGGCAGGGGATATAAAACCAAACAACTTATGCATAATTCCACCTCCTCCAATGTTGCCGTTATATTAAATATCGGATTGTTTTTTAAATTTATAAACTGTTTTTAGGAAGGAATGAAAAATCAGAGTTCTTTACTCTGATTTTTTATTAACCCTTTTCCAGTCTAATTAGAATTTTGTCGCCAATTTTTAAAACAGTCCTGACATTTCATTGGCTTTCTGTTCCGATTAACCAAAACTAAGCCCGCCAATGCCCCCAGATAAATAACAACCGCAGGTACCAAAGCCTCTATAATATTAACATTTAAGTAGTCCGATAAAGCATATAAACCAACAAAAGCTACTGCCAATAAAATTAATGTTTTTATACTGACTATTTTATTTTCCAGCATAATTATATTTGTGGAGCCACATCTAGGGCATTTAATCAACCAACATCCCCCCTTTTGTATAT
>CAZHAJ010000106.1:0-6431 GCA_964530215.1 uncultured Peptococcaceae bacterium | reverse complement strand
CCGAAAAGGGAACTTTTTAAGCCCAAGGCCCTTCTAACATTATCTGCATTAGATATATCTTTTTTAACAGCATCACCGGATGCATCTGTCCCGATTATCTGTATTTTTTTAACTCGCATACCCGAGGACGTCATTTCTAATACTTTAATATCTTCTACCTCGGCAAGAAGCCTTTCAGGCTGTGATTGATTAAATATAATTTTATTCAGCTGTTCAACAAGTTCGTCAGTTTTATAGCTAACCAGCCAGTTATAATGGATAATATTCTTATCATAAGGATCTGGCTTATGGTTGCAGTATTCCAAGCTACTCAACCACACATCCTGACTGCTTTCCAAATATCCGCCGCTGCTGCTGTGAAAAAGAGCATCAATGAGCTTACCTTGGTACTCTAAGACCTGACCCTTGGTTTCATTAACAGCTCTGTTGGAACTGGGTTGCTCGGCATTGTAGCCTTTGTACATCTGATTGATTGTAGTGGGCAAAACATCATATGGATTGCCCGCTGCAGAGTTCTTCCTGCCCAAAGCATAAGTGCGGGCAGCCACCGCTTGGGCCTTCAATGCCTCCAAGGGCCAGCCGGACGGCATTTCCCCGGGCACAACACCGTACAGATACTCCTCCATGGGTAATTTATTTATCACCATAATTCCGCTACCATGACTCCTGAATTCAATATCACCCCGGTAACTACCGGAGTTTCCACCCAAAGCCAACCGAACCAAATTAAGTTTTCCGCCTGACTGAACAGATGAAGTACCAATTTCGCTGATCACGCTTATCCCCTCAGGATTTTGCAAAATAGAAACTTTTCCGCCAGAACTTATTACCGACGCATCTTTTAGAGTGACTGATGATGAACCTGCACTGCCCAAAACCGTTAAAACTGTTCCCGTTTGCCGCAAAGTGACCGGTGAGGAGCTAATCATCTCCAAATCTCCGTTTTTTAGAAACTGCAATTGATCTCCGGACCATATCACCTGCCACTTTTCACCAGGCTTTACACCTGAATAAAGTTTACCTCCCCCATCAATTAATTGGTAATTACCCTCAACAGTAAATTCCTGGGATGTGACCCCCTGGGTAAGGCAAACCCTGATGTTTCCTATACTTTGCGTATTTCCATAGGCAGGCAAGGAAAAAAAACACACTATTAATAAACAAAAAATAAAAGTTCTATATGACTTTTTAAAATAAGTCTTAAAGTACGACATCTCCCAAGCTCCTCCAATGTTTTTACTGCCGTTATATTCTCTGTCAATCCTTCGACAAGCTCAAATGTATTTCCTTCCATCGCAAATAGATTCATTAACGCCACAAGCATACTATTACCTGCGAAAAAAAATGTTTAACATCAATGTCAGCACGATACTCAGTACAATAGAGGATGCCAAAGGAAAGTAAAACCAAAAATTTTCCTTCTTAATAAAGATATCACCGGGAAGCCGGCCTAGATTTAAAAATTTTCCGGAAAGCACCATTACTAAACCTATAAGCATCAATATTATTCCTGCGGCCAGCACCATTTTTCCTATTGGTATCAGAGGACTACTCAAAGTTTTTCTCCTTAGACTTGTAGTATCTTTCCTTTTCGCTGAAAATACAGCCACAATATTTCTGTCTGTACATACCTAAATCCCGGGAAATCTTATTTGCCTCCCTAAACCACGGCCTGAAATCTCGGTATAAAAACCTGACTCCCTCAGTGTCGGCAATTGACTCACCGATATCTTTAATCATTTGATGATTCTGATAGGGACTCACCAACAAAGTGGTGGAAAAGCAATCAAAGCCCCTTTTTTTAGCCATTTGGGCGGTATTGCGAAGTCTTAATTCATAGCAAAACTTACATCTTATATCTTTCTGGTCTAGTGCTCCCCTAATGAATTCCTCCAGCAAATAACGTTCATCCAAAATCAGCTTAAGGTTTATATCTTCTGCATATTGTCTGAGGGTTTCCCATCTGGCCTTCCATTCGGTGTATGGATGTATGTTGGGATTAAAAAAGTACCCCGTTACATCTGTTTCTTCTTGCAAAATCTTTAGGGGATAAATTGAACAGGGAGCGCAGCACATATGAAGAAGCACTTTATTCATAATTCTAACATCCTCCATCCCTAGACAACTATTAGTTATTCTCCCCCATTGCAATCCCCAAATGCTTATAGGCAACAATAGTGGCAACTCTGCCCCGGGGTGTTCTTGAAAGAAGTCCCATTTGCATTAAATAGGGTTCATATACGTCCTCTATAGTATCGGACTCTTCGCCAACAGAAGCCGCGATGGTGTCCAGACCCACCGGACCCCCCTTAAATCGTTCAATTATTATGCACAGAAGTCTGCGATCAATCTCATCCAAGCCCAAGGGGTCAACTTCAAAAAATTCCAGTGCCTCTATCGCCACTTCCCTGTTGATTATGCCCCTGTGCTTAACCTGAGCAAAATCCCGAACTCTTTTAAGAAGGCGATTTGCTATCCTAGGGGTTCCCCTTGATCTGCGAGCTATCTCTGCAGCCCCACCGCCATCAATCCCTACATCAAGTATGTTGGCTGCCCTGTTTATAATGCACACTAAATCTTCTTCCCCGTAATAATCAAGCCTACTGATAACACCGAAACGGTCCCTCAAGGGTGAAGTAATCAAACCTGCTCTTGTGGTAGCTCCAATCATTGTAAAGGGGGGCAAGTCCAACCTTATTGAACGTGCACCCGGTCCTTTACCGATAATAATATCAATAGAACGGTCTTCCATTGCAGGATATAAAACCTCTTCCACAACTCTGCTTAAGCGATGAACTTCATCAATAAAGATAACTTCCCCCGGATTAAGGTTAGTTAAAATAGCTGCTAAATCACCCGGTCTCTCAATGGCAGGTCCAGAGGTAACTTTAATATTAACACCCATTTCATTAGCAATGATATTGGCTAATGTGGTCTTCCCAAGACCGGGCGGACCGTGCAAGAGCACATGATCCAAGCACTCTCCCCTTTCCTTGGCTGCCTTAATAAATATATTAATAGTTTCTTTTACCTTATTTTGCCCAATATACTCGGAAAGCTTCCGGGGTCTGAGACTTAAATCATTTTCAAAGTCTTCCTGAAAAGCTTCGGCTGATATTATTCTTTCACCATCAGTTCTATTTACCATGCAAAACCATCCCTATATAAAACCATTTTATCTGTTTGCCAGCGTCTTTAAAGCGTGTCGAACCACCTCAGTCAACTGAGCCTTTTCTCCTAAATCGGCAATGGCGTTTTTAACGGACAAAGAAGCCTGAAAACTTTCAAAGCCTAGGGAAATTAGTGCTTCATAGGCATCATTGCTTAAACTGGGGGGAGTTGCTGCCTGGAGGTGTTTTAAGGGACCTGAATCCAGTTTGCCCTTTAACTCCAGAATGATTCTCTGAGCTGTTTTCCTGCCTATTCCGGATGCCCTTGAGAGCAAACCGACGTTTTCGTCAGATACCGCAAGCGCCAATCCCTCCGAAGTAGTAACGGAAAGAATACTTAGAGCACCTTTGGGTCCTACTCCGTTGACATTTAAAAGCATTTTAAATGAATTAAGGTAATCAACATCATCAAAACCATACAGACTGGCTCCGTCCTCCTTTAAAACCATATGAGTATAGATATGTATCTCATTTCCCAAGGGGGGAAGCTTTGAGAACAAAGAACCGGGAACCAGAATCTGATAACCCACACCATTAACATCCACCACTATACTATCATTATTTATGGAGCAGAGAAGCCCTTTAAGAAAAGCAATCATTTCTTTGCAACGCCTCCATAGCGGACCAACCGAAAGCATGACAGATTCCCACTGCCAATGCATCCGCCACATCATCCGGTTTAGGTATTTCTTTAAGACATAAAAGAGCTTTTATCATATATTGTACCTGTTCCTTTACTGCTCTTCCTTGTCCCACCACCGACAATTTGACCTGCAAAGGTGTATATTCAAAAACCGGCAGGCCTGATTCTACTGCTGCCAGCATTGATACTCCCCTAGCATGTCCGACAGCTAAAGCAGTTTTGGCATTCTTATTAAAGAACAATTCCTCAATGGCCACATGGTCTGGGCGTTGCTCCTGAATTATTTCTTTGACACTACGGTATATGATACTTAGCCTTTGAGGCAACTCAAGTTTGGAATCTGTTCTTATTGTACCATAATCATACACCTGGAGATTCCTGCCATTATAGTCAATAACCCCATATCCGGTAATGGCGGTGCCCGGATCAATACCTAAAATTTTGATTTTTCTCAACTCCAACCCAAAACATTTTGGCACTGCAGTTTATAATTTCTTGGAACTGAATCCGTTTTCCTGCTTTTAATCTTTTTGCCGGTCAGAAAAAAACCACGCCTTGGTTAATAGAGCGTGGCCTCGTTTATATTTGTTAATTCTCATATCTTTAATTAATTTCGTCTAAATTCTCCAAGAAACTGTTTAATAATGTCTCATCTGAGTACTCCAATTCCGCTCTTAACTTACTTTTTTCCTCTGCTGAAAGATGTTTAAACTCCCTTGCTTGGTATAGTTTTTCCCGTAAAGACTCAGGAAGATTTTCAACTAATTTATTATCTTCCACCCGCAGTATTCTGTGATCAAATCCCATGGGCCCTTGATATATTGCCAGTCTGTCTCTGTGGATCCCTAAGTGACGATACAAACTATGCTGCCCACAAAAACCGTCAATATTTTTTCTGACAACAATAAGTTTTTCATTCTTAATTTCTATATCCCAGCCTTGTTCTTCGGGATACATAGAATTAATCCCATCAATTCCCTTTCTCACAATATCTACAGGTGCTGGAGCCTGATATACCACTTCTGTGTCACCACATATGTAGCTGTTTTCTTCCCTAATGACCGTACCAGGGCTAACCGATGCCATCTTTACCGATACCGGTGAATATGACATTACTCCGGTAGTTAACCCAAGCCCGATAAAGACAATCGATGCCACCGCCATAGTTAGCAAACCTGCCGCTATCAACCAACGCAACCTCTTAAGCATAACCATCTCTCTCCATATTTTACATCTAGTTATTTCCAAACTGTGTTATTTTAAACCTGATATCCAAATGGTTATACTAATGAGTTATTAATAAAAATAACTGTGACCAACATTTTAAGTCAGTCACAGTTTGGTTCTTATTCTTCATTAATGGGGTCTCCCCCAACAATGACAGAGAGCTTGTATTTACTTTCCTGGCTTTAGATCTTAATCTTCATCCATCTCAAAGTTTGTATATATTTCATCCACATCATCCATCTCTTCCAGACTGTCCAAAAGTTTTAACACTTGGTCTGCCTGAGATCCGGAAACCTTAACAGTATTTTTAGGAACCATTGCCACTTGAGCCGTTGAGATATTAATCCCGTTGCTTATTAGTTTCTCTTTTACTTCTTCAAAATCATCCGGATCAGTTAGCACTTCATAGGCATCCTCTTCTGCTTTAACGTCATCAGCTCCGGCTTCCAAGGCAACAATCATTAACTCATCTTCATCAACGTCGGTATCGGCATCCACCACAATAAGACCCTTTTTCTCAAACATCCAGGAAACACAATTAGACTCACCGAGATTCCCGCCATTTTTAGAAAACAGATGTCTTATCTCTCCAGCTGTACGGTTTCGGTTATCTGTCATTATATCAACCATTACGGCCACACCACCGGCTCCATAACCCTCATAAGTAATCTCTTCATAGTTACCGCCACCCAACTCGCCTGTACCCTTCATAATTGACCGCTGAACATTTTCACCGGGCATATTATTTTCCTTTGCTTTAGCAATTGCATTTTTCAGGCTGAAATTTTTTTCCGGATCGCCACCGCCTTGCTTGGCAGCCAGTATAATCTCTTTGCTTATTTGAGTAAAAATTTTACCTCTGACGGCATCCATCTTAGCCTTTTTTCTTTTTATAGTTGACCACTTTGAATGTCCTGACATGGCTATTCATCTCCTTCCACTGAAATATTTTAACACAATGCAAATAAAGCACAAAGAAAAAGTAAATTTTGCTCTTTATGAGCTTGTTTGTTCATAATCGAATATTTTTTACAGGAAGTCTATCAGGGCGGGAGAGAAATCCAAAAAATCTGCACTAACAAGATGAAAATCAATTCCCCATGCTTTGTCCGGAAGGCGGCACCGGCAACCCTTAGAGTGCAAATGCCCATATACTACAGTTTTAACTGAATATTTTTTAAACAGCTCCACAAAGCCGCTATACTCACCTTTATCATTGCTGGGCACAAAGTGCATCATTACAATAATATTATCTGCTTTTGCGGAAACTGCACATTTTATAGAAGTTTCCAACCTACTTAGCTCCCTCAGATATATCTTCATGTCCTTATCCTCCTCAAAACAGGAGGAGCCCGGAACTTTCCAGCCTCTTGTGCCACAGATTGCAGTCC
>CAZHAJ010000105.1:0-6435 GCA_964530215.1 uncultured Peptococcaceae bacterium | reverse complement strand
AATTGACAATGGCAAAAAATATATATATATAACTTAGGGCTGTATTATCTGTTTTCAAGAAATATAACATCATTATCAACAAAGCAGCAGTCAGCAGGTAGCTTTTGATTTTTTCCTGTGTCAATGATGCTCTGGCTAAGTTTGCATATTTATAATTATTTTCTGGAGCTTTAATTTCTGGTTTATAGGGCTGATAGATGGGATGTTTGGTTTTTTTTGCTAACTCCGCTAACATGTATAGGTCTACCAGAGCTATTTTTAGAACCTTTCTGTTTTCCAAAGCTGCCCTCCGTGCATCAGAGGTGAAAGTGCCGTTGCTAAAAATTGCCCCCAGTGTATAACCGTTACTAACCATTTTGTCTTTAATTTTCAGTACTGTGTTTGCAGAAATTGGTTTATCATTGTAATTAATTAGAAAATCCAATGCTATTGGTTCCTCGTCCAGCAACGCATGCACAGGTACTATATCTTCAACTTTATCATCAATTTCTGCCATTTGAATATTATTAAAACCTGATATTTTTTCCACTATTTCTACAGCAAGCTTTGTCAATTCCGTACCGGAATTTATTTGTTTAATTCTCTTCTGGCATTGACTGTTTTCCTTCCATCTTTCTCTGTGATATACTGCCCTGTTCCTTAATATATCCCTTAGGCGAAAAGCTAAATATATTTCCACTATCATAAAAGGAATAGAAATAAGCGTGGCAGAAATAAAACTAAAACCTGTTATTAATTTGCCACCTGTCCATGTAATCAGCAAAATAGGTATTAGAGTACCGTAAAAATCCAAACCTTTGGCAAAAGTATTGCGCTCATAATTCATAAATATACCCCCGATAGAAAGCTATAATCAAATTGTTTCCATTATTAACCGGGGGTATTCCTGTATCAATTTATTTTTTAGATTTAATATGTTACCTTTGATAAGTGGTCAAAGAAATATTTTTATCATTATGTCTTTCAATTGCCAACTCTATTAAACGATCCAATAATTTAGAGTAACTTAATCCGGATGCTTCCCATAGTTTCGGATACATACTGAACTTGGTGAAACCCGGGATAGTGTTTATTTCATTTACTACAACTTTTCCGTCTTCTTTGCCAATAAAGAAGTCTACCCTGCCCATTCCTGCACAATCCAAAGCTTTAAACACCCTTACCGCCAAAGTCTGCAGATGCTTAACTATTTCACCGGATAAGTCTGCCGGGATTTTAAGTTCACTATAACCGTCAACATACTTTGCTTCATAGTCATAAAATTCCTTAAGTGGAATAATCTCACCTGCAATTGATGCACATGGATTATCATTGCCCAATACACTAACCTCAATTTCACGACCATCTATAAATTCTTCCATTATAATTTTTCTGTCATATTTGGCAGCTTCGCTAATAGCTGACAACAATTCTCTTCTGTTATGTGCCTTGGAAATTCCCACACTAGACCCCATATTAGCTGGCTTAACAAAACAGGGATAGCCTAATTGATGCTCAACTTCCTTTGCGATGGAATCGGGATCTTTGGCAAAGTCTTTCCGTAGGCAATAGGTATAATCTATCTGGGGTAAACCGTGTTGTGCCAATATCATTTTCATTATTACTTTATCCATTCCCACCGATGAACCTAAAACACCCGAACCGACATAAGGAATATTAGCCAGATCTAATAGGCCCTGCACTGTGCCGTCTTCACCGAAGGTTCCATGGAGTATAGGAAATACCACATCGACTTGTTCACTATCCTTCCAACATCTATCGTTATCCATTGCTACAAGGGCTTTTATGCCGGGATCCCCGGGAAGAAATACCTTAGATATCCCAGATTCTTTTCCCGCCAAATCTAAAGGATTTTCCCCGTTAGCCAACCTCCCTGGTTCTATACCAGCAACCCATGTACCCTCACGGGTTATTGCCACCGGCTTCACTATATATTTTGATCTATCTAAAGCATTTATTACGGAAACTGCCGAATTAATAGACACTTCATGCTCGCCAGATTGACCTCCGAAAAGCACAGCAATTCTTATCTTTTCACCCATAAACAGACCATCCTTTTTTATTTAATTCGTGATTACTAACTATTATATATGTACTGTAGTTATAATTCCAACCAATTCTATCTTTGCTCTCACAAGAAAAAACATATAACACTTCCTAAAATTGCTTTTAGAATAACAAAAACCATTGGCGTGGGCCAATGGCTCATCAGCAATTACTATGTTTCCAAGTCTATCTGAACAGCTTCCTCGTCACAATTAGGAAATTTGGGGCAATCGATGCATTCCCTCCACATCTTTTGCGGTAAGCTCTCCTTCGGAACTATTGTAAATCCACATCTTACAAAAAAGCCTGCTTGATAGGTAAGGGCAAATACCCTTGGTATTTTTAATTCTCTAGCTTCAGCCAAAAATTCCTCCAGCATTTTACTTCCTATGCCCTGAAGTTTATATTGGGGATGCACTGCCAGTGCTCTAATCTCTGCTAAATCTTCCCACATAACATGAAGCATTCCCGCACCCACCAATCTACCGTCTTTCTCAGCCACAGTTATTTCTCTAATCCCTTCATAAAGCATGGATCTTGATCTAGCCAGCATCAGGCCATCGTCTGCATAGTTAGTAATTAAATAGTGAACATCTTCAATGTCGCACATCTGTGCCTTTCTAATTATAAGCAAGATTACAATCTTCCCCTTTTAACTATCCCTTTATTCTATCAATATAGCTAATAATTGCAATTTAGAAAAAGGTATTAATCACATCTGTTGACAGTAGTTTACTGCGTTGATAAACACTGGTAGGCCATGAGCGCTTTCCAAATGTCCCCTGCGCCAATTGGGATGTTGATGCAGTTCCACAAATCTTTCGGGGTGGGGCATAAGGCCCAGCACCAAACCGGTTTCGTCACATATACCAGCTATGGAATTTAACGAGCCGTTGGGGTTATATGGATACTCCATGGTAGGTGAACCGCTATCATTAACATATCTAAAAACCACTCTGTTTGAGTTTTCCAGTTTTTTTAATTGTTCTTGATCGGTGAAAAACTTTCCTTCTCCATGGGCTGATTGCATACTGATTATCGATCCTGTCATACCCCTGGTGAAAATACAAGGGCTTTCTTCTACTTTGGTATTAATCCATCGACATTCAAATCTGCCGCTATCATTATTCATCAAAGTGCTATTAATATGACCCATCCTGCCGTCAGGCAAAAGCCCCGTCCTTACCAAAACCTGAAATCCGTTGCAAATTCCTAAAATCGGCTTGCCGCTATCAACAAAGCTCTGAAGGCTTTCTTTGAGAAAGGATGTTAACTCCACAGCCAATATTTTTCCAGAATGAACGTCATCTCCATAGGAGAAGCCTCCGGATAAGACCAAAAGTTGGTAATGAGATAAATCTTCTTCTCCGGTTCTAAGCTGATTGACATGCACCATTTTGCATTCAGCACCGGCCTTTTCGAAGGCATAAGAGGTTTCGTTATCACAATTGGTGCCATCGGTCCTTAGTAGGCAGACTTTGGGTTTCATGGTCCAAATACCTCCTTCATGGGAGCCTTCCAAGCATCCCTAAGCTTATCTAATTCAATGCTGAACAGCCGGTTACCTGAATAATTTAATGTAATAGTTCTGTCTGCGATGGTTTTTCCGATTACTCTAAACGGAATATCTTTAAAGAATTTTTGAACATCTGATTCATCTTTCACTTCTACTAGAAAAGTTCCGGAAGTTTCATTGAACATAAATTCTTCAGGGTTGTCAGAACTTTGCAAACTGATATTTGCACCAATTTCTCCGCCGAAACACATTTCAGCCAAAGCTGCTGCAAGTCCACCCTCACTAATATCGTGACAGGACTTAATTTTACCACCTGAAATTGCCTTATACAAAGATTTGAACACATTGTTCAATGTCTTTAGATCCACTTTGGGGAGGTTAGTACCTTCAGATCCCAGCAATCTGCTGTACACAGAACCTGCCATTTCATTTGTATTTCGCTGCCCCACCAGCAAAATAACAGAGTTTGGTTCCTTGAAATCAGCAGATACTGTCTTGGTTACATCAATAATACGACCGAAAACCGAAATACATAATACAGGTGGAATCTTGATAACTGTTCCATCAGCACCTCGATAAGTGCTGGAGAGACTGTCCTTCCCAGAAATGAAGGGCATGCCTGACTCTTTTACAAAATCAACACATGCGTCCACCGACATATCCAGCGCACCTAAAGACTCCTCGTCAGGAAAAGGCCAAATAAAATTATCAATCAAACAAAGTTCTGAAGGGTCTGCACCCACTGCCACAGCATTTGATACTGCTTCTGCTGCTGACCAGATACTGCCGTAATACGGATTTATATTATTCAGTACCGGATTCATACCGTGACTTATGACAACCCCATATTTTTTACCGTAAATCGGAGATATTACCGCAGCATCATTGGGTCCATCCCCTTTAACTCCGGAATATGGTGCCAGGCTGTTGGAGCCTTGCACACCATGATCATACATTCTAACAATGGGTTCTTTTGAACAGACATCGGGATGAGACATTACATCACAATACGCACTGATCCAATTATCAGGCGGTTTTATGTCTGCCTTTTTGTCCTTTGGTAAAACTTTGGTGGCAGTAAGTTTTCTTGTGGGAAAACCCTCATGGAGAAATTCCATATCAAGAAGACAAACTGTCTCACCTTCATAAGTTACTTTTAACATATTATCATCTGTAAACTTGCCAAGGACAACTGCCTCGACATTATACATCTTGCATATTTCGCTGAGCCTTAGCCAATTTTCAGGTTTAATTGCCAATACCATCCGTTCCTGACTTTCGGACAACCATATTTCCCATGGTGAGAGACCTTGGTATTTCAGCGGTGCTTTCTCCAGCCACACCTCGACACCCGTTTCTGAACCCATCTCTCCTAAAGCTGAGCCAAAACCTCCGGCACCGCAGTCTGTAACCGCTCTGATTAATCCTTCTGAGCTGGCAGCCAATAGTGCATCGGCTGTTCTTTTTTCCTCTATGGCATTTCCAATTTGGACTGCATTGGCGTTAACCTCAATGGTCCGGTGAGTCATTTCTCCGCTGGAAAACGTTGCTCCGTGGATACCGTCGCGACCGGTTCTCCCCCCCATAACAACTGCCAAATCACCCACCTGAGGTGTACCCTTCTTACTTCCATGTTCAGGAAGCAATCCGTAAGCTCCCACAATGACGGTGGGTTTTGCCTTGAAATCAGGATGGAAGTGGACTGATCCATTATTAGTGGGAATGCCCATGCGATTACCATAGTCCCTTACCCCGGAAACCACTTTTCTCAGCAAGTATTTAGGCTGCAGACACCCCGGAGGCACCTCCGACGTCTCCATCCATGGAGGTGCAAAACAAAACATATCAGTGGATGCTATGACTTTTGCGCCCAACCCTGTTCCCATAATATCTCTGAAAACACCGCCGCTTCCGGTCATTGCTCCACCGTAGGGTTCTATTGCCGACGGAGAGTTGTGGGTTTCTACTTTTCCACATATAGCCCATCCATCATAAAAGGACATCACACCGGAATTGTCCACAAAAGCAGAAAGAACCAGTGGGTGGCTGGCTTCTTTGGTAGCCTGCTGCAACCTTTTTAGCAGCGGGGTTTTGGTTTCTCCGTCCACTAACAATTCTGCCCTAAAGGTTTTATGACCGCAATGTTCAGACCATGTCTGAGCCAGAGATTCCACTTCACAGTCTGTGGGGTCCCTTTCCAGCTCGACAAAATAGTTTTTAATTGTGCGCATTTCCTCTAAATCAAGAAAGAGTTTGTCCTGACTCAGTTCCATCAGTTGTTCGTCAGTCATATCTCTAATGGGGATTATTTCTGTAAAACCAGGTTTTCCTTTGATAATTAAAGTGTCAATTTTCTTGGTGACAACTCTCTCTATTGTATCATTAACCAGTAATCTCTTTACTATAACATCTACGTTTTCCGAATGGGCCCCAATCCCGAAAAAAGCATATTCCTTGCTGGAATCAGCAGCTATAATATTATTTATTCCGAGATCCTGTGCTGATTTCATCAAAGAAGACGCCTCGGGATTCATTACCCCCGGTTTATATGCCACTTCAATAATCCTATCGCCTTTTAAAATAGGATTATTTATACTGAACTCCTGAAATATACCTTCAGCAAGCAATGTTTTTGCCATATAGCTAGCTTCATCTTCACTTATTCCCTCGAAACGATACACTTTGGCGGTCCTTACACCTGATATATCTTTAATGCCGAGGGTATTACGGATCTCATAGAGTAAAGATTCGCCTAGTGTATCCGGCAGTTCAGACTTATTTATTACCCTTACCTCTTGTATAGCCAACACTTCACCCCCATACTGCAATGTAAAAACAATGAAAAATTTTTAACTTAAAAATATTGCCAAATG
>CAZHAJ010000104.1:0-6470 GCA_964530215.1 uncultured Peptococcaceae bacterium | reverse complement strand
TAATCATCTGCTTGACAAGTCTGATTTTTGGCAAACTTTCCGCTATAAAATCCTGACCTCCAAAACCCGGGTTTACCGACATTACCAAAACCAGATCCAACATGGGCAAAACATACTCAAGACAAGAAGGATGCGTATGGGGATTTAGGGCAACCCCTGCCTTAACCCCCGAATTTTTTATCAATTGAAGTGTCCTATGCAAATGTTTGCAAGTTTCAGCATGCACTGTTACTATATCTGCCCCGGCATCAATAAAATCTTTTATATAACAGTCAGGATTTTCAATCATCAAATGAACGTCAAAGATCATTCCTGATATTTTTCTTATTGAAGCAACTACCGTTGGTCCAAAGGTTATATTGGGAACAAAATGCCCGTCCATTATATCTAGATGCAGATATTCAGCCCCGGCTTCTTCAACCAGCCGTACCTGTTCACCTAATATTGTAAAATCTGATGACAAAATAGATGGAGCTATTTTAATCATGAAAAACTCCTTTCCTCTTCAATAATTTCTTCTAGTATTTCAATGTATCGCAAATACCGGCCCCGATCTATTTCATTTCTTTCTAATGCTTCTTTTACGGCACACTTAGGTTCCGCATAATGCAGACATCCCCTATACTTACAGTCCTCAGAGTATTTTTCTATTTCCGGATAATAATAACAAAGCTCCTCCTTACTTATGTCAGGCAAAAAAAGGCTTGAAAAACCGGGAGTATCAGCCACCAAACCGCCAATCTTTAAAGACAGCAGTTCAACATGCCTGGTGGTATGTTTCCCTCTCCTGATTTTACTGCCGATTTCCCCTGTCTTTAAGGAAAGACCCGGCTGTATAGAGTTTAACAAGCTGCTTTTTCCTACCCCTGAAGGACCGGCAAAGACTGTTATTCCCTTAATTAATATGTCCCTAAGGGATTGGATACCGGTATTATCTTTAGTACTGGTATTTATTATCTTATATCCCGCTTTAACATATGGAATTAAAAGAGTATTTTCCTTGCCTTTGAGCAAATCCACTTTATTAAAACATAAAACCGGTGTTATTCCCTGGGCCGCAATCTGAACCAAAAATCTATCCAACAGAGTAAGGGAAGGTTCAGGGTCCTTCACCGCAAAAATCATAACCGCCTGATCTATGTTCGCCACTAAAGGTCTGTTTAACAAGTTTTTACGCGAAAAAACCTTTTCAATAACACCTTTAAAATCACCCTGGGGACTAACTCCCACCTGGTCTCCCACCACCACATCGACGTTGCGGTGCCTGAATATACCTCTTAAGCTGCACTCCCAAAGGTCATCTTCAGACTTTACATAGTAAAAACCACCATAAGCTTTTATTACAACTCCCTTTATCACAAAGACCTCACCTAATCCAAATTTTCTTCCTTAATCTGCTGCTCGTCAAGATAAATCCTTAAAACAGCTTTACCCCAATATCGTACACTTTGTTTTACTCTATCACCGGGGTAATGGGTACTGATGTATACATCCTTTGTCCCGTTGGCATCAGCAATAGATATTCTTACTTCGTGTGTATTTCCGTCATCCGGCACCTGAACCGTAACATCAACCTCCTTAAAGGAAGGGCCAGGTCCGGTACTTACCGTTACTTTTATCGAGGTTTCCCTGGTAACCGGTTGATCTGGTCCGGGTGATTGAGCAATTATCTGACCTCTGAAATAATCGGTACTAGATTGATGCTGTATATCTGGATTAATCTCTAAGCCTTGCTCACTCAACTTAATTCTGGCTTGCTCCAATGTTAACCCCTTTAGATCCACCATGGTCAACGCAGTTTCCGGCCCTTTTGAAACGGTTAGTGTTATTTTCGTTCTTTTTGGAGCTCTGGAGTAAGCATCAGGCTGTTGACTTACCACAAAACCTTCCTCAATTTCAGCACTGGCCACTTCTTTAACAGACTCATCCGCTTCAAAGCCTGCTTCGGTTAGCTTAGCTCTAGCTTCAGCTAGACTGAGTTTAACCACATTGGGCACAGTTCCTAAATCTGCACCTTTGCTTACCGTTAACTCTATAATCCTGTTTATCTTAACAGGAGGGCCTTCAGAACTGGGATCCTGTGAAATAACCACCCCTTCGGGAACAGTTTGGTGATATTTTTCCACCACCTTGCTTTTTAGTCCTTTGTCTGCCAATATTTGCTGAGCTTCCTGAAGTTCTTTGCCCACAACGTCGGGAACAACCATTTCAGGGACATTAATATATTTATTGTATCCGTAAGCAAATCCTGCAAAAAGCAATATTATCAAGGTGATTATCATGGCCCAACCTGCGGGGGAAATTCTTTTAGAACCTACGGCAACCACTTCAGGTTTCTGCTGATAATATTCAGATCTATTCTGCTTATTTATATCTGCTTTTTTAAGCATTTTTTCTTCCAATGGATTTAATGGAATTATCCTGGTGGTATCTGAATCATTGTTTATTAATGCCTCCTCCAATTGAAAAGACATATCTCCCACGGTACTAAACCTTTTATCGGGATCCTTTTGCAGAGCCCTCATGACTACATGCTCAATCTCTGGCAAAATATCAGGGATTACCATGCTGATTGGTTTAGGATTATCTTGAATATGCTTTAAAGCTATGGCTATAGGAGTATCCCCGGTAAAAGGAACACCTCCGGTAAGCATCTCATAAAACGAGATTCCCAAGGAATATATATCTGATTTAGGACCGGCCACTTCGCCTCTGGCCTGCTCTGGGGACAAGTAATGAACTGAACCCACAATAGTATCCGAACCGGTCATGGTGACTGTGCTGGCTTCTCTGGCTATTCCAAAATCCGTTAACTTTGCCCTTCCACCTTTGGTCAGCAATATATTGTGCGGCTTAACATCTCTATGAACAATTTGACTTTCATGAGCATGTTCAAGGGCGTCACAAATCTGTTGGACAATTTTCACAGCTCTGCTTTGCTCCAGACGGCCTTCCCTTTTAATGACACTTCTCAAATCTTCACCGTCAACATACTCCATCACCAGGTAATGCAAATCATTTTCTTTGCCTACATCATATATACTGACGATATTGGGATGAGAAAGACTGGCCACAGACTGTGCTTCCCGTCTGAATCTGCGGACGAAATCTTCGTCTGAAGTAAACTCAGCTCTCAGAAGTTTGATAGTAACCATGCGGTTTAATATGGTATCCTTACCCTTGTATACAACGGCCATTCCGCCGCCACCCAATTGTTTTACTATTTCATATCGATTACCCAGCAATTTCCCAATCATTGTCTTTCACCCCCTTAGATACCACATTAATTATTTAAAATTTAAATATTGTTTTATTATTTCCCTAGCAATGGGAGCGGACACGGCAGATCCTCCACCAGCGTTTTCCACAACTACCGAAACCACAATCTCAGGCTCATCTGCCGGAGCAAAGCCGATAAACCAAGCATGGGTATCACCACTTGGATTTTGAGCAGAACCTGTTTTTCCCGCCACCTGTATACCGGATATTGAAGCAGTGGTTCCGGTACCTGACCTCACTGTCTCCACCATGGCTTGAGCAAGTATTCCGGCTGTTTGGGAAGTAATGGGAGTGGATAATGTCTCCGCAGTCCCCTTTTTAATTACCAGACCATTTTTAGAAACCACATATTCCAGTATGCTTGGTTTTTTAATAACTCCTCCATTGGCTACTGCAGATGCCACCAACGCCATTTGAAGAGGGCTTACCAATACTCTTCCTTGACCCATTGCCGATGAAGCCAGCTCTGCCTGAGAAAAAGTATTTGCAGGAACCGTGCCGGGATTAAAGGGTACTTCTCCATTAATCACCGGGTATTGTCCCACCTGTTTTCCTGAATCAGTATAATCTATTAGCTCAAAACCAAAAGATTTAACGGTATTTTTAAATTTCTCTTCACCTAACTCCAAACCCAATGAAGCAAAATAAGTGTTGCAGGATAAAGCCATCCCTTTGTTTAGGTCTACCAAACCGTGACGGGCCAGATCCTTTAGGATAAATCCATCTATCTCTAGACTACCTTCACAATCATATTTTCTATCAATATTTACAGGGTTAGCTTCCAATGCACCGGCCTCGGTGATGATTTTAAAGACAGATCCGGGAGGATAAATACCCCTAGAGGCCCTGTTTAATAAAGGTGCTGACTGGGACTGTTCCACCAGCATGTCATAACCGGTAATAGGAATATTAATGTTATTACCGTTCTGCATTGTTTGCTTGTTACCCACAACGGTGTCTATCAAATTAGGGTCAAAAGAAGGTAAACTTACCATAGCTAATATTTTTCCGCTTTTGGGATCAAGGGCAACCACTGCCCCCTTCCTCCCTTTTAATAAATTTGCAGCTTCTCTCTGCAACTTTGCATCTATACTTAAGACAATATCATATCCCAACTGTTGTCTGCCAAATAACTTATCCAACATGGACTTAATTTTCCCTGCCTGATCAATTCCCAAAAGATATTGATCAAAAACAGACTCAACTCCCGTCCGGCCATATTGCTGTGATACATATCCCACCAAATGTGCACCACTGATACCCAAAGGATAATTTCGTCTTTTTATTCCGTTAACCTCTTTGTCCTCGGCTAATACAACGCCATGCTTATCATAAACAGTCCCCCGTGCTATTGCTTGCTCAGCTGCTGCCAAACGTCTATTGTGGGGATCAACAGCCATTTTGGGACCCAATATCGAATTAAGATACCCAAGATAAACCCCCAAAATGGAAAAAATAATTATGAAAAAGTAACCTAGTTTCTTAATGTTTTCATTCATGAGTGCCCCTCATGGGATATACTTAACAGCATCCCTAGAATAATGTAATTTGCCACCAGTGAACTGCCTCCATAGCTAATAAAGGGAAGGGTTATCCCTGTTAAAGGAAGAAGCTTAGTTACTCCTCCAATTATAATAAAAGACTGTAATGCCATGAGGGCGGTTAATCCCGATGCCAGTAATTTCGAAAAATCGTCCTTCGCCGCCAAGGCCACCTTTAGCCCCCTATAAACAAAAAAGATATATAGAAGGATTATCCCCAATCCACCCATCAATCCCAATTCTTCTGTGATGGCGGCAAAAATAAGGTCAGTATGAACTGCCGGTATAAATTTGGGGTAGCCTTCACCCAGTCCGGCACCAATCAAACCTCCTGCCCCAATAGCAAATAGGGACTGTACTATCTGGTATGCCTGATCATAATCTTGTCCCTGTAGATCTATAAAATTATATGGATTAAGCAGCCATATGTTAACCCTTTGCCTGACGTGGTCAAAAATGAGATAACTAAAAGAGCTCCCTGCCGCAAACAAAGCAAATCCAGACAAAACATAAAGCAGTCTTGCCGTGGCAACATAAACCATAGCAAGAAATGTGCCAAAGTAAATTAAGGCTGTACCCAAGTCCCTTTGAAAAACAAGTATTATCAGAGAAATACCCCACATGCCCAACAGTGGGCCCCATTCTTTGATTCCAGGCATATTAAAACCCATAAAGGAGTTGGACCCTCTGATGAGTTCCATTTTGTTCTCAGACATAAAGGAAGCAAGAAATAATACCACCAATATTTTAACAAATTCTGAAGGCTGTACATTAAAAATTCCGAAATCAAGCCAACTTTTTGCACCGCCTTGTTCTATGCCCAAAAATATGGGAACAATCAGCATTATCGCTCCCAACAGTCCATATATATACTTATATTCGGACAGCCACTTGTAGTTTGAAAAAATCCTGGTAGTAATGAAAAGAAAAAATAGTCCAATCATCATCCAGACAAACTGCCTTAAGGCATATTCTGGATATAGTCTATACAGAAAAATAAGGCTGGTGTATGAAAACACCGCCACAACAGGTAAAAGATACTGATCTCCTTTAAAACCCACAAACTGCCAGCTGATGCTCACCAAAATATAGGCCAACACCGGTACTGACGCACCCACAAAAATCATTCTGGCGTCATCTTTTTGCCATAAAAACAGCGTGAAACCTCCGGCGGCTATAAATAGTGCACCCGCCAACAATAGCTTCATTTCATCTTTTCTAATCATCGATTTCAACCGCTATCACAGAAATATTATCAGCACCACCGGCTTTTAGAGCCGCATCAACCAAATTTTTGGTTATCTCATCGGGATCAGATGCGCCAAGCACTGATTCCAGTATAAATTTATCACTTACCAGATTGTATAGTCCATCTGTACACAAAATTATAATATCACCGCTAGCCACCATAAACTCATTAACATCAACTTCCACCGATGGCTTGATTCCCAAAGCCCTTGTCAGTACGTTCCTTTGGGGGTGTTCCCTTGCTTGTTTTCTGGTTATCCCACCGTGTCTCAACAATTCCTGAACCAAAGAATGATCCTCGGTCAGAGGTTTTATATTACCATCCCTCACCAAATAAGCCCGACTGTCACCCACGTGAGCTAAAATCAGATCTTTATCCTTAATTACTGCAGCGGTAAGGGT
>CAZHAJ010000103.1:0-6581 GCA_964530215.1 uncultured Peptococcaceae bacterium | reverse complement strand
ATCTGGAAAACAGTTTAAAGGAATTAAAAGCCACACCACAGCAGCTATTCGATATTATTTACTTCCTTCCCGATGCAACATTTGTTGTAGACAAAAATAGAAAAGTTATTGCCTGGAATAAGGCTATTGAAAAGATGACCGGTATAAAAAGCAAGGATATTCTTTATCGAGGTGATTATGCTTACTCTCTACCTTTTTACGGAACTCCAAGGCCGATATTAATCGATCTGATTTTGGAGGACAGCGAGGAAATTAGAAGTCAATATGATTTTATTGAAAAAAGAGGCAATATTTTTTATTCCGAAACTTTTGTTCCCCAGGCCTTTGAGGGAAAAGGTGCTTTTTTGTGGGCAACTGCATCCCCTTTGTTCAGCAAAGACGGGGAAATAGTGGGGGCTATTGAAGCCATAAGGGATGTTACTCAAAGGAAAAAAATGGAGAATCAGTTAAAGTATTTGGCTACTCATGATCCGTTAACTAATGTACCAAACAGATACTCTTTAGAGGACAATCTAAAGCGTACTGTGGGAAGTGCTAAAAGGGGAAAACAGAGTGCCCTTCTGATGATTGATCTGGATAATTTTAAGATTGTAAATGATTCCTTAGGTCATATAGCGGGCGATGAAATACTGATAACATTTGTTAATCTCATTAAATCCAATCTTAGGGAAAGTGACCTTCTGTTTAGAATCGGTGGAGACGAATTTGCTATTATTCTTGAAGATACAGATATCGAAAAGGCCAAAGAAATAGCGGAAAAACTTAGGCTAGTTATTGAGCAGGAAGAGTTATGCTTGGCCTATATAAAACAGTGCTTTAATCTTACCATAAGCATCGGCTTGGTGGTTATCAACGGCAACTTATGCCCTCAAAAATTGCTATCATATGCAGACAGTGCTTTATATATGGCTAAAGATGTCGGAAGAAACAAAGTAATTTTAATAGATGCAAAGCAAGACTTGACAGATAACCTTGCCGAAACAAATATAATGGTGGGAACTATTAAAAAAGCTCTGGTAAACAATGATTTCGTGCTTTACTTTCAACCGGTCATCAGAAATGATGACGGCGTAATCAATCACTACGAGGTTTTGTTAAGGATAAAGGATGACCGCGGCAATCTGGTTATGCCCAACACATTTATCCCGGTAGCCGAGAGGTTTGGGTTAATGCCCCAGATTGATCTGTGGGTTGTAAAAGCCTGTTTTGGTATATTGAAATCTTATCCGGATATTAACTTGATGGTTAATCTTTCTGGTGCAAGCTTTGGGGATCAAGATCTCTTGGATTATATAGAAAAGGAAATAAAGGAGCAAAAAATAGTACCCTCAAGGATTGGATTTGAAATTACTGAAACTAATGCTGTTAAGGATATTATACATGCCGAGAGATGGATTAGCAGAATAAGAAAATTGGGGTGTACCTTTGCTCTGGATGATTTCGGTATAGGGTTTTCTTCATTTTCTTATCTGCGTATGCTTCCAGCGGAGTACATTAAGATTGACGGTTCTTTTGTGCGGGATTTAGATCAGGATTCCACACACCGAGCGTTGGTTGAGGCGATTAGTAATGTGGCAAAGGCTTTGGGTAAGAAGGCAATTGCAGAATATGTAGAAAGCAGAGAGATACTGGATGAGTTAAAAAAGCTTGGAGTAGAATTTAGTCAGGGTTATTATATCAGCAAACCAAAATTAATTACCGATATCGTTAATATCCAACCATATCCTAAAACATCATAATCGTGTAATTGCGGGATAAAAAAAAGTCTTTGGTATAAGATATAAGGTGATGTCTTTTTCGGGGGATGGATCATGTCGGAATTAACCATTGAAAAGGTGCAAAAAGCTGGGCAGCTATTGCAAGGTGCTGTTCATAAGACTTCTCTGGATTACTCCACTACTTTCAGCAACTTAACCGATGCCCATATATATCTTAAGCTGGAAAATATGCAGAAGACAGGATCTTTTAAGATCAGGGGTGCTTTAAACAAAATAAATGGCCTGAAGCAGCAAGAAAGATTTATGGGTGTTGTAACTGCTTCGGCAGGTAATCATGGCCAGGGTGTAGCTTATGCAGCAGCCAGAGCCGGGATTAGGGCAAAAGTGGTGATGCCTGTTGCATCACCAATATCCAAAGTTTTGGCTACCCAGGGTTATGGTGCGGAGGTTATTCTATGGGGGCAGGACTATGATGATGCTTATGCAAAGGCTTTGGAGATTAGGGAGGAAACCGGAGCAACATATATACATAGCTTTGATGATCCGGAGGTAATAGCGGGTCAAGGTACTTTGGGACTAGAAATATTGAATCAGCTTCCTACTGTAGAGGCAGTAGTTGCTCCGGTGGGGGGTGGAGGTCTTCTTTCCGGAATAGCCTTTGTTGTTAAAACTTTAAGTCCCAAAGCAAAGGTGTTTGGAGTTCAATCCGATGCTGCTTCCGCTATGTATCAGAAGTGGAAAGGTTTCTCTCCAAAGGTTTCTGGCTCTTCCGGTACTATTGCGGACGGTATTTATGTCAGAAATCCTGGTTTAATTACAGAGAAATTAATTTCAAAATATGTTGACGATATCGTTCTGGTAAATGATGAAGAAATAACTCAGGCAATGATGCTTTTATTGGAGAGAACTAAGTTAATTGCTGAGGGTGCGGGCGCTGCAGCTTTGGCAGCTTTACTGAATGGAAGATTGAACGTCAGGGGACTCAAGACAGTGGTGCTGATTAGCGGGGGGAATGTAGATGTAAATCTAATTTCCACCGTTATAGAAAGGGGTCTGGTTAAATCTGGACGCAGATTGCGATTAAGAACTGTTATTTCAGACCGACCCGGCAGTTTGCAAAAAATCATTTCTTTGATATCCGAGCATAAGGTAAATATTATTTCGATTCAACATGATAGAATCAGTCCCCGTATTTCCATTAAAGATGCCGAGGTTGAGTTTGTACTAGAGACCAGAAACCTAAATCAGGTTGGGGAAATCATTGATATATTAAAACAAGCGGGATATTCCCTGGAGGTTTTATAAATCTATCTTAAAAAATGTGAAATCAATATAATTAATGAAGGAATTTTTCCATTAATGGAGAATTATACCCAAATCAACAAGTATAACCCAACAATGGAAAGGGGCGTGTAGTGTGATTGTAACCGATGTAAGGGTGCGCAAAATTTTAACAGAAGGAAAAATGAAGGCCATTGTATCAGTGACTTTGGACGATATGTTTGTGATCCATGATGTAAAAGTAGTGGAGGGACAAAATGGTCTTTTCGTGGCTATGCCTAGTAGAAAAACCCCTGATGGCGAGTTCCGGGATATAGCACACCCCATTACCGCCTCTGCCCGCGAAATCATTCAAAATGCTGTGTTGGAGGCATTTGAAGCTGCACAGTGATAAAGTGGCTCTCTGTCAATTGTTGGGGTCGACCCCATAATGGGAGAGTAAATATAACCTTACTGTGGTCGACACAGGAATTAAGAAGAATCCAGAATCCAGAAGTCAGAATCGAGAATTTTAAGAAATGCTATCTGTCAATTGCTAGTGTAGACTCAATAATAATAAATAAAACGAAACTGTGATCGATTTAATGGTCACAGTTTTTCTATGAGCTGTTATTGGCATCCATGCACTTACTTAAGCTGCGGCCGCATCCATGCAATCATATACAAAATTCTTGCCCTGAACCTCTTAAAGTTCGTGACCCCAAAAGCATTTCTTTTTAAAACCTTAATTTTAGATTCCGAAGAAAGGGAAATATCCGTTTATGTTGAATCTAGTAAATTGTATAAATAATTGTGTTTATTAATAATATTATAATGAGTATCTTTGCCTTATTTGTAGAAAAAAGATATTAAAATTTTTAAATTATTAGAAAGGTAGGATTTTAGCAATGGGCCTGGCAGCTGTTATACTTGCCGCCGGTAAAGGGACAAGGATGAAGTCTGATATTCCCAAAGTAATGCATAATGTCTGTGGTGTCCCCATGGTTAGTCATGTGATAAGCACCACACAGCAGGCAGGTGCAGACAGAGTTGTATTGGTGGTAGGTTTTGGTGGTGAAATGGTTCAAAAAGAAGTGACGGGTAAAGCAGAGGTTGTATTTCAACACGAGCAGTTGGGGACAGCTCATGCTTTGCAGCAAACAAAAGAAATTTTAAAAGATTATAACGGTGATATTTTGGTGCTTTGCGGGGACACTCCCCTAATAACTGCAAACACTGTAAAAAGACTGGCATCAGCCCACAAAGAAACAGGAGCATCTGCCACGCTGCTCACTGCCATAGTGGATGATCCTTGTGGTTATGGTCGGGTTATCAGAGATAATAATGGCCGTGTTTTAAAAATTATTGAGCAAAAAGACGCTTCTAAGGAAGAACTCATGGTCAAGGAAATTAATACTGGTGTTTACTGTTTTCAGGCCCAAGGTTTATTTGATGCTTTAAATCTTTTAAGACCTGAAAACTCTCAGGGGGAATACTATCTCACCGATATCATCGGTAACTATGTCAGGGAGAATAAGTTTGTGGGAGCGGTAAGTGTAGATGATCCTGATGAAATTATGGGGGTAAATGATCGCAGCCATCTGGCTTTGGCACAGAGTATAATGAGGAATCGTATTAATAAAGAATTGATGATTTCCGGGGTAACCGTTGTAGACCCGGTAACTGTTTATGTTGATTATGGAGTTGTTGTAGGCAAGGACACTGTTATTCATCCAGGCACCATTATTCAAGGTAAAACAGTTATTGGAAAAGGCTGTATTATCGGGCCTTTTAGTCATTTAGCTGATGCCAGGGTGAAAGATAATGTTATAGTTAGGCAGTCTGTAGTGGAAAGCAGTGAAATTGGCTCCGATAGTTTAATAGGACCTTATTCATATATAAGACCGGGCTGTTTATTAGCCGGAGGAAACAAAGTGGGAGATTTTGTGGAGCTAAAAAAAGCTCTGGTAGGTAAGAATTCTAAGATACCGCACCTGAGTTACATTGGCGATGCGATATTGGGAGAGTCGGTAAATATCGGTGCAGGTACCATCACATGTAATTATGATGGGGAAAAAAAGTGGAGCACAGTTATAGAGGACAACGCTTTTATAGGAAGCAATACCAATCTTGTTGCCCCTGTTAAAGTAGGTTCCGGGGCAGTGGTGGGGGCAGGGTCCACCATTATCAATGATGTGCCCAAAGACGCTTTGGGAGTTTCTCGAGACAAACAAAGAATCATTCCCAACTGGTCTTTACGACGTAATAAAGATAAAAAATAAATAGGTGTCTAATGACCCATCACGAAAAAATGGAGGTATTGTTAAATGAGTTCCCGCAAAAAACTCAAAATTTTTACAGGAAATGCAAATCCCCGGTTAGCTGAGGAAATAGCTCGTTACTTAGGAGTCCCATTAGGTGATTCTAAGGTAAGTCATTTTAGTGATGGGGAGATTCATGTAAAGATAAATGAGAGCGTAAGGGGTTCAGATGTATTTATAATCCAGCCCACTTCGTCACCGGTAAATGAAAACATAATGGAATTGCTAATCATGGTGGATGCAGTTCGCAGGGCTTCCGCAAGAAGAATTACAGCAGTTCTCCCATATTACGGTTATGCCCGGCAGGATCGAAAAACCAGGGCTAGGGATCCCATTACTGCTAAGCTGGTGGCCAATCTTGTTTTTGCCAGCGGTGCCCGAAGGGTTATAACAATGGATTTGCATGCAGGTCAGATACAAGGTTTCTTTGATATACCTGTGGACCATTTGCCCGGGGTTCCGATATTGGCACAGCATTTTCTTCAAAACAGGATAGACAATGTTATTGTTGTTTCACCGGACTTGGGTGGAGTTACCAGGGCCAGAGATATGGCTGAGCGGATTGGTGCTCCCATAGCCATTATTGATAAACGTCGTCCTGAGCCAAATGTGGCGGAAGTTATGAGCATCATAGGTGATGTTAAAGGGCGAAATGTTATTATGATTGATGATATTATTGATACCGCAGGTACCATTGTTCAAGGTGCCAAAGCTTTGAAGGAATGGGGAGCAAAGGACATTTATATTTGTTGTACGCATCCTGTGTTAAGTGGTCCTGCCATTGCCAGATTGGAAGAATCTCCCATCAAGGAGGTTTTGGTTACAAACACCATTTCAGTTCCTCAGGAGAAAATGATTTCTAAAATGAAGGTGCTTTCGGTGGCCCCGCTACTGGGAGAGGCAATCATAAGGATTCACGAAGATATGAGTGTCAGCAAATTATTCGATACCTAACTGCTGAAGAAATATAAGGGTATGATTGTTGATTATGGAACGCTTATATTGCAGAAAGAGGTGGTTGACTTTTAAGGTTAAGAGCTTAGAGTAAGGGTATAGTCAACCACCTCTGTAAAATTAGATTATCAATAAGGTTGCCGGGGATCATCATTAAATTACAGTTTATCAGTATTTAGTGGGGATATCCCGGTTATCTTTTGTGTCCGGTGGGGAATCAGGACCAAGCTTGTTGTCTTCTTCATTCACCGGAACTTCTGATTTTTTATTTTTTTTAATTTTTTTTATTGATTGACTTATCTAGCTGTTTAAATTTTTACTCCAGCTT
>CAZHAJ010000102.1:0-6605 GCA_964530215.1 uncultured Peptococcaceae bacterium | reverse complement strand
TGTCGAAAGAGACCGAAACCGATACGAACATTATTCTTTTCAACAAAGACCAGGTTTCTTCACGATAACCGGTTATGTCTTGGTTCATTGTAGTGATAAAAGTATCACGGTACTTGTAATAGTAATAGGCCATAATAGCTGTGGCTGCAATTGCTCCCGGCAGGGCCCCCAGATTGGCCCCTGCCGCAGCTGCTGCTAGGCCTTTTGGGAGCATCAAATAGCTGAATAAAACAGTGGCAATAACCAGCATTGATTGGTCTGCCACCTGGGATACCGCCACTGGAGACATATACTGCAAGCCCTGGAAAAGCCCCCTCAGCGAAGCGGTTATTGCGGCAAAAAAGATAATGGGTGATACAGCTATAAGTCCGTAATAACTGTTGGGATTGGCCACTAAGCCACTATCCACCAGCCATGACGAGCCCATAAAAAGTAATGCGGAAAATATTACTCCCACAATAAACATAGCAACAAAGGATACAGTAAAGGTTCTATGGGCATCCCGATAATGGCCTGCTGCCATCTTTTCAGAAACCAACCTTGCCACTGCCACCGGTATGCCGGCAGAAGAAACAGTAAAAAAAAGCAAGTAAAACTGGTTGGGAACCGCATAAATACCCATTCCTTCAGCACCCAGCAGCCTTGCCAGCGGAATGCGGTATACCGCACCTAGGATACGAATCAGTATGCTGGCCAAGGTAAGAATAAGGGCACCTTGGATTATCGTT
Organism: uncultured Peptococcaceae bacterium; assembly: GCA_964530215.1. Classification (GTDB taxonomy): domain Bacteria; phylum Bacillota; class Desulfotomaculia; order Desulfotomaculales; family Desulfocucumaceae; genus JAAXTT01. The sequence continues at coordinate 5,877 of CAZHAJ010000102.1, read as the reverse complement.
TGTTTTGTAAGGATTTATCCTGACAAGATAATCATCCCTTTAATTCAAAAAAGTGATTATAACCTAAGTAATAGCGTAAGAACTATAGCCCACGCTGGGGCGTGGGCTCAAAATGTCGGGTATTAATCTGTGCTGTCATCCTCTGGAGGCGGGTTATTTCCAATCTTTCTAAGGGGAGTTACCTTATTTCTTCTTCCAAGTCTTTGGGTGGAAAGCTCTGATTCGGTAATTTCAAGGTAAAATAATTTTTCAGGGTAGCATAAGACTGTAACCACACCACGTTCGGGTTCAGTCAGCCAAATGCCCCTGAATTCCAGCATTTCCCCGAGCAAATCTACATCTACCTTGCGGGGTCCTTCAAAAACCTCTAGTTCCCATCCCTGTATACTTACCACCAGGGTTTTCTGTACCTTAGTGTTTTCTTCCATACTTTCCTCCTGTATTCGCGGGTCGGTGCTCAATCTCAAAAATCATCATACCATAAATATAATGTTTGCCCAAATTTGATGCTTTATCTAATTTCCGCTTTTCCCTCTGATCCCTGTTATTCTTAACTTAAGCATATTTACACCGGTATAAATCTTCTCATTTTGAAGCCTTTTACCGATAATCTCAGGATCATTTTCCAAGTGTTTAAGTAATATGTTCATGGCATATTTTTTATCTTCAAGATCTTCTATTATTTCCATTGTTCCCCACAGTACCACAGATTTATAAGGATGTTTGCACTTTCCTTGAAGGTACCCTTTATCTTCGATGATAGTGGCACAAACTATGGGGTTTTCTTTTATAATATCAATCTTTAAACCTCTAAGGGCGGAATGAAAAAATAATATATTGTTTGTTTGGTCATATCCATAATTTAGAGTAACAATATAAGGTTCGTTGTTTTTACACATGGCAATGGTGACATATTGACCCTTCTTAATGATGTTTGTCAGTTCCTTAGGATCAGTAATCTCTCTGTCTTCCTTGTTCATATGGTAATTCAGCATATGCTTATACCCCAAAATTTTATATTAATTACTGAAAACATAATATCAAATTGTATGCTAGAAAGAAATGGATTTAGATATATAAATTATTCAGGTTTATAAATAATTAGGGTTAAAGGAGCAAGTGACTAACCTGTAGAATTAACCAGTATACTATTTCTGATTTGAGGAGAAGTATTTTGGAAACCATTTACGGTGTACTGGAAAGAATTAGCTACTGCAATGAAGAAACAAGTTTTACGGTAGCTAAGATAAAAGAAAAGGGCAAACGTGAACTCACCACTATTATAGGCTGTCTTACCGGCCTAAATGCCGGCGAGTCACTGCGTCTGCAGGGAAAATGGGTTTATAACAAAAAATTCGGGGAACAGTTTCAGGTGGAAACATTTGAAACCATTGTGCCTGCCACTGTAAACGGTATTGAAAAGTATCTGGCCTCAGGTTTGGTGAAGGGTGTAGGTCCCGTCATGGCCAGAAGAATTGTGAAGGTTTTCGGATTAGATACCATAGAAGTTATTGAAAACAGGCCCCAAGAGTTATCTAAGGTTGAGGGCATTGGCAGGAAAAGAATCACCATGATTGCCGAGGCTTGGGCTGAGCAAAAAGAGATAAAGGAGATTATGCTTTTTCTCCAGGGTCATGGAGTAAGTGCCGGTTATTCTTCGAAAATATATAAAAAGTATGGGCAGCAATCCATTAATGTGGTGAAGAATAATCCCTACAGCTTGGCTGCGGATATCAGGGGCATAGGTTTTGTAACTGCAGATAAAATTGCTCATAATTTGGGTTTTGACCCCAACTCTGTAGTTCGGGCAAAGGAAGGTGTTATTTATACCCTTAGTGAGCTGACGGGAAATGGACATATGTATTGTGTCTATGAGGATTTGTTGGACAAAGCCTGTCAGCTTTTAAGTGTAGAAAGAGAAACAGTGGTTCAGGCTATATCCGGTTTGGCTGAGGATAGGCGAATAATTATTGAGGATTTAAAGGGACGAGATAACTCTTTAGATGAAAAGGCTGTTTACTTGCCGCCTTTTTTAATAGCGGAGATTAATTTGGCTAGGGGATTGCTTGGTATTAAGAATCACCCAGTATCCTTTCCCGCATTTGATTTTGATTCAAAAGTATTGCAGGTGGAGAGGGAGCTGGGTCTTAAGCTGGCAGACAAGCAGCGGAGAGCAGTATCTATGGCGTTGCAGAATAAGCTAATGGTGATTACCGGAGGTCCCGGAACAGGTAAAACAACGATTATCAGAGCTATCGTTAAAATATTTCAAGATATCGGCCAAAGAATGCTGCTGGCGGCCCCCACCGGAAGGGCAGCAAAAAGAATGCAGGAGGCTACCGACTGCGAGGCTAAAACCATTCATCGCATGTTGGAGTTCAGTTATCAGGCAGGCGGCTTCCAAAGAAATCAAGATTTGCCTTTGGAAGCAGACGTTATTATTGTTGACGAAGCCTCTATGATTGACACCCTTTTGATGTACCATTTGGTGAAAGCTATACCCCTGCATGCTTTCCTTGTTATGGTGGGAGATATGAACCAGCTTCCGTCAGTGGGACCCGGAAATGTTCTGGGAGACATTATAAATTCCGGTATTATAAAAGTAGTAACTCTTAATAAGATTTTTCGTCAGGCGATGGAGAGTCAAATTGTTGCCAATGCTCATAGGATTATAAAAGGGGAGTTTCCGGAATTGGATACTCCATTAGAAAGTACCTTGCAAGACTTTTATTTTGTGCCAGAGGATGATCCGGAAAGGGCAGTGGACAAGATTATTACTTTATCTACTCAGCGTATTCCAAGGCACTTTGGTTTCAGTCCCATAGATGATGTTCAGGTGCTCACCCCCATGCACAGGGGGGAAGTGGGTGTAGCCAATTTAAACAGGGAGCTACAGTTAAGGCTAAACCCTGAGAATCCGGGAATTTCCCGTGGCTATAGAGGTTTTAGAGTTAACGATAAAGTGATGCAAATATTAAACAACTATGATAAGGATGTTTTCAACGGGGATATCGGCAGAGTGTTTTCCGTTCATCATGACGACCAGGTCATGGTAATTGATTTTGAGGGAAGAAAAGTTTTCTATGATTTTAGTGAATTGGACGAAATTATTTTGGCTTATGCTATATCGATTCACAAGTCCCAGGGAAGTGAGTATCCTGCAGTGGTGATCCCGTTAATGACCCAGCACTATGTTTTGTTGCAAAGAAATCTGATATATACCGGGATCACCAGAGGGAAAAAACTGGTGGTATTAGTGGGCAGTAAGAAAGCATTGGCAATGGCAATACGCAATGTAAGCCCCAGTAAAAGAAATACTCGATTAGCCCAAAGGCTGGTTGAGATGGACCTTTAATATGGAGCGATAGGTCATTATAAATCTTTATATTCGGAGTTATTTTTGTTCCAATCCCCTGGGGAGAATCAATTCTTGACCAACGGTCAATAGTCCTGAGCCTACTGTTTCCCTGTTGTACTCCAATATTTCCGGTCCTTTTGTTCCGTCGCCATATATTTTCTGGGCAATGCTCCAATCATTATCTCCTGCTTTAACAGTATAGGTGGCAGGTATGCTCTGCCTTGCCAGCGCTTCTTCCAGCATCCACTTAGGTGCACCCACCAGTTTATAGGCTGCAATTTCATTTTCTATAGCAATTCTTTCATAATCTTCGGGTGATAACTCGGGATGTTCTTCTTTCATGCTGAGGGCATGGGTTGCTTGATGAACAATAATGCCCGCCAGTTGTTCCGGTATGTACCTCTTAGGATCTTTTGTCAGTTTCTTATAGATTATTATTTTATTTTGATCCACAGTAGCTACAAGATTGCCTTCAACCTCATCGCTCAATTGGATAGGCCAATCATATTGAATCAAAAGATTGTATTGTGAATAGTTGTATTTTTTGAGGAGATCAAGGGCTTCATTGATCACTGATTTGAAATCAGAATCACCAGTCACTGTTACCTTAGATTCAGTGGCTTTAGCAGGGGTAATGTCATTGTTTTGAACTACTTGTTCAGGGTTATGTTCAGGGTTTTCATTGACCTGTTGAGGATTCCAGTTTTTATTTAAACTTATAAAAATAACTACAGAGAACAGAATTAAGGTAAGTATTACTGAGGATCCGATAATTTGCTTTTTCCTTCGGGCTTTTTCCTGAAGATGTTTTTCAAAGCAGTTGACACTACAATAATAATCTCCGGTATCATTAGGATCTGTCTTCATATTGATCTCTTTTTCACAATAATTGCAGGTGCTATTTGACAAATCAATATCCCTCCGAAATTGCTGATGATATACTTTATTTCAACAAATTCCGAAATATTCCTGCGCAATTATCTATGATTTCAGGGTAGGAGCGTAAAAATATGTAATATTTACTTAGGCAGTTGAAAAATATATATAAGTGATTTATTATATAATCATTGGCTTATATAATAAATTTTAAAGGATGTATTCCATGCTGATAAATAATATATTCTTAAGCGGAGTCAGTGAGTTAAGGGAATACCTGTCAGCTCATGTGCTGTCATGTTTGGTTCCGGCATTTTTTATTGCCGGCGGAATAGCAGCGGTGGTTTCAACTGGGGCGGTACTAAAGTATTTCGGCCCCAAAGCAAAAAAAACTGTGGCTTACGGAACAGCTTCGGTTTCCGGAGCTATACTGGCTGTCTGCTCCTGTACTGTATTACCTCTTTTTGCCGGAATTCACAAAAAGGGTGCAGGATTGGGGCCGGCAGTTGCTTTTTTATTTTCCGGACCCGCAATTAATATATTGGCCATAGTACTTACAGCCAGAAAAATGGGTTGGGAAATGGGATTGGCGAGGGCAGTGGGGGCTGTTTCATTTTCAATAATAATTGGTTTGTTAATGGCTTTTATATTCAGAAAAGAAGAAATCAATAAAGAATCCGATGAAGCAATGTTTTCAGGGGAGGAAGGCAGGCCTGTTATTCATTTATCGGCCTTTTTTGGAATATTGCTGCTGATTTTGCTGTTTGGCACTTCATCTATACCCCTATGGTCAAAGATTGCCATAATAATGACTTTGACTAATTCAATGATAATTGTATTGGCTTTTTGGTATACCAAGGATGAGGTTTTGGAATGGTTGTCCGAAACATGGAGGTTTGTAAGATTAATTTTTCCGATTCTATTGGTGGGAGTTTTCGCGGCCGGGATTATAAAGGCGGTGATTCCCCAGCATTGGGTGGAGCTGGCAGTGGGTGGAAATAGTTTAAAGTCCAATGCGGTTGCTTCGTTGTTCGGCTCACTTATGTATTTTTCTACCCTGACGGAAGTGCCTATTGTTAAGGCTTTTCTGGACATGGGAATGGGCAGGGGCCCTGCTTTGGCATTGCTACTTGCCGGCCCTTCGTTAAGCTTACCCAACATGATTGTTATAGGAAAAGTGATGGGAATAAAAAAGACATCTGTCTATGTATCTCTGGTGGTTATTCTGTCTACTTTACTGGGCATGTTTTATGGTTACTTTTTAGGCTAATGTTTTATAATTAATATGAGGTGGTACTTTGGAATTTTTTGTTAAGGTTTTTAAGGCATTGGGAGAACCCACACGTTTAAAAATCTTGAGATTGTTGGCTGTGAGGCCAATGTATGTGTGTGAATTGGAAACTGTTCTGAAAATAAGCCAACCCCGTATTTCTCAGCATTTAAAGGTATTAAAATATGCGGAAGTATTAAAGGAATCAAAGGAAGCACAGAAAACATTTTATGAAATAAATAGGGAGTTGTTGGATAGGGTTTTCAGGGATTTTGGTAGTTTTCTTCAGGTGGATATAAAATTGCTTTCTGAGTTTCAAGAAGAAAACTTTAGGTTAAAAAAATTGGAAGGTAATGAATATATTTTAAAATGC
>CAZHAJ010000101.1:3074-6657 GCA_964530215.1 uncultured Peptococcaceae bacterium | reverse complement strand
GTATAAGGACTGGGCAGTAATCGGCGGCGGAATGATGATTGCAGGCTCACTTTTTTTGCAGTCGGTTCTACAGTATCGCTGTATTGACTGCATGAGGGCAGACATGATGATCTTTACCGGTATGGTGGCCATAAATTTAACCAACCAAGGTGGGCAAAGATTTGTCCTTAAAGTAATGACGGTGGCGGTAGCTCTGTTTTTGGCAGGAAACATTGCTGCCTTCTATAACCCCAAGACCTTACTGGGCTTTGGTAGCGTTGAAGTAATAGCTGCAACCCAAGAAGATGACTGCACAGTGGACTTTGAGGACAATAGCCTTGAGGTGGTAACTGCCGATAAAAAGACAATTACGCTAAATGTGGGTAACAAGCCCATTGTGCTGTATTCTCCTTCATGCGGTGCCTGTGTAAGGGCTGTTGAGGCACTGGCCAAGGCAGACCCTTTGGGCGACAACTGGATTGCGGTACTGGCCTATGGCGATATCAAAAAGGCCGACAAGCTCCTTGATGACAGTGGCTATAGCGGTGAGAGATATATAGTTACCAAAGAGTGGTCTGGTACAGTGCCGACATTAATCACTAAAGATGATGAAGGAAACATCGTAAATATAGGCGGGGAGCAGCAGATGCTAAAAGCAGTTAGGGGTGATGCCTATTGAGTATTCTTCTGATGATATCTGTGGGAGTAATATTTCTTGCAGTAAGCCTATTATCGGGTGAAAGTTTAGCCACAATGTTTTATATCTGGTTTGCCTATACAACATTTCTAGTGTTGTTTTTTTACTTTTGGGCAAGGCACATCAAGGGTAAGCTCAAAGCCCTGACAAAGGAGCCCCTTAAAACAGATGAAAAGGAATTTATCGTAAAATTTGCTGAAGGTAAGCAGGTGGAACAGTTAATCACTAAAGTTCACAGAAAGATGGAAGTTTCCCAGTTGGTGATTGCAAATCAAAAAGCCCGCCACGCAGGGGAGAACCTAGACCTTATACTGTCCAATACCGTTGATCCTTTAACCGGGGTTGCCAACCGCAGGGAAATGGAAGCCTATCTTAAAAGACTAATCAGTAGAAAAGAAGTGGTTTCCGTAATATTGATGGACATTGACCACTTTAAAAAGGTTAACGACACCTATGGCCACGACATAGGGGACATAGTGTTAAAACAGTTTTGCTCTATAGTGCGTCACGCAGTAAGACCCCAAGACTATCTTTGCAGGTACGGTGGGGAGGAGTTTTTGGCTATCTGTCAGGCAGATATTGAAGAAGCCTTAAGTATAGCTGAAAGGGTAAGGGCTGAGGTTAGCTCAACCCCGATATCAATTTCAGAAAATCAAAGCATCACAATAACGGCAAGTTTTGGTGTGGCTCAGCACAATAAAGGTGAAAACCACTTGGAGCTAATAAAAAGAGCAGACTTGGGGCTTTATGCCGCCAAAGAAAAGGGAAGAAACAAAGTGGAAAGGGGAGTTGATAATAAAATATGCGCAGGTTAAAACTACCGGCAAAAACCATGAGCTTTTGGGTGGCGATAATTTTATCTATAGTGGCAGGAGTATCGGTGTTTATGGCATTTTATCAGCTATATAAACCGGTTAAGGTCATCGTTCCTATGAAGGATATACCAGTGGGAGAGATTATTACTCAGCAGGACTTGGCACAAATGACTATTTCCAGACGGGATATGCACTCTGATACCGTAACCCTAGCAGGAAGTGCTATTGGTAAATACGCCAAGGATAATCTGTACGAAAAAGAGCCGATTTTAAACCGTAAGCTCTCTGAAGATGACAGTGAGGTTAAGATTGCCCCACCTGCCGATATAGCAAGCGATGAAACATATATTTCCTTTAAGCCCAATGAAGCAAAATGGCCAAGCGGTTTGAGTAAGGGCAATACCGTATCAATAATAGGGATAAGTGAATACGGTCCCACAATTTTAGTGGAAAAGGTAAGGGTTTTAAGCTCCGCAGGGAGTCAAACATCAGGACAGATTGACAATTTAAAGTCCGTTGTGGGAGCAAATGACGGCAGCATAACACTGGCACTTAAATGGGAGCAGGTTGGCCCGTTTTTCAACGGACGGGTACTTTCCAAGGAATTATGGCTGGTACCGGAGCATCCGGATAAAAGGGCAGACACCTCAATTTATCCCATAAAGGTAGTTGAAGATGAGGAGGTAAGTTAATATGCAAAATGCTGTTATTCCGGAGCAAAAAGAGCTGATAAAAATTGTTCAGGAACGGATAATACAAAAACATCAGTGCCTATTTCTTTCCAGTGATGAGTGCGAAATAAAAAAGCAAGATGAGGTAATACGTCAGGAAGTAAGGGACATTATCGGCAAAGAAGATTTGGCAGTTGAGGACTATGTACTAGATCATCTGGTGGGATATAAAGACTTAGGCCCATACTTTCGTGACCCACGGGTATCGGATATTATGGTAAACGGCCCCGATCAGGTATATATCGAAAGAGACGGCAAGGTAATAAAGACGGATATTAAGTTTGAAAGTAACGACGAAGTAATGAATATACTTCAGACCGCGGTTCAAAGGGCAGGGCGAAAGATTGATTATAACAATCCCTTGGTGGATGTTCGCCTGCCGGACGGGTCAAGGTTAAACGCTGTAATTGCTCCAAACTGTCCCTTTACCTCCATTACCATAAGAAAGTTTGTCAGAAGGTTTTACACTACCCGGGAGTTGGAGGAACAAGGCTTTTTAACACCTGAAATGTCAACATTCTTTGAGATTGCAGTAAAAGCGGGGTGCAATATCGTAGTGGCAGCGGCCACCGGAGCCGGTAAGACTACCTTCCTGCGAACACTGTGCGACTTTATACCCCAAGACGACAGGATTGTGACCATTGAGGACACCTACGAGCTGAATTTAGGAGGTCATGTAGTACCCCTTCAAAAGTCGGATAGGGTGGACATACCGGAGCTTATGGTGAACTCCCTTAGAATGTATCCCAAAAGAATAATCTTGGGTGAATTCAGAGGTGCGGAGACAGCAGAGCTTTTGCAGGCACTTGGTACCGGACATATGGGTTCAATGACCACCGGCCACGCCAACAACGGAAAGTATGATCTTATGCAAAGGCTGGTTAGGACGATGCTGAAAACCGGTATGACAGATAATGAAATAACCAGACAAATTGCAAGTGCCGTTGACTTAACCGTTTTTATTAAAAAACATGACGACGGTAAGCGTTACATTACCGAAGTAAATGAGTTGGTTGACGATAACGGCAGACCAAAGTTTGTGGAGATTTTCAAATACAATCGCAGTAAGAAAAAGCACGAAGCATTAAATCGCCTTTCAGCATCACTGCTTGAGAGAATAAAAGATGAACTGGGAAAAGATGAACTGCCGCAAATAAAGGCGTTTTCTGAAGGCAGTAAGCTAAAAGAAGTGGTGGGAGGATGATTAGTATAGACTTAATGCTACCCCAAATGGTTGCACCCGCCCTTTTAACAGCGGTGGCGTTGATTGCAATTTACTTTCATTTTAATCGGGATAAGTTTAAGTACCAACCCACTAAAATGAAAGAAGTATTAATAAAACAAGCTTTGGAAGATGACCC
>CAZHAJ010000101.1:0-2974 GCA_964530215.1 uncultured Peptococcaceae bacterium | reverse complement strand
GTGTCAGACAATCTGCCCCAGGCAATAGAGCGGGTTGTTCCTTCAACGCCACAGCCCCTAAAGGGTGAGCTGGAAATGCTACTTTTAAAAATTAAGACCAATGAGGACCTGCACGACTGCTTAATTGAGTTTGCTTCAAAGATAGATAATTCAGATATTAAAACCTTTGTACATGGAATCGTACTGGCCAATCAGTTCGGGGCAGATTTAAAGGAAGTAATTACAAAAAACGCCCAAGTTATTCGGGAAAGGCTTGCCTTAAAGGAAGAGCTGATCAACGAGGTTCGGGGCAAGAAAGTTATCCTCTTAATCTTTATGGCGGTTCTTCCCGTTACATTTTTGTGGTTATTTGTCGGCTCTCCGGATGCAAGGGAAGTATTTACCGGTACAGCCAAGGGTCAGTATATATTGTCCATATTGGTTCTGACAGAATACCTTTGCTGGTATTTTGACAGTAGAAAGGGGGTTATGGAGGAGATTTGACCAATATCATCGCTGTTCCCGCTCTGTTATCTGCACTGGCGGTACTGTCTTGGTGTTTAACAAAGGTTAAGCTACCCACTTGGCTTGAAGCAGTCCAACGGTTTGCCAACTGGAGCGCAGGCAAAGACGAGCTAAGTGTACTGAGTAATCGCTTGGAAGCCTTAAGAGTGCCTATTTCCGCAGAGCTTTTTGTGGCTTTTAGAGCAACTTTAACTTATCTGCCTATTATTTTGGGCTTTGCATTGATAATAGGGGGCAATACCAGGGGATTGATTTTAATGGTGGCAGCACTGTTTATGAGAAGGGCAACTCCCCTGATTTTAAGCCTTTTAGAAAAACGCCGAAAGGAGGCACTACTTAGGGACTTTCCAATAATGCTGGATCAGATAAAGATTTATGCAAAGGCGGCGGGATACTATCAAGCCTTAAAAATTGTGGCCAAGTCCCTAAAGGGTGAACTGGGCAGGGAGCTGGCACTTTTATCTGCAGAAATGGAGCTTTTGGGTACTATTAAGGCAATCAATAATTTTGCCGACCGTTCAGGGATACCGGAGTTTAAAGACTTTGCCCGTATTATGACCGTGGAGAGAACAACAGGGGCAGATATTAGCGATACACTTTTAAATTATTCCAATATGGTAAGGCAAAAACAGGTGTCCCATATCAAAAGAAAAATTAAGCTTCAGCCGATACTGATGAGTTTTCTCCCCGGGGTATTAATCATTCTACTAATGATGATGTTTATAGTTCCCTTGGTGGCCAATATTGTGGAACAAATAAATGCAATCTAAATTTAAAGATAAGGAGGCCAAAAAATGTTAAAAAAGGCAAAGGATTTGCTGGTAAGAATCCACCGTGAAGAAAGTGGAAGCTATATGGTGGAAATGGCGTTGGTCTTGGTGGGTGTGGCTTTAACGGTGTTTTTAGCAGCCAGCACCTTGTCTACTGATGGGATTATTCCAAAGTACAATGACATAACAGATGAGATTAAAGATGTAGCAGTGCCTGATTTGACCCCATAAAGAAAAGCTAGGACAAAAGATTATTAAATATAAAATTGGAGGTTTTGAAATGTTAAAAGAATTTAAAAAATTATTGGTAAAAATCCACAGTGAAGAAAGCGGAAGCTATATGGTTGAAATGGCGTTGGTATTGGTGGGAGTGGCATTAACGGTGTTTGCTGCAGCCAGTGCACTTTCCACTAACGGGATTATACCCAAGTACAACGATATAACCGACGAAATCAAAGATGTGGCAGTGCCAAGCCTCAGTTAGTAAAAAAGGTAGGTGTTAAAAATGCTTAAGCTATTTAAAAAAATACATCAGGACCAGCAGGGCAGTGTCTTTATTGAAACTGCCCTGCTCATTTTAGGGGTTGCCTTTGCGGTGGCTCCTTTTATGTTTTCATTGGGAGAGTCATTGGGCAGTAAGGTGCAGGACATTCAATCCGAAGTTGATCAGGTGGGAATGTAATGAAAAAACTGCATAAAAATCAAAAGGGGCAGGCGTTTATCGAGGCCCTTTTTGTTATCCCCATTTTGTTTATGCTTTTTATGTTCATTGTGGAAACAGGCTTTTTAATGTATAACTGGGCAGTTTTAAACTTTCAAAATTCAAATGCAGCGGTAATTTCGGCAACTCAGGGCCAGTTTACGTCCGATACAAGGATAAGGCTGGCCCAAAACATCAATGACTGGACGATAAACAGTCAGGATTATAACTATGATATATCAGGTACACTCCCACCATCAGATCCGGACAAGGAAACAGTATATATATACGGAACGGACAGTAGTACACCCATTCAAAGGGGGCACTATATCAATGTAAGCGTAAATTACCCTTGGAACTTCAAGTTTCTTATGATAGACAGCTTGGCAAGCTTCGTTGTCAGTGAGCAAAATATAAGATTGAAAGTAAACGCAACAGTACCCAGTGAAGTATTTAATGAGTCTTTGTAGCAAAAGGAGGTGCCAGTAGGAAATATGAATATTAAAAATGAGCGGGGCAGTGTTTCCATACTGGCCCTTTTTATGCTCATTGTGCTTTTTGCGGTGGGAGCATTTACTGCTGACGTGGCAAGACACTTTTGCATTAAGGTGGCAGTGAAGTACAAGCTCAATCTTGCCGGAAGAAGTGCTGCAGCACAAGTTGATGAAAGTAAATTAGCTGATACGGCCCTGGAAATTGATGAAGCCAGAGCTGCCCAAGCGTTTTTAGATGTATTGAAAGTTAATTTGATTTTAGATGACTCCTTGGCTCCCCAAAGCGGCTCTATTTTAAATTCCGGTCCTGTAAATATTGAATATTTTAAGGTGGTAAAAGCCGAAGAACTGCCCTTTTCATACACATTTAACGGGCACAGCGAAACGGTTGAACAAGTTGGGGTGGTGACAATAATCAGCTTTCCGGTAAAAAGCGGAATGTTTGCTCAGCTTTCAGGTGCCCCCGATGAAACCACCATGTATTGCAAAGTAACCACCGCACCGGA
>CAZHAJ010000100.1:0-6686 GCA_964530215.1 uncultured Peptococcaceae bacterium | reverse complement strand
CCGCAGCTTACCAAGCCCAGTCCCGTATCCATACCGATTCCAGTGGAACCAAGAAAAAAAGAAACCGTTTTGCATGCACCTGCAGCCAGGGCGGGGAGCTTGGCATTGCTGGTAATAGGCTCTTCCACCGGCGGACCGGCAGCTCTGCAGAAACTTATACCATCGCTCCCTGAAAATCTTCCTTTGGGCGTAGTTATAGTTCAGCATATTCCGGTGGGTTTCTCTCAACCCATGGCGGATCATCTTAACCGTCGCTCTAAGCTTAAGGTTAAGCATGCCCAACAGGGGGATTTGATTGAACCGGGTCTGGTTTTGGTGGCACCCGCAGGCTATGATCTTACCTTTAAGGAGCGGGGGGGATCTTATGCGGTACATCTGAGTCCGGGCAGAGCACCTCTTAAGCCGGGGGAATTTAGACCATCGGTGGACTTGGTGATGATGTCAGCGGCTGAGGTGTTAAAAAACAGGGTTATGGGTGTACTCTTAACCGGTATGGGCAGGGACGGTGCCCAGGGAATGCTGTCCATAAGGAAAAACGGAGGATTTACCGTGGCAGAGGCTGAAACCACCTGTGTTGTCTATGGTATGCCCAAGGCGGCTGTGGAAATAGGTGGCGCCGGCAAGGTTTTGCCGCTACATGATATAGCCATGGAAATTGTCAGGGCAGTATAGCCTAATATATTTAATTATATTATTTGCAGGTTAGCTATAAAGATTTTTTCCCCTAAGCCGAAAAAACAGTTAAGAATAGTTTTATAAGGGAAGTGCTTTTTGTGAAAATAGGCGGCTATGGTAATATACAGGATTTAATAAAGACATATCAGAAAAAAAAGCCGGATGAGCAATCCAGGGATGTTGCCGTAATCAATAAAGGGCAGGATACTCTGGAGATATCTGTGAAGGCTCAGGAAATCCAAGAAATCCAAGCAGCTTTGAAAAATGACAGCGGGATTAGAAACGATAAAGTTCAAAAAATAAGGGAAGACATTGCAAAGGGACAATACAAAATAGATGCAGACAAAATAGCGGAAGGCATTGCCAGGGAGAGGATTTTGGACAGGCAGGTCTAACCGGGAGGTTTAAAGTGGAAACCTTATATAAAGAACTACATCTTACATTAAAGGAACAGCTTGATACAATAAAAATTATGACGGATTTAGCCCGGAAGCACAGCCGGGCTTTGTGCCAGTTGGACATGAAAATTTTAAAAGACATAATTAAAAAAGAAGAAGAGGTTGCAGAGTCATTAAAAAATCAAGAGAAAATAAGAATAGAAATAGTGTCCAGGCTTGGTAAGCTTTTGGGTTATAGGGAAGATGAAGTTTTAAGTTCATATGCCAACAATGCTCCCAAGTACTTAAGGAAACCACTTAGCGAAATATTGACGGAAATGGCAGAATCCATGAGGGAGTTGTCCGAAGTCAATGTTTTGAATAATCTCCTTACCAAACAAGCCATGGGAGTTAATGAGATGATATTAAATGAAATAAAAAATATTAAAGAGCAGTTTTACACCCCAAAAGGAGAGGTGGAAGGGAAAAACAGTGTCTCCTTTTTGGATGCGAAAGCGTAGGTGCAGCTGTAAGCTATATGCTATAGGCTATAAGCTGTAAGCTTATGGGTATTTCTTGGGGGTCGGGAGACAGAAGTCAGAAGTCAGAATCCAGAATCCAGAATCCAGAATCCAGAATTCAAAAAATAAACCATAACACATAAAATCAGCTGATAGCTGATAGCTGATAGCTGTTAGCTGATACTAAACAATTATGCAGAGGATGATTATTTATGGCAGGTTCTTTTTTTGGGATAGAGTTGGGAAGAAGGGGAGTGCAGACCCATCAGCGGGCGCTGAATGTCACAGGGCACAACCTTACCAATGCCAGCACCCCCGGTTATACCAGACAAGGGGCTGTTTTTGAAACAAGTCAGCCGCACTCAACACCGGCTCTTGACAGTTCTGTTCAGCCGGGGCAATTTGGCACCGGAGTCAACACCAGTATGATTAATAGGATAAGGGATGAATATCTGGATCCCCAGGTGAGGAACTCTATTAAGGACAGATTTTACTGGGAAGCACAAATATCCGTGATGAACAGAGTTGAGGCCAGCTTTGCTGAACCTGCCACCTCAGGCATTTTGGATCAAATGGTGGAATTTTTCAAGGGATGGCAAAATCTTAACAACAATCCCCAAGATCCTGCGGTAAAAGCTGCAGTTGCAGAGATAGGAACCCAGCTTGCATCCGCAACCAATTATACATACGGTCAATTGAGCTATGTGGAGGAAAGTATTTTAAAGCCGGGAACACCCCCTGAGGTGGAAGGGGGACAGCTCAATGACTCTGTTACCCGGGTTAATGAACTGTTTTACCAGATCCAAAATCTTACCCAAGATATAATGAGGGTTTATAAGGTGGGTCAGCAACCCAATGATCTGCTGGATAAAAGAGACCTTCTGCTGGATGAGCTGTCTCAATACGGTCCTCTGCAGGTAATTAATGCCACAGAAAACGGCAGACCCACAGGGGAATTGTCCATCACTTTTTTTGACGCAGCCATTACTACAGTGCCAAGACAGGAAACTCAATTTGCTCTGCAAATCAATGAGGGTAAGCTGGAGTTGCAGGAGACGGCTTCCGGCTGGAGTCTGAATCTTACCGACAATAATACAGATGCCAATCGCGGTGGTGCACTATTGGGATTGGAAAAGGCCCGGCAGAGCATTATTGGATTTAAGGACGATCTTAATCATCTGATGGAAACTTTAAAATCAAAAATAGAACAAGCCAACTCTCAGCCCCCTGCGGCATCAAAAATTGAATTTTTCACCGGTTCGCTGGCGGGGGGAGACTTTAGGCTGGATCCTTCCATCCTTAATGATCCCGGTATTATCGATGGCACCAAAGCCGGGGCGATAGCAAATATACGGCAGCAGCATATGGACCCCGAAAGCGTCCGGTATACTTTGGAGCAAGGCTATGCATTGCTGGTTACCAAAGTGGGAAATCTGGTCTCCAGCACTGAGAATATGGCAATAAATCAGCGGGTTATATATGATCAAATGTCCAATTTGCGGGAATCGGTGGCCGGGGTTTCGGTTGATGAAGAGCTGGCTAATATGATGCAGTTCCAATATGGTTTCCAGGCTTCAGCCAGGGTTATAAGCATGATGGATGAATTGTTGAATGAAATTATTAACAGGATAAAGCAAATATAGGCAGGTGACTTGTAATGCGGATTACCAATAAAATTATGGCCACCAATATAAACCGCAGTATTCAGGACAACTTAAGCAGAGTTGCTCGAACTATGGAACAACTGTCCACCAGTAAAAGCATGCTGAGACCCAGCGATAAGCCGGGAAACTTGGGTCCATTGCTGGGAATTAAAAGCACTCTTTCGTATTTTGAACAATATGACCGAAATCTTGAAGATGGTCTCAGCTATTTAAATTTAAGTGACAGTAGTATGCAGACCCTGGGGGATATACTGCATCAAGCTGGGGAAATGGCGGTGCAGGGTGCCAGCGGTTCATACGCCCCCGAAGACATGGCAGCTTTGGGTGAGCAAATTGATAAGATGATTGATCAGGTTATGGATCTAGCCAATTCCAGTATAGGGGGCAGATACATTTATGCCGGTACAAAAAACAACCAGGCTCCCTTTATCAGAGACGGAGACAAGATAATTTATCAGGGTGACTTAAACGGAATCTCCCGGGAGGTACTGACGGGTGACTCTTACAGAATAGATGCTCCGGGAATTACCTCGGGCATTACGGTGACTCCGGTTGATGTTGCCACCTCTATAACTCCGGTGGTTATTTCAAGACCGGATGACTTAAGTAAAGTGGGGATATTTGAGATTACTCTGCCGGATATCGTTATCAGTCAGACTAGGCTGGATGGTGCAACCCAAGCGGAGTTGATTTCTGAGGACGGTATTGATGCCACCGTTCCCGGCAGGATAAAGATCATTTCCGGAGATTTAGCGGGTCTGGAGCTGGATTTTAACGGTTATGATCCAGGAGAAATCTACACATATAAAGTGGTGGTGGACAATAAGCTGGGGGTTTTTGGCAACGGTGCCGAGACAACCCCGGGGTCCGGTAAATATGTGGTTTATGATCCCACCGATACCGAAAAGGATGATCTGAACAAAGGGATTTTTGATGCCCTGTTTGCTTTGAGGGATAATTTAAATAACGGAGACCGTGAAGGGGTAAACCTAAATATCCATGAAATTCAGCAAAAAACCGATCAGGTTCTGCAGCGAAGGGTGGGAATCGGTTCCCGAACCAGGCACTTTGAGGCCCTAAGGGATCAAATGATGGATCTTGAGGTTAAGCTGAAGGATGTGGAGAACAAACTGGAAGGTGCCGATATGTATAAACTCTCCATTCTGATGAGTGAAGAAATGACTACTTTTGAGGCATCCTTAGCGTCCGGTGCCAATATGCTTCGAGTATCACTGCTAAATTACTTAAAATAATCAGATAAGAAGGGATGGCCGTGAAGATAGGGGCTGGGGGATTACAGGCTCTAATTAATCAGGAAGCAACCAGGGGTTTGGACCCCGCAGTTAATAAGGCTGCGTCAGAGAAGGCTTTGCTGCAAAGTGAAGACCCTAATTTACGCAAGCAGTTATATGATTTAAATAAGGCAGTGGAGCGAATGAAGAAAACTGCCGAAGCCTATAACCAGCCACTGAATTTTCAGGTAAAGCGGGGAGAAAAACCAAAGATAAAGATGAAGGACAGGCGTACCGGGGCAGAGCATGATTTAACCTTGGATGAAGCTGAGGAGTGGATTAATAGGTTTGAAAAGGCCAAGGGGAAGGCTTTGGATGGGTATGCGTGAAGGGCAGCTGTAGGCTAATGGGTATTCCTTGTGGGTCAGCTATCAGCTATCAGCTATCAGCTTACAGCTATCAGCAACCAGCAACCAGCAACCAGCAACCAGCAACCAGCAACCAGTTGTAAGCTTTTATTCTGGATTCTGGATTCTGGATTCTGACTTCTGGATTCTGTCCCCCAAGGAATACCTCAGAATTGATGACCGCAAGGTCATTTTTTTACCTAATAGAGCAAATTTTAATACCCAGTTACAAATTTAAGGGGGGAACATGGTGGATAAAAAGGTGCAGGATGAAAAACAGCAAGTGGAAGAAATTACCTTGGACTTTCCATGGGGATTGCCGGGATTGGAGTACACCAGGTATAAGCTGAGTGTTTTAACCCGGGATTCACCCTTTTATTTTTTGCAAAGTGTAGAAGAATCCCAGGTGGGACTATTGCTAATCAATCCCTTTGTAATCAAGCAGGATTATGAGTTTGATTTGGATAAGGAAACCGTCGCACTTCTAAAGATAAGCAATGAAAACACCGTAGCTGTTTTTTGCACGGTAAATACCAGCAAAGGCATGGAAGCCGCCACAGTCAACCTGCTGGCCCCCATTATTGTAAATGCCGGTGAAGGCATTGCCAAGCAAAAGGTTCTGACTGACCAGCGCTACAGCCTCAGGGAACCCCTTAAAATGTTTCTGAAAGCAGAAGGGAGGGAGCGTTAGATGCTGGTTCTATCAAGAAAAAAAGGTCAGTCCATAATGATTGGCAATGACATCAAAATTACAGTTGTAGAAACTTCGGGAGACACTGTTAGAATCGGTATTGAAGCTCCTCTGGAAACCGAGATATTCCGACTGGAGCTGTATCAGCAGATACAGTCAGAAAATACCGGTTCGGTGACCAGTGTTCAGCAGGCATTGGCGTTGTTGGGGAAATAGCTATAAGTTACTTGGAATCCAGAAGCCAGGAGTCAGAAGTCAGAATCCAGAATAAAAGTGACCTACCCCAAATTGATGGACACACCAAACTAAGATAAAATAAAACTGCTGGAGGTGTCCACAATGGCTTTTACGGGCAAGCAATACAATAAAGAGTTTAAGCTTGAAGCAGTACGAATGGTAGTAGAGAATGGTTCAAATGTTAGTGCTGTGGCAAAGGATTTAGGAGTTAATGTTAAGACATTATATGGCTGGCTAAGACATTACCTAAAGTACAAGGATGATGCATTTCCTGGCAGTGGTAAGCTTAGGCCTGAGGAAGAAGAGATTAGGAAACTAAAGCTACGTGTAGCTGATCTAGAAGAGGAAAATGAAATATTAAAAAAGGCGAGGGACTTCTTCGTAAACCACCGGAATTAAAGTATCAATTTATAAAGACTTTACGCTTCGAATTCCGTGTGGAGAAGATGTGCCAAGTACTTGAAGTATCACGAAGCGGTTTCTATACCTGGTTAAAAAGACCTGAAAATATGAGAAAAACACAAAATAGAAAATTACTTACAAAAATTATTAACGTTTATAAACAATCTCGAAACAATTACGGGAGTCCAAGGATTACAGAAGCTTTAAAGAAACAAGGTGTTAGTTGTAGCAAGAATCGGGTAGCTAGGTTGATGCGGGAAAAGAATATAGTTGCTAAAACCAAGAGAAAATTTAAAGCAACTACAAACTCTAATCATAATTTTCCTGTGGCAAAAAATTTACTTAATCAAAACTTTACTGTCACACGACCAAATTGTGTTTGGGTAGCGGATATTACATATATTCCTACTGATGAAGGATGGCTTTATCTTGCTGCTATCGAAGACTTGTTTAATAGAAAAATCGTGGGTTGGTCCATGG
>CAZHAJ010000099.1:0-6701 GCA_964530215.1 uncultured Peptococcaceae bacterium | reverse complement strand
CTCCATCTCTTTTTTTTTGGATAATATCATGCATTTCCATTAATATTCTCCCATTTTTAAAATTTTTGAAGCAAAACTATCTCCGGGCAAAAAATCAAGACCAAATATTTCCGAAATTGTTGCGGCAACATCTGCAAAGGTGTCTCTTATCCCAAGGTTTGTTCCGGACGATACCAAATTGCCTGTGATTAATAGGGGTACATATTCTCTGCTGTGGTCTGTGCTTACGGTGGTGGGATCACAACCATGATCTGCTGTAATAATCAGGATATCATTGGCACCCAGGGTTTCTGAAATTTCTGGAATACGATTATCCAAGTCTTCAAGTGCTTTAGCATATCCTACATAGTCATTCCGATGACCGTATAGCATATCAAACTCCACTAAATTAGTGAAAATTAGACCTTTGAAGGGCTCTTTTATAAATTCCAAAGTGCGGTCTATTCCTTCCATATTATCCTTAGTAGCCGCAGATTTGGTAATTCCAAAACCGGCAAAAATATCCTTAATTTTCCCCACCGCGGCGACTGTTAAATCTTGGTTTGCCATTTTGGTTAGCAGATTTGGCTCGGGAGGCACTAGTGAAAAATCATGTCTTCTAAATGTCCTTGTAAAACTTCCCTCCCCGCCGATAAAAGGGCGGGCAATGACTCTCCCTACAGCGTGGTCTCCTGTAAGCATCTCCCTGGCAGTCTGACACAATTCATATAGCCTTGAAACCGATATAATATCCTCATGAGCGGCTATCTGAAAAACACTGTCTGCAGAAGTATAGACGATTGGATAGCCGGTATTAACATGTTCCTGTCCCAATTCGTTAATTATTTCTGTGCCCGAAGCAACCTTATTGCCCAGAACTTTGAGTCCTGTTTTTTCCTCAAAGGACTTTATCAGGTCAGCAGGAAAAGCATTTGGGTATGTTGGAAAAGGCTTATTTAGAATAATCCCTGCCAACTCCCAGTGTCCGGTGGTGGTATCCTTGCCCGGTGACTTTTCTGCCATCTTGCCGTAAGCTCCCATTGGGTGTTTTGTAGGTATTATACCTTTAAAGCGGCCTAAATTGCCCAAACCCATTGCCTGTAGATTCGGTAGTCTGACACCGTTAACCGCTTTAGCCAAATTTCCTAAAGTATTGCTGCCCACGTCTCCATACTTCCAGGCATCCGGTAAATCCCCGATACCTAAACTATCAATAACTATCAATACTACTTTATTTATCAAGTGATAAGCACCTCCTGTATTAATTTTTAAGCCCTTGGATGTGCTGAATTATATATTTTTTTCAAACCTATATTGGTTAAATGGGTATATATTTGGGTGGTTGAGATGTCCGAATGGCCTAATAGCTCCTGAACAGAACGTAAATCAGCACCGTTTTCCAATAGGTGGGTAGCAAATGAATGTCTTAACGTGTGTGGTGAAATAATTTTACTTATACCTGCCTTGGCAGAGTATTTTTTAATTAATTTCCAAAAACCTTGACGGGTCATTCTGTCGCCATACCTGTTAAGAAATAATGCTTGAGTGGATTTTGCTCCTAACAATTTAGGTCTGCTGTAAAGTAAGTAATTCTTTGTAAAAAGGATTGCCACATCTCCTATGGGAATAATTCTCTCTTTAGAGCCTTTTCCCATACATCTGACAAAACCTTCATCTAAATTAATACTTCCTCGGTTCAATGAAACTATTTCGGTTACTCGAACTCCTGTTGCATAAATAAGTTCCAGCATTGCTCTATCCCTAAGCCCATTAGCTGTAGTGGTCTGGGGCATTGTCAGCAACTTGGAAACTTCATCGACAGACAATACCCTGGGTAGTTTTTCTGTTTTTCTGGGTGTTTCGATATGCTCTGTGGGATCATCATCCACCGTGTATTCACTGACAAGAAACTTGTAGAAGGAACGAAGTGATGCTAATCTACGGGAGATTGTGGATGCAGAACAGCGGTTTTTTTTCATATGCATTAAATAAGCTGCTATTACACCGCTATTTATGTGAGTCATAAGAGCAATATTTTTTTGGCTGCAGAAGTCACTGAAGAAAAGTAAATCAGATTTATATGAAGCGATTGTGTTTTTGGATAATCCCCTCTCAATTGCTATATATCTAATAAAGTTTTCAAGCAAATTTTTCATATTGAAAACCTCTTTTACTTCCGGTTTGTTTGGTAAGCAAAGATCCTACAGAACCATATGGAATGTTTAATAGCTATATTTTGATCAGATTATAATTCCTACTTCCCAGTCCTATTTCTTCAGCATATTCCAACTGTCGACTGCTGTCTATTTCAGGGTGTAAAGCGGAAAATTTGTCGGTATTGGCCCTATGCCCTTCCAGCTTAGATCCTGGAAGTCCAGGTTCTCTATTAATTAAATCAATACATGCCTGATCGAGGGCAACAGGATCACGAGATGATAATATTCCTATATCTCTTATAACTGGAGCATCCGAAAAGCTGAAGCAGTCACAGTCCGGGGTTATATTATTCAGAAAAGTTATATGCACTGCTTTCTCTTTTTTATTTTTCAAAACTCCCGCTGCATACTCAATTATTTTTTCTTGCAGGCCATATACTTGATTATTTATCCAGTTTATCTTAATGGCGCCGAATGGGCATGTAACTGTGCACTCACCGCAACCCACACACAATTCGGGGTTGATTTCTGCAAGTTCTTCGTGACCCACTGCTATCGCTCCGGTGGGACACCAGTCATAACAGCGTCCGCAAGCTTTGCACATTTGGGGATTGACAGTGGGTAAAAGGTCAGAATGCATTACTTGTTTGCCCGCTCTAGAGCCGCACCCCATTCCAATGTTTTTCAAGGCACCTCCAAAGCCTGTGGCTTCATGTCCTTTGAAGTGTGTTACAGTAATTATGCTGTCCGCTAGGATTACGGCACTTCCTATTTTTACTTCCTTACAGTATTTTAGATTAACTGGGACTGTAATATAATCTTTTCCATTTATCCCATCAGCTATTACTAAAGGAGCGTTTACTACTGAGTAATCAAAACCGTTTTCTATAGCTGTTTGCAAATGATCAACAGCATTTGCCCTGCTTCCGGCATACATGGTATTGGCATCTGTAAGAAATGGTTTGCCATCTAAGTTTCTGACTTCGTCAACTAATTTTCTGATAAATTGCGGCCTTATATAACCGGTGTTACCTTTTTCACCAAAATGAAGTTTTATCGCTACTAAGTCCCGAGGACTTATAATTTGGGGAAGACCGGCTTTTGTCACCAATTTAACCAGTTTATCAAACAAATTATTTTTGTGGTTTGCTCTGAAATCTGTGAAAAAAACATCTGATACCATATCGGCCTCCAGAAGATATTAATATATCTTCTATTTTAGCACAAAAAAATAGATGGTTATATAAAACGCCATCCGATAATATCTGGTAGTTAGACAAATAAATAGACTGATTCTTGTTATTTTTTAAGTTTGTTAATAATATTGCTTTCTTTATTGACAACCAAATCATCAATACTTTTAAATACCTTTACAGGATTGCGGGGATAATAACGTTTTTTGTGGTGCAGGTAATTATCAGTTAAATCTTCTATTAAGTAAAAAAATTGAATGCACAGTATAATTAATATTGCAATGGCCAGCAAAGTTTTTATAATAATCATAATTTTATCTCGAACTTTTGTAATTATGAGTATCAAGGTGGGTATCACCTGCCTTAATTAATTCCAAATCTAGAAATTATCAAATCTGCTGCTATCTTTGTAAATATTGGTGTTATGTATCCCTCCACCAGACCGGAAACAAGTGTTATCGCTAGGACACCCACCATTATCATGGTATAAGTAATTAGATTGGGCCATATTTTCACCGATGTATTAAAGTTTCTTTTCAGAAGCAGCACTGAAAACATTACTGAAGCAGAGGAACCTATGCACAGCGCAGGAAGACTGAGAATGCTATGCGGTAAAATGGCAGATATGGTCAGCAGTATGCCCCCAAGGGACAAGTCCTTAGTCAGAAATCCAACTGCAAAACCAATTATAAAGCTTCTCACAAAAAGAATTGTCAGGATCAATGGTATACCTATTACGGTGAGGCCCAGTACATAAATCGCGGCTATCATTATAGTGTTATTAATCATGGAATTTTTTGCAATTTTGGCAGAGTCAAAATTAATGCCGGATACTTTCTGGATAAATTCCTTTAAGTAAATGCTTAAATCTTGGGATTGAGCATGATCCAACTTCCCGGCGGCGAGTGAACCCATCAGGAGTCCGGAAATCAGTATGACTGATATAAGCAAAAGAATAGGCCACATTCCGGTGATTACTGATAATAATTTGCCTGGTGGCTTAATCTGGTGATAGGTCATGACATCTTCTCCATCTCTATATGTCTGTATATTTTATTAAGGGAAAAGATGAGTATGCCGGAAAAATTTTTCAAATAGATGATGATTAGTATAAATTAATGGCATTTGCTTACAATAACAGTTGGGGTAAGTAGAAGTTTAAAGGAATACAGAAGTTAAGAATTCCAGAATGGTAGATTTAACAATTTAAGTGCAACAGCTAAAGGGGTATGTATATGTCAACAGAACTAATAATGGGAATTTATGGCCTAGATGGAGACGAGAAAAAAACGGAGTTGATGGATTCATTATATAAGTACTCCGGAATTTTGGATATTGATATTTCACCAGGTAATACTCAGATAAGGGTCAGATATGATAAGAATAATATTCTAGCCGGGGATATAAAGGAAACTATCGAGGAAGGAGGGTTTAAAGTCGGTTATATAAGGGTTTGATGGATAAACTTACAATTGCTTTAATATCAGTTTGTAAATGTGTTCGGCAGCCAGTATATCCTCCATGGACTTGCTGCTGGCAGCCACCACAGCTATTCCGGTTTTATATTTAGCTGCACTAGCTATAGCTCGTTGAACGGCATTATAGCCGGGTAAATCTCCTTTGTTATTCATTGTACGTGCCACAGTGCCAGTTAGGACCGAGGGAGAACCACTGTTGACAGCGGCATCAAAGGCGACTCCCCCCGCACCTGTTATACCCAGTACAACCTTATCTTTAAAACTCACCAGCTTAGTTGATTCGGCACCGATATTTGGTATAAGGCAATGAACTCTGGCCCCGGTTGATTTGAGACCTGCTAAAGCTTTGGAAATGCTCTTTGTTTTTTCTGCATTCCCTGCAATTCTTGGTTCTGCTACAAGTATGACTTCACTGTTTATTAGATTGGCCTTTTTGCCTGCCATTACTCCTATAGCAAAGGGGTTTATTTTTGCCGGAGGTAATGCATGGTCCGGACTGGCTCCGTAAACTGCTGCTGCACCGGCTTCTATAGCCGCCTCCATGCTGGTGGAAAAGTCTATAATATCGACAATTATGCTGACAAAACCTAAAGAGCCGGCTAAGGCAGCTCCGCTGGCATTTGAGGTCGCCATCAAAAGCATATAAATACCCCACTTTATTCCTGGATACTAAACTTTTTGTTAATGTTTATCAGGCCGGAAGCATAAATCCCAGCTGCTCCCGCCGTGCTAAAAAAATCCATATCTTCAGAAAAAGGCCTACCCATCGTGGTTACCTGCAGTTGATAATGCTCCAACACGTCCGAAAGCAAACCTGTATCTATTTCTACCGTTTTATGAAGATTGGAAATGCCTGCCTTGCTAATTTGGTTTAATACGGTATTTCTTTTTGTGTTTTCCAATCTAGGAATAGGTACTATGCAGGGAGTAAGGGCTATTTTCCCTAAGGATGTTTTAGTGTGGTGACTTAGGCCGTAATGTCTGTCTCTGGGGTCTGCAAAGCTGATCCTGGGGATAGCAATTGCCCGACCTGACATAATATTTACAGCATTTATTATTTCTCCCTGCTCCAAGCCGGTATGACCAAATTGAGATGATGTTCCCACTATTCCCGGGCCCATTGAAACAATAACGGTATCAGCACCCGCTGCTTTTGCAAACAATAACCCACTGTAGATATTTACTGCTTCAAAATCTCCGCCAAAGGCATGCCCGCAGGTTATTGTTTTGTCGATAATTTTTTTATGTTTAAGAATGGATACCAGTTTACTGTACCAAATAGGGAGGGCAGCACCATCAGTCATTAAGTAGAATATTTTCTTTCCGGTGAGATACTTTAACATAGCTGCAGCCGGGGCTATCATACTGTGTAAACTTCCAACAATAACGGGCATTTCGTCAAGGTTGTCTATCTTGTTATATACACTGTTGTAAGGGTGTTCCTTTTCTTCTACTGTCAGTACCTTTACTTGGAATGGTGTGTATCGCATTTTCATTATATGTCCGCTGTCATTTTGACAGTAACACTGTTTTCCCACCACAGAGGCTACAAAGTGGTATCCTCCTGTCCCCAGTTTTTTTGATACTGCGGTGGTATTTAAAAGGACTTGATCTCCTGCTTTTGCTTCGCCGGTAATATGTAAATAATTAATTGCTTTATCTCGGGAGCCTTCCACTTCAACTAATAATTCACATAGATCCGTCTTAGTATCAATATTTTCTATAACTATACCAAGCTTGAAATCAATCATTTAAGCTGCCCTTTCTTAATCCCAAGATATACTAAGATGTAAGTTATACCTTTTACTTAGTATTACCAGGCTGTGGTTGATTTATAAAACTAACAGTGGATAATATTTAATTGAAAGATTCGCTTTCTTTTGAGGGGAGAGTAT
>CAZHAJ010000098.1:0-6730 GCA_964530215.1 uncultured Peptococcaceae bacterium | reverse complement strand
ATAATACGGGAAAAAATCAGGCTTTTCGGCAGTTCTGGGAAAGCGTAAAATCAGCTACCAGCTACCAGCTACCAGCTACCAGCTACCAGCTTACTTGTAGGTATTCCTTAAGAGTCAGAATCCAGAATCCCAGAAAATACAGAATCCAGAAGCCAGAATCCAGAAGCCAGAATAAAACAAAAAATAATAAAAAAAATAAAGTAAAGCCAAAACTCATGAATTCGGCGTATAATGCTGATAGCTGATAGCTGATAGCTGATAGCTGATAGCTGATAGCTGATAGCTGATAGCTTACCTATAAGGAATACCTGCTAGCCACAAGGAGGTAATTACCATCAAGCTGTTTATTGACACAGCCAATATAGAAGAGATAAAAGCTGCACATCAACTGGGTGTTGTCAGCGGAGTAACCACCAACCCGTCTTTAATTGCTAAAGAGGGCAGGGATTTTATAGCGGTTGTGAAAGAGATTGCAGCTATTGTGGATGGACCAATCAGTGCCGAGGCAGTTAGTGAGGAGTCTCAGGCAATGATAAAGGAGGCAAGGCAGCTGGCAGCCATCCATCCCAATATAGTTGTTAAAATACCAATGAACGGTGAGGGATTAAAAGCGGTCAAAGTCCTGTCATCCGAAGGTATTGATATAAATGTGACCTTGGTGTTTTCTGCCAATCAAGCATTGCTGGCAGCTCTGGCAGGAGCATCCTTTGTCAGTCCCTTTGTAGGTCGGTTAGATGATGTTGGTTATAATGGTATGGAATTAATACAAACCATTATGGATATGTTCAATAACTATGGAATAGACACAGAGGTTATTGCTGCCAGTATAAGACATCCGGTTCATGTAACGGAAGCAGCTCTAGCAGGAGCTGATATAGCCACTGTCCCCTATAAAGTAATTCTTCAAATGCTGGAGCATCCTTTAACGGATATTGGCATTAAAAAATTCCTATCAGATTGGGAAAAAGTAAAAAGCTAAAACTTTATACAAAAATCGGCTCAATAAACATAAAGCAGGTGCATGGTAGCTGATTAGCAGATATTTATCAAAAGCAAGAGATGATTACATAAAAATTACCAGTTTGCCCGATTCCCCTAAAAAAATTGCCCTTGGCGTTGCTCTTGGAACTTCTCTGAATTTTCTTCCTATGCCTTTCATAAGCATACCCATTTCCTATTTGTTGGCAAAGTTAACCCGGGTCAATGCGACTGCAGCTGTTTTGTCAGTTATTTTTTTCAAATGGGCAGTACCCCTTTTTTTTACTTTCAACTATTACTTAGGCAGGCAAATATTAGGTGAGAAACCAATAAGCTATGTACAACAAAAGTTCAGTATGTTGAATTTATCCAATTTAACAATATGGTGGAATGACTTGGGGATACCCTTTCTGCTGGGAGCCGCTGTTAATTCAGTGGTGGCAGGGGTTTTTACCTATTATGTAATAAGAGCTTTCTTTTACTATAAATTGCAGAAAGAAAATAAGATAATGGGGGATTAAGTTGATCGATAATGAATTAGGAAGCAAAACTATGCAAGAGCTGTACAAAATCGCCAGGGAACTGGAGCTCACAGGGTATTCAAGACTGCGGAAAGACGAGCTGGTTTTTGAGATAACAAAAAAGCAGACAGAGCAGACCGGTTTGATTATGGCCAGCGGAGTATTGGATATTATTAATGAAGGCTATGGGTTCCTAAGGCCCTTCAAGTACTTGCCCAGCTACGACGATATCTATGTTTCGGCCTCACAAATAAGAAGATTTGATTTAAGAACAGGTGATTTGGTAGAGGGGCAGGTAAGAAGTCCCAAGGACAATGAGCGATATTATGCTTTACTGAGGGTAGAAAGAGTAAACGGTTTAAGTCCGGAAAAATCCCCGGAGAGACTGCACTTTGACGGTTTTACCCCCCTATATCCCAATGAAAGAATTATTTTGGAAACATCCCAGAACCGCACATCGACCCGTATCATTGACTTGATTGCCCCCATCGGCAAGGGTCAAAGGGGATTGATTGTGGCTCCTCCCAAAGCAGGCAAAACCACTTTATTAAAGGAAATAGCTCACAGTATAACTACAAACCATCCGGAGATATATTTGATTGTGCTGCTCATTGACGAGAGACCGGAGGAGGTAACAGATATTGAGCGTTCGGTGGAGGGTGAGGTGGTCAGCTCAACTTTTGACGAACCTGCTGAAAATCATGTAAAGGTTGCAGATATGGTGTTGGAAAGGGCTAAGCGATTGGTGGAACATCGCTTTCATGTGGTTATCTTAATGGATAGCATAACCCGCCTTGCCAGGGCGCATAACTTGGTGGTTTCACCCAGCGGGCGCACGCTAAGCGGCGGTGTTGACCCGGCCTCATTGCATCGCCCCAAAAGATTTTTTGGAGCTGCCCGCAATCTTGAAGAGGGAGGCAGTCTCACAATTTTAGCCACCGCTTTGGTTGATACCGGAAGTCGTATGGATGATGTTATTTTTGAAGAATTTAAGGGCACCGGCAATATGGAGCTCATTTTGGATAGGAGACTGGCGGAGCGCAGAATATTTCCTGCTATTGATGTTATCCGCTCAGGGACAAGAAAAGAAGAACTACTTCTCAGCAACTTTGAACTTGATTGGATGTGGCATTACCGAAATGCGGTGTCGGGACTGGCGCCTTTTGAAGCCATGGATCTTATGCTGGAGAGGGTGCGAAAAACCAAGACAAATATTGACTTAATGCATAGTTTTAAAGTGTAATACCCGGTTTTTTTGTGTTGGGACGGGCTTCATAAGTGGAGAGAGTAGTAGTACCGAACTGTGATCGACATAGAAATTCAGAGGAATACAGAAGTCAGAATCCAGAATCCAGAATCCAGAATTTTAAGAAATAACTATCTTTTATTTTGGCTCTCTGTCAATTGTTGGGGTAGGCCTCACAATTGAGAGTAAATAGTATCAGCGGTGGTTGACTATGTGGTCAGCCATCGCTTATTTATTATGTTCACGGTAACCGACTACTGATATGTTTAAAACGATAAAAGTGGGCAATAATACTAAAGGCGGGTTAAATAATAAAAAAAGGTGTGATATGGAGTCAGACTATGATTAAAAAAAAGATTGCAAAAATTCTGGCCGTTACATTGGTCGGAACGCTGTTAAACGGTGTGCTGGTCTTTAGTGCATTTGCTACACCGGACGAGTGGTTTCCGGACAGCGGGTTATACATGGAATTTAATGATGAATTAATGCCGACAATTTCAGAAGAGGATTTTGGACAATATGTTGTAAAGTCCGGAGACAATCTTATTTCGATAGCTAATAAATTGGGTTGCAGCCAATCCCAACTGATATCTGTAAACCAATTAACTGATCCCGGCCTGATTAGGGAGGGGCAAGTGCTGATGATACCCGGCTCTGTTAGCTATTACCGGGTATGTCAAGGTGATACATTAATCGGTATTGCCGATAATTTTGGTGTGTCGGTAAAGCAACTGATAATATCAAATGCACTAAAGAACGAAAATCAACTTTTTGTAGGGCAAAAGCTCATGATTATCAAGGGAACCAAAGGTAATACGGTTCTTAGTTCTTCCTCCAGAAGCATCATCAAGCAAAAGCTGGAATGGCCGGTGGTGGGCTGGATCAGTTCACCTTTCGGTATGCGGGATGGAAGGCCCCATGAAGGAATGGACATAGCTGCCAATTTGGGAGACCCCATTGTGGCAGCAACGGAGGGTGGAGTTGTCTTTGCCGGTGATCGGGGTACTTATGGTTTAACGGTTATAATTGATCACGGTGAAGGATTGACAACCCTATATGCCCATTGCTCGGAAATTTTAGTGAATCAGGGACAGCAGGTTAGCAGAGGACATATAATTGCCAAGGTGGGTAATACCGGTAGGTCCAATGGTCCTCATCTGCACATAGAGGTTCTTTCCGACGGTGTTCCCTATGATCCTATGCCATTTTTTGAAAGAATGGCAGCTTAAGGAGAGTTAAGCAATAAAATATGTAAGTGTTTAGGGCGGCATTGCAGCTGCCCTTTTTTGTTGTGTAATGCTATGCAGTAACGGTTTTTGACAAGGGGCATTTTGTTATTTTTGCAACGGCTCATATGGTATAATTCTTTAAAGAAAATGAATTTCGCCTAATTATGCAGAAGCTTAAAAGGAGCTTGTTTTATGCGTTTGCTATTTGCGGATGATGAGGGAAACTTATATGATCACCCCGGTTATCTTTCTGTAGGCCGGACCGGAGATAGTTTTGCGGAGTTGAGCAAAGAGGATTTTATCGAACTTCCCTCCGGCTCAACGCTGGTATCTATACCGGGAAGTAAGGCCGTGGGAGTTTCATTGGAAGGAGATTTTGAGGTGGCGGAAAGTCCCCTAACAGGGAAAGCCGTTGCCGCTGTAGGGGCTTTGCTGCCCCAGGGCTATACGCGTACCTTTTGGCCTGCATATAGGCGTAATACAAAGCTGACCGCTTTGCCCCTTATGGGATATGCCGCGGTATCCTGGAGTAAGGATAAAGTTTTTGTTGCTGCAATTAAAACCGATAAACCAAAGCGTTGGGATCCTGCATTTTATAATCGAGAAGATTTGCCCAGCTTGGTTAGTAAAAAATTAAAGATGATGCCAAGCAATAGGATATTGCGGCAACTGTCTAAGTGTGCATTGGAATATCAGTGTTTTACAGCTCAAAATATATTTTATCACCGCTGGGAAGGGGGTATCCCTGTTTCGCCGGCATGCAATGCCCGGTGTTTAGGGTGTATATCCCTTCAGACTGCTCAGTGCTGCCCTGCCCCTCAGTCAAGGATAAGCTTTAAGCCTACTGTGGAAGAGGTGGCACAGATTGGCATAGATCATCTGAAGACAGCTGAAGATGCTATAGTCAGTTTCGGTCAGGGCTGTGAGGGAGAACCTTCTTTGGAAGCAGAACTTATAGCTGAGGCAATTAAACTTATAAGGCAAGAGACCGGCAGAGGCACGATAAATATGAATACCAATGCCGGTCATTCAGCAAATTTGGCCCATATATATAAGGCGGGCTTGGACTCTATCCGGGTAAGCTTAATAAGTGCCCGGGAAGATACCTATAATGCCTATTATCGTCCTATGGGATATGGGGTGGATAATGTAAAGGCATCCGTTATGGCAGCGGGTGAATGGGGTGTTTATTCTTCGCTAAACCTGCTGGTGAGTCCAGGGCTCAATGATCGGGAAGAAGAAATAGAAGCTTTGCTAAAATTTATAAAAGATACCAAAGTCAAATTGGTGCAATTGAGAAATTTGAATATAGATCCTGATATACTGTTCAATCATATGCCTGCTGCAAAGGGTGAAATTGTGGGAATAACTCGTTTGGTGGAAATTTTGCGTGGTGTCCCCGGACTTGAAGTTGGCAATTTCAGTAAGGCTATAAGGTAGCTAAATTTAATATATATAACTACATAGTAAAACCAAGGGGTTTCGTAAAGGCATACCTTTGGACCTTGTAGCGGGAGGTTATTCTGGTGCGTATGGGCTACGATTTATTAATTGAACAAACACAGAAATTGATGATGACGCCGGAACTGAGGCAGGGCATCACCATATTGCAATTATCCTCCATTGATCTCATTGATTATATCGCTCAGCAGCTTCAAGAAAATCCTCTGCTGGAGTTGAAGGAAGGGGACATAGAATCTGTCCAAAGTGGGAACAACCAATTAGAATCCCAGCAAAACTCCAGTGAAGTGGAAGAAAGCCGTCAACTGGATTGGCAGGAATATTTTCAGGAAGATAGGAAGCACAGATTTGTAGAAGATGATGGGAATTTCATTCAGACTAATTATACCTGTGAGGATTTTATTAGCCAATCCGTGACGTTGACTGAGCACCTGATGCTTCAGTTAAGGTTGACCCGTCTAAATAAAAGGGAGAACAGCATAGGGGAGTATCTCATAGGCAATATTGACGGAAATGGTTATCTGCAGGCAACGGTACAGGAAATAGCCCGGGACTTAATGGTGGGGGAGCAGGATGTTCAAAAAGTTCTCTCTGTAATTCAGACCTTTGATCCGGTGGGTGTAGGGGCCAGGTCTTTGGAGGAGTGCCTGCTTATTCAGGTGGAACAAAGAGGGTTCCAGGATTCGTTGTTAAGACTGGTTATTCAAGACCACTTGGCTGATCTGGCTAAATCAAAAATCTCCCGGATAGCCCAATCCGTCGGGGCAGCATTGCAGGATGTTCAAAGGATTGCCGATACTATTAAGACCCTTGACCCCAAACCCGGGAGAAATTATGGCAATCCAAACGATGCCGGGTACATTATCCCCGATGTAGTTCTGCATAAAGTGGAGAATCAGTACTTTGTTATCGTTAATGA
The DNA here is from genome assembly GCA_964530215.1 of uncultured Peptococcaceae bacterium. Classification (GTDB taxonomy): domain Bacteria; phylum Bacillota; class Desulfotomaculia; order Desulfotomaculales; family Desulfocucumaceae; genus JAAXTT01. Next base: position 376 of record CAZHAJ010000098.1, on the reverse strand, counting down.
TTCCATGGTGCCTAGGATTACCATCAGCACAGCCTATCGTGCAACTTTGACTCAAGAAAATGGCTGCGATCAAGAAACCCGGTGTTTTATGGAAAATAAACTGAATGCAGCGGCTTGGCTGCTACGCAGCATTGAGCAGCGAAGGCAAACCCTGCATAAAGTAGCAAGTTGTCTGGTAGATCTGCAAAAAGATTTCCTAGAGTATGGATTTAAACATTTAAAGCCCCTCAATTTGAAAACCGTAGCCGAGAGAACCGGACTCCATGAATCCACTGTCAGCCGGGCAACTTCCAACAAATACATCCAGACCCCCTTAGGTATCATGGAAATGAAAAGGTTTTTCAGCACAGGTTTGACTAAATCCTCCGGGGAATCC
>CAZHAJ010000097.1:0-6771 GCA_964530215.1 uncultured Peptococcaceae bacterium | reverse complement strand
GCCCCCATAACATTGTAATGATACGGCATAATTACTTCGGAGTTTAACTCTTTTTCAAAAGCAGCTTTCATTCCTTGGTTTGCTGCTACTCCGCCTTGAAATACGTACGGTCCTTTATTTTTTTTCCCTTTGCCTAGATTGTTTAAAAAGTTTCTTATCTAGTCTTCATAAAATTCTGCTAATATATCGGGCAGGCTACAGCCAATCTGCTGCTTATGGATCATGTCGGATTCGGCAAAAACCGCACATCTTCCCGCTATCCTAACCGGATTAGCAGACTGCAAAGCAATTTCACCGAATTTCTCTATTGCTATATTTAACCTACCGGCTTGTTGATCCAAAAAGGATCCTGTTCCGGCAGCACATACGGTATTCATTGCAAAATCAGTTACCACACCATCTTTTAGAAGTATGATTTTTGAATCCTGTCCTCCTATCTCCAAGATTGTTTTAACATCAGGAAATAATTCGCTGGCAGCAGCTGCGTGGGATGTAATTTCATTTTTAACTACATCTGCTCCTACGATTATTCCGGCAAGATATCTTCCGCTTCCTGTGGTGCCGACTCCCATCACTGTGGTTTTTGAGGGAAGAATGTTAAACAGCTGTTTTAGTCCTTTTTGTATTGTGGGTATAGGCTGTCCGTTGGTACGTAGATATACTGATTCAGATACTTCTCCTTTTTCGTTCAGAAAAACTAAATTTGTGCTTACTGATCCCACATCCAGTCCTAAAAAACCTTGCATTACGCCAACCTCGCTTTTTGTTGTTTGTTTTTTATTAAGAGATCTACAAAAGCTTCTAATCTTGTATTAATTCCCGCATCTCCAGATTGTTCATCAACAATAAGAGTAATTATGGGTACTCCGGTATCCTGGCTGACTCTTGGTAAAATGCTTTGGGCTACAATTTCAGGCATACAGGTAAATGGGAGAACTTGTATAATTCCGTCATAACCCATTTTACTGTAATAAACCGCAGAACCCACAGTCTCCTGCCCATGCCCTCCAACGAAATGTTTTAAATATGGAGAAGCATTTCTTAAATAAACTTGTGAACTTTGAATGTTTCTCAGTAATCCTTTGAACAAATGATCATTAATCCATTCGCTGAGAAACATTGATCGGTCAACCTGAACACCCAAACGCCCTAGCTTCTTGTCAATATCCATATTGGCAAAGGGCTCCAATAAAGTATATATTTCTCCTATAACACCTATCTTAATTAGGGGCCTATCCTCACAGGATATACATGACATCAATTCCTGTGCATCTTTTGCTGCCCTCTTCAGGTCATATGGTGTAGCAGCTTTATCTATTACTTCTATTGCTTGAGAAAGATATTGTTCAGTTGAGCCATGGAGCAACTCTCTGGGGCGAATATGCATTGCCTGCATTTCCAGTTCATCTGCCAGCCTAATTTTTCGATATCCAAACCTGACAGCTTTAATTATCTCTATCCATCTTTTATTTCCCGCAACATGACGTATTCTTGAAATCAATTCACTAATATGTTTTTCCGGAGGCTCGATCACCACTAAATCATATGGATAACCCAGATCGACAAGAATTTTATGTTCAACTTGAGCGTAATATCCAAATCGACAAGGACCACAACCGCCGGCCATGATAATGGTATCGGCCCCTAATTCATGGGCTTCGATAAAATTTCCCAAATTAAGTTTTAGGGGCATGCAAGCAAACTCAGGTGAGTGCATAGAACCAAGGGACAGTGTTTTTTTGCTACATATCGGCGGTACCACTGTTTCCACTTCTAAATATTCCAACATAGCTTTAATGCACAGCCACATATTTCCCATATGGGGGAAGGTTACTCTCAATTAAGACATCTCCTTTGTTTCCGGTTGTAATATTCAGGTTACTTTTAGTTTTACCGATCTTGTTCTCATGGATAACATATCTAGGAAGGCTTCTATTCTGGTAACTAATCCGGCCTCACCAGTGTGCTCGTCAAGAACCAAATTAAGAAATGGTTTGTTGCTCACCTGGCGTACCCTTCTTTCTATTAGTTCACCGGTCATGGAATCTGGACCACAAGCAAAGGAAGATATATGAATAATTCCATCAATGTTGGGGTTATCTATGAAGTAATAGGCTGAACCCATCATTTTACGGCCAAGGGTCCAAAAAAGTTTTTTGCTTAAATTTTCTGTAAATTGATCAACTATTTTTGCAGGAACGTTATCTGAAGTTATAACCTTATAGTTGGCAGTTTCCAGTCTCTGGATAAGATTCATGTTAATAAATTTATCATAAGTACAATAAGGGTGTCCCAATAATGCCACAATACCATTTACATTTTGCCTATTATCAACAAAAGAAGCATCCGGTTGAAAAGCTTTATCAGGAAAGATGCCGGATTCTACTCTGCTGATAAAATGATGGTATTCACTTATTGCTTTTTTATATGCCTTAGCAATTTTATATGGGTTGCTGCAGATATGAAGGGCTATCGATCGATACTGTTTATATTGATCTTTATTTCTCTTATAGAGGTCTATATTATTGTCGATAATCAAGGGCAGATCTTTTATATTGCTTGCCACCATGTCTGGAAACCCCAGAAATTTTGGACAGATATATTCTTTGGGTGAAACACTGACTAACCTTGGGATAAAAATATAGTCCACCTTATCTTTCAGATAGGCAATATGACCGAAAGCAATCTTAATGGGGAGACAAGCTTCATCCACACAAAGCTTGACACCTTTTTGCAGTTCAGCTTTAGTTGTTGGTTTCGAAGTAATTACTTGGGCACCAAGATTTTCAAAAAACACCTTCCAAAAGGGAAAATATGTATAAAAAAGAAGTGCCCTAGGTATGCCAATCTTAACAGCCATTTTATATCTCCTATTCATTGTTATCACCTTCAGCATTATTATGGACATTTTTGCAGCAGCTATATACCCTCTTCTAAAGAAGGTTTGTTATGCAAAGAAGGGACATCATAAGATGTCCCTTCTTTGCAGTTAAGAAATGCACTAGTTTTTATGGGCTATTTTCATATTGGCTTTGTACTCTACAACCTTACCGTTTCTCACTTGAGCTGTAAAGTTAACAACTTCTACTCCAACAATATCATCTACTGACCTGGAAGCTTCGTTAACGGCAGATTGTACGGCATCTTTCCAACCTGTGGCAGATTCACCAACCATTTCAGTTACTTTTATGTGCATTTACATTATCCCTCCTCATTATGCTGATATTAAGCGATCAATCGCTGCATAAGGGATATTATGTGCATCTTCTAAAAAAATAATGCATTATTAAAAGGGTTCACTGCAGAGTTGGATCCTTTTATTTATACAAGCTGCTTTGTTTTTTTCGCTCATGGTCATAAGGTTCGTCAGGTGTATTCATAAGTTCCCTTATTTTTTTCAAAGCACTTCTTTCAAGTCGAGAAATTTGAACTTGAGATAATCCTAATCGTTCAGCAATATCCGCTTGAGTGCGATCTTCAAAAAATCTCCAGACTATAATTTTTCGATCTCTTTCCGGCAAACATTCTAGCATTTCTTTGATTTCTAACCGATCAGTCCAGGGTGTATTACCTTCTGACTCGTCTTTTAACTGATCTAATAAGTAGATGGGATCGCCATCGTCATGGTGCAGAGTATCATAAATAGAAGCGGGTGTTTGGGCTGCTTCAATAGCTGCCACTACTTCTTCACGATTAATCCCCATATTTTCCGCTATCTCACCTACAGTAGGTTCACGACCAATCTGACCGGTTAGCTTTTCTCTGGCCATCTGAACTTTAAAAGCTGTCTCTTTAAGGGAGCGGCTTATTTTTACCGGACTGTCATCCCTTAGGAAGCGACGGATTTCACCCACAATCATGGGAACAGCATAGGTTGAAAATTTAACATCATAGGTTAAATCAAATTTATCTATAGCTTTGATTAACCCGATACTGCCGATTTGAAAAAGGTCTTCTAAATCATATCCCCTGTTTTGGAACCTTTTAACCAGATTGAAAACCAGTTTCAGGTTGCAGTTTACTAAGCGATCCCGGGCGTAACGATCACCACTTTGGGCCTTTTCAATTAGCTCTCTCATTTCCCCATCTTTTAAAAGGGGAAATCTGGGCAGGTTCATTTCATTTAGCCTGGAACTCATAAAACAGTACCTCAATGTCCTTGGGCGGAAAAGTTTATATTTGGGCAGTTTTTTATCATATACACTTTGGTGCCTGCATTGGGACTAGACTCTATTTTAAATCCGTCCGAAAAGGATTGCATAAAGGAAAAGCCAAGTCCCATGCGCTCAGGATCCGAAGAGTATGCTGGTTTCAAAGCTTCCTCTATGTCCTCAATCCCTTTGCCATAATCTTCTATAATGATATGAAGTTTGTTTTTTTCGATTTTTACTGAAACAATAATTTTTTCATCTGTTTTGTTTTTATAGCCATGAACAATGGAGTTGGTTACAGCCTCAGAAACTGCCACTTTAATTTCTTCTAAATCATTCAAAGTAAAGTCTAATTGAGAAGCAAATGCGGCCACTGAAACCCTGGCGAAGGCCACGTTGGCCGGCAGGCTGATAAATTCTACTTTCATTTTGTTAGTTAGTTCCAAAATATATACCTCCTATCCGGCGTGATTAATGGCGTCTTTTTCACTGGAAAATTCCTTCATGATGGTTAACAATCCAGACATTTCTATTATTTTTCTCACCTGTGGTGTAGCACCAACAATGAACATATTTCCACCTTTTTTAGTGATTCTTTTATATCTTCCCAATAAAACACCAAGCCCTGAACTGTCAATATAATTTACCTTGCTTAAGTTAATTATGATATTTCTAGTCCCAGGGTTTTGGTCCAGCGTGATTTCCAGCGAACTCCTAAGGGAATCAGATACTGCCAGATCAATTTCACCATGTAACCTAGCCAGTATAATGTCATCGATTAATTCTAAATGAAGGTTCACAGTCCCAGCACTCCTCCCATTTACTGTGTCTGTTAAATATTACCATATATACAATTAGAATACAATGATTACAGTTAAAAAGGCTCTACAATATAAGTTGAGGTAAAAAAGAAGTTTAAAGGAATACAGAATACAAAATGAAGAAGTGACAATTTTAAAGATTTAGGCGGAGAAGATTTTAAGCCGGACATTTTACAAAAGGTTGTTAGTGAGCAAAAAGAAAAACAGCATTTAAAATGCTGTTTTATTGGCACAGAATCCAGAAGGAGAGTTTATTATTCAAGAATACTACGCAGTGCTTTATTTATTTGCTGTGTAAAGCTTCTTTTATCAACATCCTTGTGGGCTATTATCGGAACCCGCAGTATTTCGCTGTTTCCTTTAGTCACTATATATTGTCCTATAACTTGCCCTGATTTTACCGGTGCTGTTACCTTGTCGGGAATATCAATTTTACTTTGTAGATTTTTGGTATCTCCTTTTCTTACAGCTACCACAACTTTTTCTTTAGTAATTAGATCTATTGTATCCTGTGTACCATTGTTAACGGGGATAGTCTTAATAACTTGATTCTTTTCTGCCAAAGACTCAGCTTGATATCTAGCATAGCCGTAATTGTAAAGTTTAATAGATTCTCTGAAATGACTTCTGGTTTCAGGGGAGCCCAGAACTATGGCTATAAGTCTCAGTCCGTCCCTTTCACAGGTACTGGCTAAGCAATATTTTGCATCATTGGTCCAGCCGGTTTTACCTGCGTCGACACCACGATACCATTTAAGTAATTTATTGGTATTCCAAAGCTTGAATTCGCCCCCCCTGAGGTCATGTTCATAAGTACCTGACATTTCCATAAATAAAGGGTGTTTTATGCACTCCTGCATAATTTTTGCCAAATCCGATGCTGTGGTATAATGTCCTTCTGCAGGCAGGCCAGTTGTATTAACAAAATTTGTATCTGTACAGCCTAACTCCTTTGCTCTTAGGTTCATGGCTTCTACAAAGGACTCTACACTTCCGCTTATATGTTCGGCTAAAGCTACACTGGCATCATTAGCTGAGCCCAATGCTACTGACAACAATAGCTCTCTGTAGCTTAATTCTTCACCGGGTTCAAGGTATATTTGAGAACCTCCCATCCCCCAGGCATTTTCCGAAGCAGAAATACTATCTTCAAGATGTGCTCGTCCATTTTCAATGTTTTCCACCGCCAACAACATTGTCATCAGCTTTGTTACACTGGCAACAGGAAGTTTTTTATTGGGATTTTTGGAGTAAAGAATAGCCCCATCACCGGCTGACATCAGTATTGCACTTTCAGCTGATGTGGGAGGTACATCTTTGGGATTTTCATTTATTTGGGCAGCAAATGCAGGTATGGGTATGCAGGTTATGAGCAAAATAACACAGAAAAGGATCTTTAAAAATTTATTGCCAAACATGGTAAATGCCCCCTTGTAAGTTGCAATTAGCTTCTATTATGCTGTGCAAAAACAAAAAGTTTATACTTGCAAGGGGAATGGAATATTTAGGATTGAATATCATGAAATTATTATCTTTAGCTAATTCTATCCAATAAAAGTGGTTTTATTTGGGTATAAGTACTACTAATAACAAAAGCCTGTTTTACTAAGCTGATTGCTGTGTTTAAGTTAATATCTGAATTATAATGGAGTGTAGCTAGTTTTTCTCCTTTTTTCACTGCCCAGCCCATTTTTTTATTAAGTTCTACACCTGCCCCAAGGTCAATTTTAGTTGTTTTTGTATGTCTTCCGGCTCCAAGATACATGGCTGCCTGTCCAATTTTTAGGGCATTACATTGG
>CAZHAJ010000096.1:0-6949 GCA_964530215.1 uncultured Peptococcaceae bacterium | reverse complement strand
GATTAGCTGTTTGTTCTCTGCTGGGGGTGATACGGTTAATTTAAAAAACTAAAAAATAAAGTAAATAAAAATAAAATGGAGGAATGAAATGTTTAAATTAAAAAAGTCTTTCTTGTGCGTTGTAGTAAGTTTGTTGCTGGTATTGTCTATTGGTGGATTGGCCTTTGCGCAGCCCACCGATATTAAGGGCCATTGGGCTGAAACCCAGATTACCCAGTGGGTAAATAACGGATTGGCAAACGGCTTTCCAGACGGGACATTTAAGCCCAATGCAGAGATAACCAGAGCACAATTTGTGACCTTGGTAAATAATGCTTTCGGATTTAATGAGATTGGTGAAACCAGTTTTACCGATGTTAAGTCAACTGACTGGTTTGCCAGTGAAGTGGCTAAAGCATCCTATATTTCCGGTTATGAGGATGGAAGCTTTAAGCCCAATAACAAAATAAGCAGACAGGAAGCTGCTGTCATCATTGCAAAAATTATGAAGTTAGCACCATCAAGCAGCGGTGCGGATAGATTTACAGATAAAGCCAGTATCCCGCAGTGGAGTAAGGGCGCGGTGGGTGCTGTAGTAGCTAAAGGTTTTATGAGCGGTTATCCCGACCAGAGTTTTGGACCTGTGAAAGCCATTAGCAGGGCAGAGGCTGTATCCAGTCTGGACCGTGCCATGAAGAGCACTATGAAGACTGTTACTTATGATGAGGCAGGTACATATGGACCTGAAGAGGGTACAGAAACCATCAAGGGCAACGTTACAGTAAGTGTAGAAGATGTTGTTCTGCAAAACCTGGTAATAACAGGTGATTTGCTACTGGCTGAGGGAATCGGCGACGGTGATGTAACCCTCATTAATGTTACTGTAAAAGGCAATACCATAATCAAAGGCGGTGGTGCCAACTCGGTAACCTTGGAGAACTGTAATCTGGCTAGCATTACAGTAAGTAAAGAAGGGGTACGGGTAGTGGCTTCGGGTACCACTACAGTTAATATCGTAACCCTGCAGTCCGGTGCCACTTTGGTGGAAGTGACTGTCACCGGCGAGGGTTTCCAGCAAGTTACCATTTCAGAAGTAGTTCCCGCAGGAGCAAAGGTTACTTTGGATGGTGATTTTAAAGAGGTTACTGTATCAGCACCGGTAAATGTTGAGGTGCCCAAGGGAACAGTGCAAAACCTCACAGTTAACGCTCAAGCCAATATTACCGGTTCAGGCACTATCAATGCTGCTACCATTAACACCTCAGGGGTTACCATTGCGCAGCAGCCAACCACTGTTACTGTTGCACCCAGTGTTAGTGCCAGCGTAGGTGGAGAGACTATCAGCAATAATACAACTACACCCACCACCACTACCGGTGGCGGTGGCGGCGGTGGCGGCGGCGGTGGAACCGCAACTGTCAGCGTAAGCTCGGTAGAGGTAACCAGATCTGATGCTTCTGTTACCGACTCTACAGTGCCATATTCATTTAACTTTACCGGAGTTAGTGGAGATAAGCTAATCCAAAGTATAAGGGTAAACTCCAGTGTTGCTGGTGCAAAAGTAAATATCACTCAGGTAAGTGTGGACGGAATTGACTTCATTGCCTCCGGTGAGGAAAAGCTAAACCTATCAACTAATAGTAATATTACTATGCAGTCACTTATAGGAAGCGGTTTGGGAGCCAATGGAGTAAGCCTAGGGAACCTAAGGCAAATGCTTGGTGACAATAAGGATATTGTAGTTACAGGTTATGTATCTGCAACCTCGTACAACAATAATAATGTAACAGTTACAATAAACATTGGCTCAGGTGCAGGCTCTGCGGCAGGAGAATATATGACAATAGCTAGGGCTGGCACTGATATCACAGCCACCGTTAATCCGGTAAAGGCATCCACCAAGATATCTGAAATCGGTGTATTAGATACTTTAGGCATTTGGGGACATACTATTGTTGCAATAAAAACCAGCGGCAACGCTGAAGTCGACGGTTTAACTGCCACTGGTGAAGCTGCCATCAAACAGCAAATGGAAAACTGGACAGGCGTTGGAGCCGGTAATTACAACAATATAACATTGCAACACTTAGTAAATGCCACCACAGGTGGAGGATATATTAAAGTTTTAAATGCAGATAATGGAAATACCTATACCATAAGGGCTAACTAATGACAGACTAAGGGGACAGACTAAGGGGACGGTTCTTGCGGTCTGTAATAATATCGCCTTTGAAGATTTAGTGAATGCCACCACAGGTGGAGGATAAATAAAAGTAGAGAATGCAGATAATGGAAACACGTACACCATAAGTTTTACTTTATTTCTCTAGAAACAGATAAGTAACGATAAAAACAAGGCATACCCGATTTTCGAGGGTATGCCTTGTTTTTGCTTAAGCTGATTAACAGACTAGAGACCAAGGGGAACTGGCATTCAAGATGGGAACCAGTAGAACCGTCCCCCTGGTCTGCCCTGAACCGTCCCCCTGGTCTGCCCTGCTTAATTTTATGTGCCCATTAAGTAGACGTTTACCCCTCTCACTTCCATCAGGATAAAAAGGTTATCAAGTTGTATCGGGTCTTGCTCTAAGTGTTGTAATCCTACTAGGAATACAGTATCGCCCGAGCTAAGACCGTTATTGTTTACCAATGCAGAAAGATCGGTGATTGGATTTTCAGAAAGATCAAGTATTTCCAGATTGATTAAATATTCTAAGGCTGATATATCTTGAATATTGTTGCATTCCAAGTTTAGGCTTTCCAAGTTAATTAGATTTTGCAAAGGAGATATATCTTCAATAAAGTTTGTGGAAAGATTTAAACCTATAAGGTTTACAGCATATTCCAGTCCTGTAAGGTCGGTTACTCCTAGTTCTGCTGCATATAAGTAGGTTATATCTTCCATATTTGCCATGGTTATTACATGCTCCGGGCTCACTTCGAGCTGGTTCCTGATAGCTGTTTCAAGATTGCTGTCGTTGAAGGTCACCGGAGTGTTGGGATCGATTACATTTTCTTCTGCTGTGACAATTTCAAAAAGGTTTGAAGCCACTACGGTGCTTCCGTCAGTTACTTCCACAAAGTAGTAATATAGCTCTTCAGGTTCTACTGTATAATCGATATAGCTTTGGGTGCCTGCCGCTATGCCATTGTCCAATACATCTGCTCCCAGCAAGCTGTTTATGGTATTTCTCTTTACGGTATAGGTAAGTGTTCCGGATGATAGGCTGTCGGTCCAGAATACTTCATTAAATACTCCGTCTGTGTTATCGCTGCTGACCTCAACATCGGTGGGAGGAAGCAAGTTTGTGGGCAGCATAGCAATGACATCACCATCAAATACCGCCGGTGAGTTGTAAGACAGCTGCAGGGCTGTTTGTCCGTCTCCTTTGTTTAAGCCGATGGTTGCAAAGCTTCCATGGTCATATTCATTGCCGAAAGTGGTGTCATAGTATTGAAACACGATTATATTGCTTCCTTCGCACAGTATTGCCTGAAGGTCAACGGTATTGGGTGAAGAAAGGTATCTATCTTCTAAATACCATTGAACAACAAATTTCCTGTCGGGTTCTGTACCTATAGTTTTATAGTAGATTCCGGAGTTTTCCTCCAGCGCTATCAAATCATCAAAATAGGGGGCAATCCTAGGTGCCCCGGTTGACGGGAATGAATAATTTATGAATTCATCATCCCCCTCCCCAAAGGTCAGGTACCCGTTGGTACCGATGTATACTTCACTGTATTCAGTCCCATAGAAGTTAAAATTGAATCCGATGTCCGATGGGATAAAGGAGTCGTCTGAGTGTGAGTAATACTGTGCTTCCGGATCCTCGGTTAAATTAATATATTGAAATTCATGTCCTTCAAAATCTTGACCGGTAATAAACTGATAACTGACTATCGGCTGTGATTCAGTTACCATGTCGGTGGGGCCGCTCATAACCGGCATTCCTACAGCATTACCGGTAACAGCCACAGGTATTACTTGGAAGAATATATATTTTCCTTCATCATTAACCGTTAACGTATACGTATGGGAGTTTGCACCAGCAATTAGTGACTTGTCTGTTCCCAGTTCATTATTGCTACGATACCACTTATAAACAGATTGTCCTTCCAGGTCACCGTTGGCATCATGATAGGTATACTCACCTGTCAATGTCTGACCCACTACGGCTTGTCCTTGTATGCTTACCTGACTGGCAACCGGTGCCGAGTTGCTGCTTCCTCCACCAGAAGGTGGCTGTGGTGTCGGCGGAGTCGGCGGAGTTGGGGCGTTAGGGCCGCCTGTAAACTGCTGCAAAGAATTGATAATATTATTGAAAACCGGTGGCAGCGGTGGCGGCGGTGGTGGCGGCATATTGGGAGGAGGAGCCGGAGCCGGTGGAATGGGCATATTGTTTTGGATAGCATTGGCCCGGTTTTGTACCCAATCACTGTTTTGTGACCAGCTTTGTATCTGATCCGGGGTTAATATGCTGGGCGGTGCAGGAGGAGCAGAGGGTGAGAGGCTAATGGTGGATTGACCACCTAAAAGAAGTACACTCTGACCTCCGGAAATAATGGTTGCACTGCCGGTAATAAGGGATGTACTTTGTGAGCTGCCCGTTACGTTGTTCATCCAGAAGGTGCCTCGGATACCGGCAACACCCCAGGGCATATTTACAACCACACGTTCCCTTTGGGAGTATGGCTGCTGCCACCAAGGGGTGGAATTGGCAATCAAATTTACCCAAAGTTCCGGTGAAATATTGCCGGATGCAACTATTCGGGAATTTTTTGCAATATTTTGTTTGGCTTGCTCTTCATTGCTGCTTCCATCCATGAGGGAAGCCAGGGCACCAAAGATTACTCCGTGGTTTAGTTTAATCTCCAACCTGTCCACCATTACTCCAATTGTGCCGTTTTGACGCATATAGGTTATGCCGTCACCTTTAGTTATGTCTATACTGGTGTTTTCTTTAATCAAAATACCTGAACCATCATCAAAGGTAAGTTCAGCAGAGCTGTTTTCAGCTGTGGAAATGTTAGATCCCACAGGAATTTTGGTTTCGTTGGATACTGTGCGGCTAACTCCATTGCCGCCGGTGACGGTAACCTCTCCCTTGATATTTGAGAGGACTCCCAACAGCTCTTTTCCTCTAACATCCGGACCTAAGTTTATAATGGCGCTTAAGCTCATGGCTAAATCTGCGCGGCTGAATAAGTCGTCAGGGTTAAATTTCTGGTCTGAGGACAGGCTTATTACACCTGATTTGACCGCAGTGGCCACCTGAGTATACGCCCAGTGAGTTGTGTTTACATCTTCAATCTGAACCTGCTCAGCTGTGGGGTCACCGCCTGACAGTTTCATAAGCACTGTTAATGCTTCTGCTCTGGTCATAATCTGTTCGGGTTTGAAAGTACCGTCAGGGTAACCTACAAATAACCCCGGCTCAATCAATGATTCGATGATAGGGTAAGCCCAGTGAGACGAAGAAACATCGGCAAAGGAAATGTTGTTTCCCTCTGACGGAGGTATATTTTTCACCTTGCGCACTATCGCTGCCATTTGGGCCCTGGTTACACTGTCATCCGGACGGAAAGTGCCGTCGGGAAATCCCTGCACTATGTCCATCTCTGTAAGGAAACGAGTGTGGTTAAATAAAGGATTTTGTGCCGATATGTCGGAAAAAACTACTTCACTATCGGGAACGGCGCTTTCAGCTGCAAATGTCGGAAAAACTGCAGCAGCTAATAAGCATGCCATCAATAATGCAAGGAACACATTATTTAGTTTTAATGTCTTCACTGACTCTCATCCTTTCTTGATTTTATTTGTCCGCACTTACTGTATAGATTCCGACGGGTACGGCCATGCCTCTGATGTTGGTCTCACCTAAAAATTCAAGTTTTTGGCTAAGCTTTTGGTCAGTCAAATACTTAACCGTTCTGTCACTGATTATGATTTTGGTTTTGTATTCTTTGTTGATACTTTCCAGTCTTGCGGCAAGGTTTACATCCTCACCTATAATGGTGTAGTCCATGCGTTCTGAGCTCCCCACATTGCCCACCACTACAGGACCTGTATTTATACCGATGCCGATATCTATCGGGGGTTCACCCTGCTCCAGCCATTTATTGTTTAGGGCAGTGACCCGCTCCAGCATTTCCACAGCGGTCATCAGGGCCTTATCGGCATGGTCTTTTGTTTGAATGGGTGCTCCGTAAAAGGCCATGATTCCGTCACCAAGGTATTTGTCCAAAGTGCCGCCATGTTTAAATATCACCTGGGTCATTTCAGTGAAGTATTCATTAAGTTTTTGAACAACATATTCGGGCTCTTTGTTTTCGCTGAAAGTAGTAAAGCCACGGATGTCAGAGAAAAGGATGGTAAGATCCATTCGGGCACCGCCTAGGGTAACACCCTGCTGGTCTTGCAGCAGTTCCTCCACCACATCGGGTGATACATAGCGGGAAAAAATAGCTCTGGTGCGACGCCGTTCCAGCTCGGTGCGGACTAAATTTTCTGTGGTGGTGCCGGTATAAATAAGGGCCACCACAGCCAAGGGTGAAGCCAGGTTTAACCAGTAATACTGGTAATTCCAAAGAATAAAGACAATGAGTGCAAAGCCCGTCATTAGGATTGCGGTATACAATAATCCCAGCCAAGGGTTTTGGGCTCTTTTGGCAGCAAAACCAGCCATAAGACCTACACCTAAAAGAAGTAAGAGGTTTACTGGAACCGAGGCTCTGGTAAAATAGCTACCCGTCATATAGGTGCCGATGGCGGAAGCATGCACTTCAACTCCTGGCGAAGGCAGAGCACCGGACAGAACCATATTGCCCCGGGAGAAGGGAGTATATTTTATATCCCTTTCGGCTGCCGAGGTGGGACCCACCAAGACCATCTTACCGGCCAGCAATTCTTTATCTATTTTGCCGTTGAGAATATCAATGTAACTGTATGTACTAAATGTTGCGGCAGGAC
>CAZHAJ010000095.1:0-7000 GCA_964530215.1 uncultured Peptococcaceae bacterium | reverse complement strand
GCCGGTGCCGGTTCTGGCAAAACAGTCCTGATACGGCGTCTGGTGGAAGAGGCCGAAACAGCCCATGATTACAAAGGTTGAGGTGGCACCGATTATTCCGCCGCCGCGACCCATTAATCCTTGCTGAAACAGAACGTCTCTGGGTATTTTCATATGAGTAAAAGTTAGCATCACTAAAATTATTATTGCAAACCCCGCAGTTCTGGGGGTTATTTTTACTCTGCTTTTTTCCGAGGTTAGTTTTATACCCATTAAGAAAAGTCCGATGATAATCAGGTACTTACTTTCCCCTGCTAAAATATCTAAGATCTTAACCAATAATTGCCCCACCGGACCCAATCCGTTGGTGAAGATGCTGGCAGTTCCCAAAGACGCCAGGGTGATCAGAGCAATTCCGGCCAACTGGTAATTTAAACTGCCGGACTTCTTTTTATTGGTTTTTGTTTTTCTTTTTGGAGCTCTCATATTTCACCTTTACTTAAATAAAACTATTTTTTAATCCGAAATTTATCATCTCTGATAATGTAAAAGATTATAATTCCGGATACAATCAAAATAAAACTGACCAACTGAGCTACTTTAACCGAACCCAGCATCAGGCTGTCTGTGCGAAGACCTTCAATAATAAATCGGCCAAAGGAGTATAGAACTAAATATAGCGCTGCGATTTCTCCCGGTTTTTTCCTTACCGACCAATAATACGTCAAAAAAAGGAATATTGCAAAATTCCACAGGGATTCATATAAAAAAGTGGGATGATAATACTGACCATTTATATACATTTGCTGCTTAATAAAATTTGGGAATAGCGAGATGAACTTTTCTGAAACTACTCCACCATGGGCTTCTTGGTTTATAAAATTGCCCCATCTGCCGATAGCCTGTCCCAGGATAAGGCTGGGTGCAATAATATCCGCAACATTAAAAGGATTGAGGTTATGCTTCTTTATATACCAAACACCGGCAATAACCCCCCCCAATATTCCTCCATGAATGGCAAGACCGCCATGCCAGATCGAAATAATCTCTACAGGGTTGTCTATATAATTTTGCCAGCTAAAGACAACATAGTATAATCTGGCTCCAATGATTGCGGCTGGCATTATTATTATTATGAGGTTTAAAATGTGATCTTGGTTGACTCCTTGAAGAAGGGCTCTATGGTACGCAAGGTAAGCACCTACCGAGAAAGCTGAAGCCATTATGATGCCATACCACCATACTTCCAGGGGGCCCAAAGTAAATGCTATGGGATTTATCACGAGCATCTCTCCTTGGTCAAAATAAAAAGCAAATATCTTCTATTATTATAACAGTATAAGTGATTGTAACCAATTATCATAAGAGAAATTAATTTATTGTCCGTATAATTAAATAACTGCCCAGATAAGTCTCATGGGCAGTTTGACTTGCGAAGTTCTCTTTGTCTATGATATTTTTTGGATTTGGTGCTCCTGCTTTAATTTTTTATTGTTGACCTCCTCATAATAATCTGTGGCTATTAAATATAGATTTACCCACAAATCATGTTCATTTGGCTTTCCCTCTAATTCGCGGGTTATGTCCTTGAATTTTTTTTCCACCCTATCTTTAAAGCAGGAAAAGTCAACAAGCAGTTCAATTATATCTTTGTTGCTGTAAGACAGTCCTTCTTTTATTGGTTTTGTCATTTTTTTAAATACCCCCTCGCAAAGTTAGAAAATATTGCCAATATCCAGATTGGTATAATTATAAGTCTGATATTCACAAATGTTAAGGGGTTAATAATGTCGAATGCTTACCGATATAAGCACATTTTCCAAGGTTTCAGAAATAATGTTTCTGTGATTAAACAAAATTCCAAGATTATTGTTTCTTAATAGAAGTCAGATCAATAAGCCCAAAGCCGGAGATTTTGACTCCGGTTATATTGGGAATATAAACTGCCTGAATCAGGCTGCGGTTAAGGGGAGTAATGGGCATATCCGCTGCTAATATCTGTTCAACCTGAGAATATAGATATTTTCTTGACTTAGAATCGGAAACCCTGCGGGCGCTACCGAGAAGAGCGTCCATCTGATTATTTTTATAGTCAGAAACATTAAGTCCGCCATCAATCTGGGTAGAGCTTAGCAAAGGATATATGAAGTTATCTGCGTCACCGTTATCTCCGGTCCAGCCGTATAGATAAAAATTACCCAGGTTTTTTCTCATTGCTGTTTGATGTTCTTTCCAAGGTCTTGATTGAATGTTTACTTTAATCCCGGATGGTTCCAACTGACGTTTAATTTCTTCAGCCAGCAGTTCCCCCCCTTGGGGACAATATCTTCTGCTTTCAATATAAGTTATAAGGGTTACCTCCATGCCCCCAGGATATCCTTCTCTGTTTAATATTCTGCGAACCTGTTCAGGGGTGATGGCTTGCTGGTGATAATCACCTACGGGCAAAATGGGGTGAGGAATTAAACCTTTTGCGACGA
The DNA here is from genome assembly GCA_964530215.1 of uncultured Peptococcaceae bacterium. Lineage (GTDB taxonomy): Bacteria > Bacillota > Desulfotomaculia > Desulfotomaculales > Desulfocucumaceae > JAAXTT01. The sequence goes on along the minus strand of CAZHAJ010000095.1, from coordinate 4,541 downwards.
CACCTGCACCCTGCATTGTATTGTGAACGATAATGCTCCGATCCAAAGCTTTAGCAACCGCCATCCGTATATATTTGTTATTAAAGGGTGGTTTTTCGGTGTAAAATCCCAAGTAGCTAACATCCAGCCCCGATACAGACACTATTTTTAAATTCCGGGTTTTAATGGCGGTTAATTCATCCAAAGTGGGGTGGATTATGATGTCTGCTTTTCTGTCAATAATATGGTCAATTCTTTTTTGAGGGTCTTTTGGGGATTTGACGGTTAATTTTTTAAAGCTAACCGGTCCTGCGTGATAATTTGGGTTGTTATGAAAGATAAATTTATCGTTTTCAGCATGCTTCAAGACATATGGTCCAGTTCCGGAAGGATATTTCCAGAAATCCTCACCATATTTACTTAGAGCTTGGGGGCTTACTATGGGTGCGCTGAAGGGTAATGCCAGGTTTTTTAGAAAAGGAGCATAGGGGTACTTTAATAAGAAGGATACTTTATGTTTTCCTTCGGTCTTTATCGAAGATACTGCACCAAAAATAAGTGAACTATATGGGTGACTGTCCTTAAATACCATAGATCTGGATAAACTTGTTTTTACCGCTTCAGCGTCACAGACAGTTCCGTCACTGAAATACACTTCAGGTTTTAGGTGGAAAGTCCACTGAAGACCATTATCTGAAACTTCCCATTTTTCTGCAATGCAGGGTTCTACGGCAAGGTTTTCTGAGTTTAGTTTGACTAGTCCCTCATACACGGCATTGATGGGGAGGGCATTTTCAAAGGACATGTTACTATTGGGATCCAAACATTCCGGCAAATTACTCTGCAGGACAACCAAATGATCATCAGACGGTCCTTCAACTATGCTTAATATCCCGTATCCGATTAATACTGTCACCGGTAAAAAAATTATTAGAAAGAATTTAAGAAAAACGTTTCTCATAAAGCACCTCCTAATGAAGCATATTATGTAATTACAGGAAAATATTACTATATCCTTTCTTTAATTAAAAAACGTTATGTGGAAAATTGTTTACAGCAATGTTTTTCAGGGTTATATTTTATTAAGGCAGTTAAATAGTTCTTGTGGTTGAAAAGTTAAATAAATATATGGAAGGGCGTTTTATATTTGAGCAGATTCGGACCGGCAGGCAATTCGGACTCCTTTTACCAGGAGGGATATAAAAGTTCTTTGGATATGCCCGGATGGTTAAAGGAAAAGGGTTTGAATGCTTATGAATATCAGTGTACAAGGGGAGTAAAAATCGGAGAGACAACAGCCCGCAAGTTGGGGCAAAATGCTCTGGACGCAGGGATTTTCTTAAGTCTGCATGCTCCTTACTATATAAATTTGGCCACGGTGGAGCCAGAGGCACAGGAAAAAAGCATAAAGTATTTAATGGATTCTTTAAAAGTAGCAAAATGGATGGGGGCACAGGTTGTTGTTTTTCATCCCGGCTCCGGCAAGGGTGATCGGTTGGAAGCAATGGAAAGAGCTAAGACACTATTAGGGAAGGTTGTTGCTGAGGCCAGGGAACACAATTTAAGTGACATATATTTAGCCCCAGAAACGATGGGTAAAAAAACCTTACTGGGAAGTCTTGATGAGGTTCTTGAGTTTTGCGGTATCGATGAAAGCATTATCCCCACCATTGATTTCGGTCACCTTCACGCAGTAGACGGAGGTGCTCTGAACTCAACAGAGGATTTTTCTCATGTTTTGGACAAAATTGAGAATACATTGGGCAAGGAAAGACTTAAAAAACTTCATATGCATTTTAGTCCCATTGAATATACTAAAGCAGGGGAAAGAAGACACAGAACTACCAGGGATGCAGGTTATGGCCCCGATTTTGCCAATCTGGCTCCATTATTATTGGACAGGTCAGTGGATTTTACTTTAATTTGCGAGTCAGATGGACTGCAAGCTGAAGATGCGTTGGTTTATAAAGAGATTTATGCCGCTCTTGTGAAAACCGGGTAGGGTTTCCTAAGTAAATACTGAAGTATTTAAAACGGGCTGCTAATGAAGTTTAAAGCAGCCCGTCTTTTGTTGATTTAAAATGCTTAAACCTCAGCAAATGGTTTGCTGATGGTGATATGCCAAAAGGGTTTAGTGAGTTTCGACATCCCGGCCGCCGTTTCTGCTGAGGGACTCAACAGCTCTTTGGCTCATATCATCTTCGCATCTTACAGTAACCAAGGTACTGCCCTGTTTAATTTTATCCTCATAAAACCGTCCTTTTTCTGCGGGGATGCCGTAGTCTGCAAGGCCGCCGGCAAGACCGCCTGTGACTGCACCTGAGAGCAATCCCGCAATGGGGCCCACAGCAAGGAGTGGTCCGATACCGGGTATAGCTATTGCCCCGGCACCTGCAGCCAAGCCAAGGAGACCTCCTACAGAGCCACCGGTACTTACACCGTTCATTACCGAGTCATTGTCTTGGTTATTGCCGTCCTGATGGTTATTTCTTCTGTCATCCTTAGCCAAGATAGAGATGTCTCTGTCGAAACCCTTGTCTCTTAATTCGTTGACCGCCCTTTCGGCGCTGCTGCGGTCACTGAATGTAGCAAGAACAGTTTTTGCCATTGAATATACCTCCTGTAATGGAAAATTAATTTCTTATAATAGGTTTCCTCCGGAAGGATAAAACTATTCAATGAAAAAACATAATATGACAGTTATAATAAAAGTTAAAACAGACAAAAAAATTTATTGTCTTTCCCTTGATAATGTATATAATTATATCTGTATGTTTTTCAGAAGTGGAGTGATATTAATGCTGCCTACACCAAAAAAATTCTTTATTAGCGCAGGCTCAGCTGAAGGGACAACTACCCTTACAGCTTTTGACAATGCATTATTAGCTGCAAGGGTCGGAAACTGGAACCTTCTTCGAGTAAGTAGCATTTTGCCCCCTGGAGCTAAATTATGCGATGATTTACAGATACCTCCAGGGTCCTTAGTGCCCACAGCATATGGCTGTATTACAAGTGAAGAGCCCGGTCAACTGATTGCGGCAGCAGTGGGAGTCGGCTTTTCGGCTGATGATTTCGGGGTAATAATGGAGCATGCTTGCATAGGCTCTAAAGAAGATGCTGCTAAAGAAGTTGAAAAAATGCTAAAAGAGGCATTCTCCGTGCGAGGAATGGAGCTTAAGGATATTAAAATGGCTGTAACCGAACGCAGGGTTGAGAAAATTGCCTGTGCATTAGCTGCAGTCCCCATGTGGTACTAATTTTGATATCTGCTTATTATGGACAGGCTGCTGAAAACAAGATTTTTCGGCAGCTGTTGCAGTTTCAAGGGTGTTAAACTTTGTGTTAAATAGATAATTTTATAGGAGGTGTATGCTGTGAACGTTTGGTTTACCGAATATCAAAATGAGGACTTAATTATCGGTTGTCGTATGTCACAGGTTTTACATCATGAAAAAACCCCCTTTCAGGATGTAATGGTAGTTGATACTATGCTTTTGGGGAAAATGCTGCTGCTGGATGATGTTATTCAGACATCTGTGGGTGATGAATTTGTGTATCATGAAATGATTACCCATGTGGGATTAAATACTCTCCCAAATCCACGTAATGTTTTGGTGGTGGGTGGTGGAGACGGTGGTGCGGTAAGGGAAGTACTTCGCAATAAGTCTGTGGTCAAAGTTACCCATTGTGAGATTGATCAGGGAGTAATCAATGCAGCCCAAAAATATTTGCCCGAAATCACTTATGATATAAACGATCCCAGGGTTCAGCTGATTATTGGTGATGGTATTAAACATGTACAGGAAAATAAAAATACTTATGATATGATAATTATTGATTCCACAGATCCTGTGGGACCTGCAGTGGGACTTTTCAGTGCAGAATTTTACCAAAGTGTCCACGATGCTTTGACCGAGGACGGGTTGTTTGTAGCTCAGACCGAGTCTCCCTTTTTTGATCGGGATTTTGTGAAGAGGATATTTAGCGATGTGAGCAATATTTTCCCCATGGCTCGTTTATATCTTGGCAATGTTCCCACTTATCCCGGAGGCCTTTGGACTTTTACAATGGGTACCAAGAAACATGACCCATTAAAGGTGGAACCCTCCTCAATACCGGCAATGGACACTAAGTTTTATAGTCCGGAAGTTCATAAGACAGCATTTGTATTGCCTCCTTTTGTCAAGGAGTTGATTAAGTAAAACCCTTTGTAGAGTAATCTGTACAGGAAAAAAAGCTCTCGGTCAATTGTTGGGGTAGACCTCACAAATGGAGAGTAAATAGATTAAATTGGGTGATTGATATTTAAGTATCAGTCACCCTTTTTTAAAGAAGCAAAATCAATACGGGTGGGGGTGCGGATTTCAGTCCGGACAAGTTACTACGGTTGAACCGGCTCTAAGGCTTGTCGCTAACGGACCAGCCACCGCCTGCGTACGTGCATCCATGCACTACTCGGCTGCGGCCGCATCCATGCGTCCTGCTGGCTAGTCCATAAGCTCCGGCGCTAAAAGCCGGATAACAACCTGCGTAAAATGTCCGTCCTAAAATGTCCTCCCCCC
>CAZHAJ010000094.1:0-7004 GCA_964530215.1 uncultured Peptococcaceae bacterium | reverse complement strand
AAGCATCAGAGTAGTTGATTTTTCATGAAAGTATGATGGTGAAGGATGGTGAAGGTGGAAATTAAAGTTTTGGGAACGGGATGTAAAAGCTGCAAAAAACTGGAAGACATTGTCTAATTAATAACGGAAAAATTAAGTCAACGGGAAAGGTCCCAAAGGCTGCTGAAATCACCCGGTGGATTGAGGAGGAAATGAGATAAGAATCAGCCACAGCATGTATAGTTACCGTCTGATCTGATGGGAGGTAATATATTTGAGCAAAGATTGGATTAAACCATGTCCTTCATGTCAGTCTGATCAAGTTATAGTTATCGGGAAGAGAGTATATTTTAAATTGGGTGCAGGACTGGCGGTTTTAAGCATCATTATTGGATTAATTTTTCCCGCTGCTATAGCAGGTGTTTTTGCCGGAGTGGGTCTGATGATTTTGTCTCCCTTTATTCCTGTAACCTATCAGTGTAAAAGCTGCAGAGAAAACTGGCGCTCCTATAAAAAGAATTAACCTATTGCAAAAGACAAGCCATGATTGATTATCATGGCTTGTCTTTGTTTAAAAGCCTTTGTATTGGGGTTCTTGTTGTTCAATTTGCTTAATTCTGTTTTCTACATCACCGATAACTTGTTGAGTAGTTTTTGCTGCATTTTCAAATAAATTTTTAGCTTCCTGATTCTGAGTGCTTAAAGCGAATTGTTCAAGACTTGCTTGGGCACTTTTTAGGGAAGCTAAACAAGTCTTGACATCGGATGCAACTGTCAATATGTCACCTCCTTAAGGGGCTTTTTTATTATTCCTTCATAACATGAGCAAATGAATGGCAAATTATGTATTTTAAATTTGACTGAATCTTATATTAACGGGTAAAGCATAATAATGAGCATAAAACTTAAATTTAAATTATTCCATATGTCATATATTTGTTTGAATGCTGGATTTTTTAGGAGGAGATATGGATGCCGCAGTGGCTGGAGATTGTACTGCGTACATTTACCGCTGTAATCATACTTTTTATATTGACCAAAATATTAGGCAAAAGGCAATTGGGCGAGCTTTCATATTTTGAATACATAACCGGGATAACTATTGGCAGCATCGCTGCCTATGTTTCTTTGGATCTTGAAGCAACTTGGTATTATGGTGTTGTTGCCATGACTGTATGGATTGCAGTGGTTTATGGTCTTGAGCTGTTGGCATTAAAAAGCAAAACAGCTCGAGATATAATCGACGGCAAGGGGATGGTACTTATCAAGGAGGGAAAAGTCCTTGAAGATAATTTGTCTAAAGTTCATCTATCAACCGATGATTTGTTGGAACGCCTTAGGGAAAAGAATGCTTTTTTGGTAGCCGATGTTGAGTATGCGGTTCTAGAAGCAGATGGAAAGCTTAATGTGCTGATGAATAAGTCAAATCAGCCTCTGACAGCTCGACATCTGGGCTTAAAAGTTGCACCTGAACAAGAGCCTCAAACTGTAATTATGGATGGCAAAATTATAGATGAGCCTCTGGCCACCATAGGATTAAATCGTGGCTGGCTAAATACCGAACTGAAGAAAATTGGTGTTTCCGTTGAGAATGTGTTTTTAGGACAGGTTGATTCATATGGTCAGCTAACGGTAGATTGCTACAATGATCAATTAATAATTCCACAGCCTCAAGTGAAAGCTCAGTTACTGGCAACATTGAAAAAATGTGAAGCTGATATAGAAATGTTTGGTTTGAGGACAAAGGATGATGGAGCAAAAAAAATGTATTTAGACTGCTCTAAGAAGCTTCAAGAAGTTATTTCTTCTGTTAAGCCGATACTATTGAGATAGGAGGAGTAAAATGTCCAACAATAAAAAGAAAGACTTAACTCCGGTTCAACAGGAGTATAATGAGCTGGCAAAAAAGAATGAACCCAAAAGACCCTTTGCAAATTTTATTCGGGCCTTTTTAGCCGGCGGAACCATATGTTTGATTGGGCAAGGGATTCAGGAAATATTTGTTAATTGGGCCGGTTTTGACCAAAAAGAAGCTGGAAACCCCACAGTTGCCGTTATGATAATAATTGCCACCCTTCTTACTGTATTGGGGGTGTACGACAAGATTGCTCAATGGGCCGGTGCAGGGTCAGCAGTTCCTGTTACGGGATTTGCTAATACCATGGCTTCGTCGGCTCTGGAGCATAAAAGTGAAGGTATGGTTTTAGGGGTAGGTGGCAGAATGTTTGAACTTGCCGGACCGGTTATTGTTTTTGGTACAGTGGCAGCTTTTGTTGTCGGTATTCTGCATTGGTTGTTTAACCCAAGCATTGGAGGTGGGATGTAGTTTATGCTGCAAGGATATCAGAGTTGGGTTTTTCATAAGCAGCCAAAGATAATGGGCGCAGCTACAGTGGTTGGGCCATATGAGGGACATGGTCCTTTAGCAGAGGATTTTGATATTATTCATGGCGATTTGATGGTGGGACAAAAAAGCTGGGAAAAAGCCGAAAAAACAATACTGGAAAATGCAAATAAACTGGCGATAGAGAATGCAGGAATTGCCAAAGAAGATATTAATTTCTATGTTGGCGGAGACTTAATGAATCAAATTATCAGCAGTAGCTTCGCTGCAAGAACTCTGGCTGTCCCTTATATAGGGATTTTCGGTGCCTGCTCCAGTTCTATGGAAAGTTTGGCATTGGCATCTCTGATAGTTAATTCTGATTCCGCAAAATATGCTTTAGCATCAGCCTGCAGTCATAATGCCAGTGCTGAAAAACAGTTCCGATATCCTACCGAGTACGGTTCTCAAAAGCCCCCCACTGCCCAGTATACTGTAACCGGAGCCGGATCTGTAGTTGTGGGCAAAGAAGGTCCCGGACCTAAGATAACATCAGCCACCATAGGTCGGGTAGTTGACATGGGACTCAAAGATCCTTTCAATATGGGGGCCGCCATGGCACCGGCTGCTGTGGATACCATTCAGGCTCATTGTAGGGATCTTAATCTTACGCCGGGACATTATGATTTGATTGTAACCGGGGATTTGGCAAAGGTGGGTTATGAACTGGCCATTGAATTGTTTGAAAAACATAAAATGCCTATTAAAGAAACTCAGTACCATGACTGCGGTATGATGATATATGACTATAAAAAACAAGATGTGCAGGCCGGGGGCAGTGGATGTGGTTGTTCGGCAGTGGTAACCTACGGCCATTTATTGAAAAGGCTGCATAAAGGGGAGTACCGCCGTATACTTGCGGTGGCAACAGGGGCATTGCTATCACCGCTGTCTTTCCAGCAGGGTGAAAGTATACCCTGTATTGCTCATGCGGTAGCTATTGAAAGGGGGGAGAGCTGAGTGTTTATCGATTTTTTAACGGCTTTTGTTATAGGTGGTTTGATTTGTGTTTTCGGACAGGTATTGTTTGACGTGTTCAGGCTGACACCGGCTCATACCATGAGTTTGTTGGTGGTATTAGGTGCTGTTGCCGGTGGATTAGGGTTGTATGAGCCGTTTATAGAATTTGCAGGAGCCGGTGCCACAGTCCCCATAACCAGCTTTGGAAATTCCTTGGTTCAAGGGGCATTGCAGGAGCTAAAGTCAAATGGTTTTGTCGGGATAATTACCGGTATTTTTGAAGTAACCAGCGCAGGAATTTCTGCAGCTATAATATTTTCATTTTTTGCGGCGTTATTATTTAATCCTAAAGGATAAGAGCTATGTTTTTGCGGCAGCCATTAGAAGAATAATATATTTTATAAGGAAAAATACAAAAACTAAACCCTTGAAAAAAAGAGTAAAAGTATAGTAAAGTATATTTATCCCACCCATGGTGGGTAGGGGTGTTGATTGCGCAATTCAGTGGGTGGGAGGTATTTAAATGGAGGATATGGATAAAAAACAGGTATTAAATCTATTAAAAACCTCAAAAGGCCAGATAGATGGAATTATTAAGATGCTGGAAGATGATAGATACTGTATAGATATTTCAAAACAAATACTGTCGGTGCAGGCTTTACTGAAGAAGGCAAACTTAAAAATTATAGATCAGCATATCAAGCACTGTATAAAAGAAGCTTTTATGCAGGGACATGGACAAGGGGATAAAAAGGTGGAAGAGGTAATGCAGTTAATAGATAAGTACGTTAAGTAAAATTCCGATCACTTATCAATGCTAATTAATTAAAGTAGGTGGTGTTGATTATGAAAAAAATACTGAAGGTGACAGGAATGACTTGTGCATCCTGTGCAAAGACGGTGGAAAAAAGCGTTGGTCAAGTGCCAGGAGTTCAAGCTGCTCATATAAATCTTGCAACCGAAAAGCTGAGCGTAGAGTTTAATGAGAATGAAACTGATGTCAAGATGATTCGAGAGGCAGTAGAAAAGGCCGGTTTTGGATTGCATGAGGATGATAAGACTAGTATGCGGGAGGTTATTGTGCCCATTGCTGGGATGAGTTGTACGTCATGTGCCAATGCCATTGAAAAGGCTATCAGAGACCTGCCGGGAGTTGAAGAGGCAAATGTAAATTTTGCCAATGAGAAAGCAAAGGTGATTTATGATTCTTCAATAATCAAAATCTCCGAGATAAAAGATGTGGTGTCAAAAAGCGGTTATAAAGTTCTGGATGTGCAAACCGGTGAGCAGATAGATTATGAAAGGAGCCGCAGAGAGAAAGAAATAAAAACTCTTCGGAGAAAGTTTTCTGTATCTGCAGTATTTTCGATACCCCTTTTGTATGTAACCATGGGACATATGCTGGGAACGCCTTTGCCGGCAATTATTATGCCGGAAACAAACCCTCTTAACTTTGGGATAGTACAGCTAATACTGGTTATCCCCATCGTGGTAGCAGGGTATAAGTTTTATACTGTAGGGTTGAGTCGCCTGCTGAGGTGGGAACCTAATATGGATTCACTGATAGCAATGGGTACCGGTGCAGCATTCTTGTATGGGATATATGCAATATTTCAGATTGCAGGCGGAAACAACGAATATGCCGAAGATTTGTATTTTGAAACAGCGGGAATTATCATAACACTGATCCTTTTGGGCAAATATCTGGAAGCTGTAACAAAGGGTAAGACGTCGGAGGCTATCAAAAAGCTTATGGGTCTTACACCAAAAACTGCTATTGTTATACAAAACGGAGAAGAAGTTACAACGCCAATTGAGGAGGTTGAAACAGGGGACATAATACTGGTTAGGCCCGGCGAGAAAATTCCGGTGGACGGAGAAGTTACCGAAGGTATAACCTCAGTGGATGAATCAATGCTAACCGGTGAGAGTATACCTGTTGAAAAATATGCAGGCAGCCCGGTAATCGGTGCCAGCATAAATAAAAACGGAACTATTAAATTTAAAGCAACAAAGGTGGGAATGGAAACTGCCCTGGCACAGATAATTAAGCTTGTAGAGGATGCCCAGGGCTCAAAGGCTCCCATAGCCAGAATGGCAGATATTATATCCGGGTATTTTGTTCCGATAGTTATTGCAATTGCAGCATTAGCAGGGTTTGCGTGGTTTGTTGCGGGTATGTCCATGGTCTTTTCCCTTACTATCTTTATAGCGGTACTAGTTATAGCCTGTCCATGTGCCTTGGGGTTGGCTACCCCCACAGCAATAATGGTTGGCACCGGCAAGGGAGCGGAATTTGGTGTGTTGATTAAGGGAGGAGAAGCGTTGGAAACTGCCCATAAAATAAGAACAATTGTATTTGATAAGACCGGCACCGTAACACAGGGAAAGCCCAAGGTGACAGATATTATTACAGTGGATCTGGTTGATGAAACAAAGCTTTTGCAATTGGCAGCTTCGGCAGAGAAAGGCTCTGAACATCCGTTAGGTGAAGCAGTAGTTAATTTGGCTAGGGAAAAAAATCTCAAGTTCCTTAGTGCTGAAAAATTTGGTGCTATACCGGGTCATGGTATAGAGGTGTATATTGATGGTCAGAAAATTCTTATGGGTAATAAAAAGCTAATGATAGACAAAAAGGTGGAAATAGCGCTGCAAAAAGAGTCAGACTATCTGGCTCAGCAAGGCAAAACTCCAATGTACGTTGCAATAGATGATAAGCTGGCGGGTATCATTGCAGTGGCTGATGTTGTGAAGCCAAGCAGTAAAAGAGCTATAGAAGTATTGCATGGAATGGGGATAGAAGTGGCTATGATTACCGGTGATAACAGGAAAACGGCAGAGGCTATTGCAGGTCAGGTGGGTATTGATAGGGTGCTGGCTGAGGTTTTGCCTCAGGATAAGGCCAATGAAGTGAAGAAGCTTCAGGCAGAGGATAAAAAGGTGGCTATGGTAGGAGACGGCATCAATGACGCACCTGCACTGGCTCAAGCAGATATAGGGATAGCCATTGGCTCCGGAACTGATATTGCAATGGAATCTGCCGATATAATATTAATGAGAAGTGACCTTATGGATGTACCCACTGCTATACAGTTAAGCAAAAGCACCATAAAGAATATCAAGCAGAATCTGTTTTGGGCTTTTGCATACAATACAGCGGGTATACCGGTGGCAGCAGGCTTGCTCTATCTGTTTGACGGGCCCCTTTTAAGTCCCATTTTTGCTGCGGCGGCCATGACTTTCAGCTCTATATCGGTGTTGGGAAATGCCTTGAGGCTAAAAAATTTTAAGCCTCGGCATTAAAAACCAATTTTTTTGATTTAATTAATAAGGCGCTGACTTCGGTGGCGCCTTATTTTTTTTAAACTTAGCACAGATGGATTTAAAACTGCATAAACTAGCTTTGTGGCAAACCAAATAGCTAATGTTTTTATTAAGCAGTAATACCAATTTTTAATAAGTATGGTTATACATATTATACGGATATTTATGTATGCTTTTAATAATAAAATTGTAAAAACTTAACAATCGGTTAAATTATAGAATTTTTATAGTTCAACTCAGAGATTTTGTTGTCTAGAACAATATTTCCATTCTTCTGCAATGAATTTGATGTTAATAAGTCAATTAATATGTTAGGAGAGAAAATATGGCTAGAGAGTCAGTATTTAAAACCTTGTTA
>CAZHAJ010000093.1:0-7115 GCA_964530215.1 uncultured Peptococcaceae bacterium | reverse complement strand
GCATTTGAGAGTATGCCAATTTAAACCACCTCTAGGATACATTATAAGTCAAGAAAATAAAAAAAGTAAATAGGTGTTGATTTATTTGTTAAAAACCCATTGACAGTACTGTTAATGGGTTTTATAATACTTTTAAGTTGACTATCTAGTTAACTATAAATTTACTTATTAATCAACGAGGACAGCAATGAAAGTATATTCGATCAAAATTAATGTTAATAAAAAATATAAAGAGCTAAAGGAAATAAAAAGCATGTCTAATCTTCCTAAAAAAAGTGAACTTATTGATGCCTTAGCTTCTTATATGTTGATGATTTCATCAAAAAAAGCAACTTGCAATATTTAGGGGGTGGTTTATTGCTTTCCTGGGAAGAAGAAAGAAGAAAAATTTGGGGATTACTAATTGAGTTGAAAAAGAAAATAAAAAAACTCGAAAGTGTAAAACAAATAAGCAATGCTGAGCAACCTGCGAAGCAGGCCGAAGCGTAGCGAGGGCTTTTATATGGAGAATCCCTCCTGGTACACTAATGCAACGTGCCCCCGGGGGGGTTAACCCGGGGGCCGTTAGCCTTTGGGGGCCAGGGGGGTAGAGGCTCCGTGTCAAAGCCTGCGGAAATTTCTAGATGTTGGAAGTAAGAGTAGTACCCCATCCTTACTAATAGGGGGTACGGTAACACCAATATAAAGAGCTGAGACTATGGAAATACCAATCATTGATTGGTTATCTGTAACTATCGATATAGAAAATTATGAAGAAAGACTACACAAAATCATTGATGATTTAGAATATTACAAAAAAATTGCTTCGAAAAACAGAAATGAGCATAAGAACGATAAAATTACCTATAAAATTGGAGAAGAAATATTTGAAGTGTATCCCAATGGTGCACCAAGTTACGCATACATATTACGTAATAATCAGATGGAATTAAGATTAGCAAAATATCGCTCAAGAAATGAAAATAATTATCCAGTATTTATTCACTTAAGTTCTACTTTTTTATGGGAAATTGGCCCTGAAAATGCATGGTATTGGTTCGTTGATTGGGTCGAGAAAAACATGGGGAAAGTTAAAAAAGATAAGTTAAATAGGGTTGATTTATGCTGCCATTCAGATTCCATCAGATTTAGAAGAGAAGACGAAGAAAGATTTAAAGGAAGATATAGAAATGAAAGAGCAAGTAGGTCAAACAGGGAGTTTACAGGATTTGAATTTGGCTCAAGAGGCTCAAAAGCTATCGTTGTTAGGATTTATAACAAGAGTAAGGAAGTTACTGATAAAAAGAATAAGCTGTGGTTTAAATATATTTGGAGAGATAGAGGTTTAAATCCAGAAGAAGTTTTGGAATATTGAATTTGAATTACGTAGAGGATTTCTTAAGGATATGAGAATTGAAAGTTGTGAAGATTTATTCGAAAATTTAAAAGCAACCTGGAGATATCTAACAACGGATTGGTTAGTTATGATTAATTTAGATTCAGACAGAGTAGAAAGATGCACTACAGTTAAGGAGTGGGAAATAATACAAAATTCATTTAATTCTTTTGAAGGCAATGGTTTTATAAATAGAAAGAAACAAATCAGTTGTCAAAGGGAGGCATTAATATTATCCGCAATGGGGTACATTACCTCGTTTTCGGCTATATCTAATGTTTATGAACCTAGAGAAAGTGTCATTAAATTATTGGATGAAGGATTAGAGATGTTTTTTAATAAAGGCAAAGATTATAAAGATATAGTAGAACAAAAAAGAAGATTGCTAGGTTTTACATAAGGAGGAAGCAACATGGAATCTGCTGTGATATATGCAAGATATTCAAGTGACAATCAAAGGCAGGAGAGCATTAGTGCACAGGTTCATGATTGTCGAGAATATGCAGATAAAAACGGCCTAGTGATTGTTAAAACATATATTGATGAGGCAATGTCAGCTACAACGGATGAAAGGCCAGAATTTTTAAAAATGATTCAGGATGCGAAGGCAGGTTTTTTTGATTATGTGTTGGTCCATAAGTTGGATAGGTTTGCAAGGAATAGGTATGATTCAGCAATTTACAAGAAAAAACTTAGAGACTCAGGGATTAAGATAATTAGTATAACACAACCTCTTGATGATAGTCCCGAATCTGCAATTCTGGAATCTGTACTGGAAGGTATGGACGAGTATTATAGTAAAAACCTTGCTAGGGAGGCTATGAAAGGTCTTAAAGAAAACGCAAGAAAATGTTTGCATAATGGTGGGGTTCCTCCGTTGGGTTATGATGTTACAAAGGAGAAGAAATACATAATAAATGAGGAAGAAGCAGCCATAGTAAGGTTGATTTTTGAAATGTACGCTAAGGGACAGGGCTATACAAAGATAATAGATGAGTTGACTCGAATAGGATATAAGACAAAGCGAGGACAACCGTTTTCAAAAAATTCTATATATGAGATATTAAGAAATGAAAAATATAATGGTGTATATGTTTACAACAGAGTTGTAAGTAAGGAGAATGGCAAGAGAAATAACCATAAAGAAAAAAATGGAGCAGAAGTCATTAGAATTCCTAAAGGTATACCTAGGCTTATAGAGGAAAAGCTTTTTAAAAATGTACAAGCAATCATGGATTCAAGAAAACTACATTCTGAAAGGGCAAGACAAAAGGCAGTTATAAATTATCTTTTAAGTGGATTAGTTGTTTGTGGAAGATGTGGTGGAAAAATGGTTGGTAATACAATTAGAAGACCGAAAATTTACGGTTACTATGAGTGTAATTTTCGTGAGAGACAAAAAACTTGTGATGCACCAAGAATAAGAAAAGAAAGGTTAGAAGAATTAGCACTTGAAGTAATGGACGAAAATATTTTTGTTAGTATTCCTGAATTACTCGAAAGAGTAAATGAATTAAATAAAGAACAAGATATTGAAATTACAAGAAATCTAAAAAGCATTAATGAGACATTAATAGCAATAAAATCAAATAATGAAAACTTATTAAAAGCGATAGAGGCCGGAGGGTTTTCACAGGTAATACATAATAAAATTATAGAAAATGAAAAAGTCGAAACAGAATTGTTGGTAAGGTTAAAGGAATATACAAAAAAACAGAAGGCCTCAAATATCTCTACCGAGTTAATGTCATCAATGTTAGAAGAGGCAAGGAAGAAGATATATATTTATAAGGATGAGGTAGAAACAAAAAACCTGATAAATAAATTTATAAATCAGGTTGTTGTTAATGAAGATGAAATTGAAATTTCTCTAAACCTCATTTTGGATACTAATGGTGGAGGCGGGGGGAGTTGAACCCACCGTCCGAAAGAAAGACCACAGAAGTGTCTCCGAGCGCAGGCTGTGCATTGTTGTTCGCCCCGCCGACGGCCACAGCCAGCCTTCTTTGGAGCTATTCCAGCGATGTGTCCCTAAAGGTCTCTGGAAGTCAACCTAAAGGCTAGCCCGTTTAAGTGTCGCCCTAGCCCAGGTCACGGGCCCAACGCGGGTAGGACGTCAACTGCAATTAAGCAGCTAAAGCTAAATTATCGTTTTTGGCAATTATTGTTTTTCCACCGTTTTGCGGGCTGATGGAACCCCGGCTCGCTACTTCTGCCACCTGTTCCCCCGTCGAAACCATTACGCCCCCAATGTTTGGCAATGGTTTAAATGTCGCGATTTCTTTCCTTGATGGCACGTTCCATATCCCTTTTGGCATCCCTCTCAGCCATGTCATCCCTGCGGTCATAAAGCTTTTTACCACGGGCTAATGCTATTTCCACTTTAGCATATCCATCTTTAAAGTATGCTTTGGTGGGAATTATGGAAAATCCTTTTTCCCTGGTCTTTCCATGTATTCTGATTATCTCATGCTTGTGCATTAGCAAACGGCGAGGCCGCTTGGGTTCATGATTAAATTGGTTGCCTTGAGTATAAGGTGATATATGCATATTATACAATATTAACTCGCCATTCTCAACTCGGGCATAACTGTCTTGAAGATTTGCATTGCCGGCCCTCAGAGATTTCACTTCAGTTCCCCTTAGCTCAATACCTGCTTCGAAGGTGTCCATGATGTGATATTCATGCCTAGCCTTGCGGTTTAAAGTAATTATTTTTTCAGACATCAAGCACCTCCGCCAATAAAGTAAAAATTAATGTGGGATATAGCTTATAAGCCCATTTCCTTTGAAATTTTTTGCATACCTGCAAGGCTTATTTCTAAGAATTCCTCTAGGCTTAAGCCCAGTTCTTCACAGCACAAAATTGTTTCTCGATTGGCACCCCGGGCAAAGGATTTTTCGCCGAATCGGTTTAATAAGAAAGGAACATCAATAGCACTTAAGCTTTTTTCTTTCTTTATTAGAGCACCGGCCACAATCAGTCCGGTAACCGGGTCGGCAGAGTAAAGCGCTTTGTCCATCATGCTCAGACGGGGAAGACCATGGTTGTGGTTGTGTACTTTTACAGCGTATACCAATTCTTCGGGAAGTCCTTGTTCCTCAAGTATCTGTGCCCCCACTAAGCTGTGACGGCTTAGATCATCCTTGGTTTCATCATAGTCAATATCATGCAGCAGCCCTGCGATTCCCCAAAGCTCTTGGTCTTCTTCCAAGTGGTGGGCCAGTTCTCGCATTACAGCCTCCACAGCTAAGCTGTGTTTAAAAAGATTATTGTTTTTTAGGTGTTTCTTTAGCAGATCTAAAGCTTCTTCTCTGGTCATATATATCACTCCGTCAATATTATTGTAGATAGTCTCATTTAGAAATCATGTCTAAGGAACTTGGCTGTGGCTCGGCAGGGTATATCACCGTCGGGGAGGATAATCGCCCCTTCCATTAGATATAATTTGCCCCTTCCACCGACTTTTCTGGACTCTAAAGTCAAGGGCACATTAATGGGTACTGCTTTACTGAACCTGGTAGTAAGTTCTGCAGTCATGGCCGGGATGTTATGGAGCCAAATCCACTGAGCCATTACTTCATCCAGTAAAGTTGATATGATTCCACCATGAATATAGCCTGTCCAGCCTTGATGTTGAGTGCCGGCTGTAAAGGTGCTTCTGCAAATATCGCCCTCTAGGTTAAACTTAAGCTTAAGACCGATGGTATTTGCATCACTGCAGCCAAAGCACATGTTCTCTTTTTTGAGTAATCTTACGTCCATGATATCTCCTTAAACTATAAAAACATACTATAATTTAACTTTTGTGGGGTCAATGTTCAGGGTTACTTGAAATATACTCTTCCATTATTTGAACACCTGAACTGGTTCCTATTCTGGTGGCTCCGGCTTCGTGCATAGATAAAGCCTGTTCCAGACTTTTTATTCCCCCGGAAGCTTTGATTCCAACATCAGGGGACACAGACTTTCTGATAAGCTGAATATCTCTTGTAGTGGCGCCTCCGGTACCAAAGCCGGTACTGGTTTTCACTATATGAACTCCTGCTTTCTCACATAATTGGGAAGCAGCTATTATAAGCTGGGGGCTTAGAAAGCAGGTTTCAATAATTGCTTTAACTATGGTTTTGGGCTTTGCTGAAACTGCGGTTTTGACCACCTGATGAATATCCTGGAGAAAAAGATCCAGGTAATTGTCCTTGAGAAGACCGATATTAATGACCATATCAATCTCATCAGCACCGTCATTGACTGCCCTTAAAGCTTCAGCAGCCTTTATTTCAGTGGTGGCAGCACCCAGAGGGAAGCCCACCACAGTGCAAACGGACACATTTGAATTTTCCAAAACTTGACTTGCCAAGGAGACCCATGCAGGGTTTATGCAAACGGCTTTAAAGCCATAATCTTTAGCATCTTCACATAATTGTATGATATCACTTTTGGTGGCGTATGGTTTGAGTAAGGTGTGATCAATGAGGGAGGCCAGTGTTTTTCTGTTTATCAACGTTTGAGACTCCTTTCCTTTTTCAGATAACTATATTCAAGGTTTTTTATTTACTTTCCATTTTTTTGTCTACACGGGCTATGTGTACCAAAACATGGGCTACCGCCTGATAGAGTTCTTCAGGTATTTCGGTTCCTGCTCCCAGTTTAACCAGGGCTTGGGCCAATACAGTGTCACGATAAATGGGTACATTCTCTTTTTCTGCTATTTCTTTTATTTTTTCTGCCAAGTCACCTTTTCCGGTGGCTACCACTTTTGGCGCATTATCCTCTTTTGAACGGTATCGCAAAGCGGCGGCTATTTTTGTCTTATTTGTATTATTATCTTTTTCTTTCATAGTTTACACTTCCCAATCAATTAAGTAAAATTGAGACGAAACTTCGGAACTGCTTATTTCCGCACAGTTGGTTATGCCGGGTCGGGTAATGCTGTTGGCCATTACCGAGGGATATCCCAGTTGGCGAAGCCCTTCTGTTACGGTAGGGAGAATTTCTTTAAATTGTTCGGTAAACTGCTCTTTTTCAGTGTATATCACTATTTTGAGCAAATCCTCCAGAGCGGATAGGGATATCCATAAGATTCCGATATTTTCTGTCTTAAGGTATATAAATACTTCAGTGGGGTCAGAGTTATCAGCACTATTTGTTTTATCTTTTTGATTTTTGATAAAAAAACCTGACTGACTGTAAAGGGGAGTTTTTAGCGGCATCGGTAAAAACTCCGGCAATGGCTGAGCTGTTTTGGTCTGGGCTTGCTGGGCAGTCTGGTTTTCTTTTAAAATACCGGTTGATTCATCTATTATTGTCTTCTGCGAACTTTTTAACCCCTTTTTAATTAATTTGCTGAATTCAACATTGCTGGCAGGTTTGTTTACCTCTTTAGGGCCATTTATGATTCCCATTATAAGGGGGATTATTCTATTTATTTGCATCGCAAATTCTCCTGTCGGACAGTGGTATATTGTTAATCTTATATATATTATCGATACAATCAATGGTAGGTTAAAGGTTTTTTTCCTATAATTAGAAATCATTTCTTAACACATGACTTGGAGGCTATCATTGTGGATGTGGCGGTAATATTTACAACTTCCTTTATTGTGGCTTTTTCAGGAGCTATGATGCCAGGCCCTTTATTGGCGGTAACTGTTGGAGAAACGATAAAAAGGGGTTTCTGGGCCGGAGTATGATTAGGAATATATTTAATGGAAAGACCACTTTGCCTTTGGGCAATAT
>CAZHAJ010000092.1:0-7171 GCA_964530215.1 uncultured Peptococcaceae bacterium | reverse complement strand
AAATCTCTTCTGTCCAATTCCTTTTTAGGAGCCCTTGTTTTATCATGCAATGAATAGTCATTATTTGTACTTACCGATCCCACTGTCACTTATATCCCTCCTTTAAAAAAACAAATCAAGGGACTTGTTGTTTCCTGCAATAATGTTCTGCATTTCAGCTTCATCGGAAACTGCCGCCAAGCCGTTATTTGTCATAAGCATACTGAAGTTATCAGACTTATGCCATTTCTGGCCCTGCTGATTTTCTCCCCAAGAAGCGGTGGCCTCACCTAGGTTAACATTGAATTGAGACAACGTATCCCTTAATTGTGCCAATGAATTCTCCACAGCATCCCTCACCAAACCAGAGGATGTATGGAAATGAGCATTAAGTTCACCGTTTGAAAATGTCAGCTTAATCTTGATCTCGCCTAGGCTTTGGGGCTCCAACCTTAACCTTATAACGGTTACCCTATGATCATTTGTCATTTCCTTGGCCGCTGCAACTATCTGGGGTGCCGCAACTGCGGGAAACTTTTTGGGAGTTATATTTGATATTGATATAGTATCCTGGCCTGTTATTTCAGGCTTATTGAACACTTGTGCTGAAGGTATGCTTTTTTCAACTGCAATCCCGGTAACGGACTCGCCGGCAGAGTTGCTATCTGCTGTAACATTGGGCTCCGGTCTTTGTGCGCCAAGCTCAACTCCTGAAATTTGAATGCTGTTTTGACCCTTAGTCTGCACAATGTTTGGGTTTTTCTCGACATTTACCGGTTTTACATCGTCCCGATACTGATTGACTCCCCGGGAAATCTCTTCAGCCCCGGAAGCCTTATGCTGAACCTTGAATGCTTCTAAAGAAGCTGCTTCCGGCACAGTGGGTCGGATCTCCTTTACAGAAATAGCCTCAATATCCACTGATTTTCCCTTTGCATCTACAGGAAGTTCTTTTGCCACGTTTTTCATCTGTGCTACTGAGCCATTGATTACTTCATTTAAATCAACGTTTTGACCGGTCACCTGTCTTGCCTGGGTAATGCCTGGCAAAGAGTTTATATTATCGGTCTGTTGGGCGTGTTTCAGCTGAGCAGTACTGTCATCAACACCTGCGACAGGCAAGCCCTTTTCCTTGAGAGGTAAAGGACCGTCAACAGCAATTTCAACATTCCCACTATACATCGGCTCAACTTTACTTGAATAAGCTGCACCTTGTCCCGAATGAACCGGCTGTTTGGAATCCGAAGGCAATACCCGGGATAGGTCACCTTGTTTGTCATTGACGATGAGCTCCCCACTGTCTTCAGACAATACCGCCATTTCCGGAGTGAAAGGTTGGCTATCTTTGCTTTGCTGAGCTTCCTCCAAGGGCTGGGGTTCACCAATCAGCAGATTTAAATCGGTCAGCAGCATATCCTTCAAGGCGTCTTCCTGATCCTGGGTCAACGGTATTTGAACAATCTCTTTTCCCCCGGGGATATCATTTTCCATGCCATGGTTTGACATATTCAGCATTATCATTTCCGGCTGGACATCTTCGGATTGCAACAATGCCGCCATCAAAGCCATAAAATCCCCTTCTGCGGCAATTTTGTCCCCTATACTGCCTGTATTCAATACCAAGGGATTATCTGCAATACTTACTGTCTCTGTCCTCATAATTTTCACCTCCTTTCCAGTTAGCTATATATTTATTTGCTCATTGGGCTTTGTTCCTATGAGCAAAAACGGTACACTGATCATCCAGTATTTTGTCCTCAATTTTCTCTTTTTTATGGATAAATTTTTCCCTCAGATTCTCCTTAAGCTTTTGCAAAATCATCCTATCCTTAGATGCTTCTATAACATCCTCTCTTTTTAAATCCAGGATTTTCCTTTTTTCTTCCAGAACCTCTTCGTTTCTGGCTTCTGCTTCTTTCAGATAGTCAAAATACAGACTTCCCGCCATCAGTCCGCTTAAAGACAGATTTTTGCCCGAATTATCAATAAACTGCTGAGCATTGATTTGAATGTCCTGCAGCACCGTCAATTGTTCATGATACTCCCTTTGGGCATGGGCTTGGGCTAATATAGCATTTTCTTCGTTTTCCAACCTTTTTTTCAACACAGGTTCCAATCTAAAGGTAAATTTCATTTTTCATTCAACCCTTACTTTAGTTAATAATCATTTTAATCTGCTCCAGGGTGTCTCCGAACTCTACACCTTGGTTCATCTCCTGCTTCAAAAAGTTGGTTATAGCCTCATAGCTGTTGATGGCGTCATCTATTTTGGGATTGGTACCTCTTACATAAGCTCCAATATTTATAAGGTCCTCGGACTGTTTGTAAACAGCCATTTTTTCTTTTATTGCCATGGCTGCACTAAAATGCTCTCTCGTAACTATATCAGGCATCAGTCTGCTTACACTTTCCATTATGTCTATTGCAGGATAATGTGTCCGGGCTGCCAATTCCCTGGACATAATTATATGACCGTCCAATATACCTCTCACCGCATCAGCTATGGGGTCATTCATATCATCAGCTTCCACCAGAACGGTATAAAAAGCGGTGATGGAACCTTGTACCCCCATACCCGACCTTTCCAACAACCTGGGTAATAAAGCAAATACCGAAGGGGTATATCCTCTGGTGGCCGGTGGCTCACCTACGGTAAGTCCCACTTCACGCTGTGCCATGGCAAACCTTGTAACCGAATCCATCATTAACATTACATCTTTGCCCTGATCCCTAAAGTATTCGGCTATGGCACTGGCTACAAAAGGGGCCTTAAGCCTTACCAATGCGGGCTGTTCGGAAGTGGCCACCACCACCACCGATTTTGCTAGCCCCTCAGCCCCCAAGTCCTTTTCCATAAACTCCCTTACCTCACGACCCCTCTCACCCACCAAGGCGATTACATTTATATCCGCGCTGCAGTAGCGGGCAACCATACCCAGCAGAGTACTCTTTCCCACTCCGCTGCCGGCAAATATTCCTATCCTTTGGCCTTTCCCGCAGGTGAGTATGCCGTCAATTGCCCGCACACCGGTGGGCAACACATCTTCTATCATTTTCCTGGTCAGAGGATTTGGGGGAGCATTATCCACAGATATTTCTTCACAGTCGTCACATAGCTCAGCACCCTTATCCATCGGATTGCCCACTCCGTCCAATATTCTTCCCAAAAGATACGGTCCCACTTTAATGGTCAGGGATTCCCCCGTCGGAATAACGGTACACCCAGGCGATATTCCCCTAAGCTCACCCAAAGGCATCAATAAGGTGGACTGCTCATGAAAACCCACAACCTCAGATCTAATGGGCACTGGCTCTCCCGGCACCAGAATATTGCACACCTCACCAATACTGGGGGATATGCCCCTAACCTCCACCGTCAGACCGATAACCCTAGTAACCTGTCCCTGGGGCGAAAGAAGCTTCATCTTATTGATTCTTTTTTTCCAGTCTTTAATATTTATTGCTTCAAGGCTCAATAAAGCCGCCCCCTAAACTGTGAAGCCCAACTTTTCCATCAGGGTGTGCCAACGCGTTTTCAACTGAGCATCAACTCGTCCGTATTCTGTTTCAACCTTACATCCTCCGGGTTCTACTTCATGATCAGCAATAATTTCCAGTTCCCCTTTGGGTGAAAGTTCTTTTAATAAATCCGGTCTTCTTTCTTCAAAAAAACCTACTTCATAAGGATTTACATATAAAATAACCTGTTCCCTTTCCTTTATGGAGTTTATGGCTTCAAAGGCAATGTCCACCACAACCTGGGGGTCCAGATTAAGCTTTACAGTCAATATCTTCTCCGCAATTTCGGCAGCCAGCTGAATTATTTGTGGTTCCATTGATTCCAGAGTCTTAATTCTGATTTCTTCGGTCTGCTGTAATACCCCGCGAGCCTGATGGCGGATAGTATCAGCCTCTTGGGCAGCACTGTCCAATGCTTCTTTTCTTCCCTTTTCGTAGGCTTCATGGTATGCATCCTCGGCGATTTTGGCTGCTTCTTCCTGGGCATCGCTTTTGGTTTTCTGCTGTAACTGCTCTGCCTCCAATAAAGCTTTCGCCAATATTTCTTCAGCCTGTTTTTTTGCATCATTAATAATTTGAGCGGCAACTTCTTCCGGGTTTATATTGTGGGAAACATTTTCATCCTCACAGTCCTCAATCTTGAAGCTGTGCCTGATGGGTAACACAGTGCTTTTATCGTTGTTTTCCAAACCCTTGAGAACACTACATGATAAGGGCATCTTCACCACCCCTGGAAACAATAATTTCACCAGACTCATCCAGTCTTCGGATTACCTGAACAATCTTTTGCTGAGCCTCTTCAACATCCTTCAGGCGCACCGGCCCCATGAATTGGATTTCTTCCCGCAGCATATCAGCAGCCCTCTTGGACATGTTTTTGTAAATTCTTTCAGCCACTTCTTCATTGCTTCCTCTCATTGCCTTAGCCAGATCCTTTTGGTCAACTTCCCTCAGCACCCTTTGAATGGCAACATCATGCAGCGAAATTATATCCTCGAATACAAACATCAGATTGCGAACTTCTCCGGCCAATTCGGGATCGTTGGCCTCCAATTCCTCCAAAATCGTCTTTTCGGTGGAACGGTCAACTCTATTAAGAATATTGACCAATGCCTTTGTACCACCTGCCTGCTGTTCATGATGAGGAATTATCATGGATACTTTCTTTTCTAAAACAGACTCAATTTCTTTGATTACATCGGGTGATATCCTGTCAATTATTGCAATCCTTCTGGAAACATCGGCCTGAAGTTCGGGAGGCAGCGAAGCCAGAATTATTGATGCTTGCTCTGGATGCAAATAAGTAAGGATCAACGCCATGGTCTGGGGATGTTCATCCTTTATAAAATTCAAAAGGTGTTTTGCCTCTGTTTTTCTCAGAGAACTAAAGGGTACGTTTTGTATGTTAACTGATACTTTATCCAGAATTTCCATTGCCTTTTGCTGCCCCACAGTTTTCTCCAACAAATCCTTGGCATAATCAAAACCACCCCGCATCAGAAAATCCCTGGCCTGAATCAATTGAGAAAACTCATCAATCACACTATTTTGAATTTCTTGGGGTATGTCTTCCATAAGAGATATCTCGCTGGATATTTTCTCAATTTCCTCATCGGAAAAATTATTTTTAAGGACCGCAGAAGAAAGATCTGCACCCAGGGATATTAAGATTATGGCAGCTTTTTGGATTCCAGTTAATTTTGCCGACATATATCGTACTTACTCCTTCATCCATATCTTTAACACTTCCGCCACTTCTTCGGGATTGCTCTCAGTAACTTCCCTTATCTTATCCTTCTTGGTCACAACAACCGGCACTTCTTCGGTTTCTTCACCTGCAGCCAATTCAGACACCGCACTCTCCTGCAGCAATAGCTCTTCAGCCGTTGCCTTTGAGGACTTTCTTCTCCTTATAACAAATATTGCGATGGCAGCTAAAATCAGCAACGCTCCCAAACCGATGGCGGCATACATAGCATAAAGCCGTTTTTGCTCCTCCATTGCACTGGCCATCGCCATTTCATCACCTATGGCTCTTAGCTCACTGTCATCAAATGCCATGCTGGAAACATTTATCTGATCTCCCCGCTCCACCTGATAGCCAATGGCGGTAGCCACAACATCATTGATCTGCTGAATCTGCGCCTGGGAATAATTGCCATTTAAAACCACCGAGGCTGACAGTTTTTTTACTGATCCTATGGATTTTTCAACATTCTCCTTTAAAGTGGGCACCTGATAGTTAACGGTGCTTTCTTCTCTGGAGTAACTGGCATCTCCCACCGCACCAACCGCGGGTATATTATCTCCGGGCATATTGGCATCAGTACCCGGTACACCTCCGGCACCTCCCGGACCCGTACCGGTTTCATTTATAATACGCTCGCTTAACACTTCCCCCGGTTGATGGGTGATGGATGTGTATTGTGTTTTATCGAAATCAAGATCCGCTGTTACCATGGCCACTGCGCTACCGTTGCCCAATATTTTTCTCAGCATGCTTTGTATTCTGGTTTCCAATTCCTTTTCATATGCCCGCCTGAGTTCAATATGCTCCATGGCGGCCATGGTCATGGTGGCATCATTGTCACCAAGTCTTAAATTATCAGTTAGATAGTTACCTTCCATGTCTATGATATTTATGTTTTCGCTTTTTAGCCCCTGGACACTCCCGGCTACCAACTCAACAATACCACGGATATTCTCCGGAGATATTTTGGCTGTGGGTTTCAGTTTAATGGCAATTGATGCGGAAGGTTCGGTCTGCTCGTTAATAAACAGGCTTTGTTTTGGCAGCACCAGATGTACCCTGGCTTGCTCCACCGCATCTATTTGAACTATTGTCCTGCGTAGCTCTTCCTGCATTGCCCGCTGATATCCCACTTGCTGTTCAAATTCGGTAACCCCAAATTTACTTTGGTCAAATAGCTCAAATCCCACTCCACTGCTGTAAAGTGTTCCGCTGCTGGCTAAGTTAATCCTGGTTTCATAAACAACATTGTCCGGAACTTCTATGGTTTTTCCCTGATCAGAAATACGATAGGGTATATTCTGATTTTTTAATTCTTCTGTTATTTTCCCAGCATCTTTCGGATCCAGGCCGGTAAAAAGTGGCGTATAGTTTGTGGAGAATAACATTTGTCCTATAACTGCCAAAGCAGCCAACACACCCAATGCTGCCACAACAATAATAATCTTTCTTGAACGGCTTAGCTCACTCCACCAAACACTAAATTTTGTCAACCATTCTTTATAATTCAAATGATAACACCAACCCTGCAGTTCACGTTGCTATTGTAATCCACTAGACCTGCATCCTTGAAAGCTCTTGATAAGCTTCAACAACTTTATTCCTTACTTCCACCGCCAGCTGAAGCATCAGCTTGGCCTCCCCCATGGCAATGGTAACCTGATGAATATCTTTAACATCACCAACCAAAAAATTGGTTATCATATTATCAGCTTTTATTTGGGAATCATTCACCTTGCCCAAGGCTTGGGACAAAGCCTGACCAAAGGAAATTTCGTCCTTATTGGTATTCCCCTTAGCATTCATTCCGGCAGCAGCCTGAGTTGCAATTCCGGTTACCGATATCAAAGACACATTCCTCCTTAGAAAATCAGCTATCAGCTATCAGCTATCAGCTATCAGCTATCAGCTATCAGCTATCAG
>CAZHAJ010000091.1:0-7193 GCA_964530215.1 uncultured Peptococcaceae bacterium | reverse complement strand
GCCTTGGTTACTTTCTCGGTTTCCATTGATGATGAGCAAAGGGGTCTGATGAATCTGTGCGTGCCTCATATTGTCCTGGAACCGGTTATTTCAAAACTGTCAATTAAACAGCAATTTTTAAGGGTCTCTGACAGTCCCAAAGATAAGGAAGTGGGATTGATCAGGCACTGGTTAGGTCACTCGGATATTGACCTGGAAGTGATCTTGGGGGAGACGGATATAACGGTAAGTGACTTTTTTGATTTGCAGGCTGAAGATGTTTTGGTACTCTCCAGACGGGTCGATCATGATTTAGATCTGTATGTAGAAGGAGAACTTAAATTTGGAGTCCAGGCCGGCAGAGTAAACCAGAAACTGGCGGTTCAAGTGGTATCCCTTACAGAGGGGGGGCAAAGTAATGACTGATAATAATATGCTTAGTCAGGAAGAAATAGATGCTCTGTTAAGGGGCGGGGGAGATTCCGCTGCAGAGGGAAAAAAGACGGCGGACGAAAATGAACCGCTCTCAGAAGTTGAACAACAACAAGATGAAGAGAATGCTGAGCAGCAGGCAGATGAAACGCAGTCCCCTCAGGATGATGTCGTTGACGGGGGAAAAGACATTGAGAATACAGAGGAAACCAAGACTGAAAGCCCGCCCGAAACTCCGGATGTCGGTGATACTAAGGTAGCTAAGCCTTCTGATTCTGTAGGCAGTGTTTTAAGTCAACAGGAAAAGGACGCTTTGGGGGAAGTGGGCAATATAACCATGGGTTCAGGATCCACCGCGTTGTCTGAGTTGCTTAATCAACGGGTGGTTATTACCAGTCCCAGGGTTGAATTAATGTCCAGACACGAGTTTTTTGGAAATTTTGAAGTGCCCAATGTTGTAATACAAGTTGATTTCAATGCAGGTCTTACGGGGTATAATATTTTAGTTATTAAAATGAATGATGCGGTTGTAATGGCAGATCTGATGATGGGTGGCACCGGTGAAGTTGAAGCGGACGAAAATATAGGGGAAATTGAATTAAGTGCTGCTTCAGAAGCGATGAATCAAATGATTGGTTCGGCTTCTACTTCATTGTCATCAATGTTCAGTATGCCTATAAATATATCACCTCCTATTACCAATATATGGGATGTGGGAAAAGAATATAATCTTCCCATTGATGACGAGGAAATTGTTTTGGTGTCCTTTGATATGAAGATCGGGGATTTATTGGATACTGAAATAATGCAGGTCATGAGTGTAAAGACAGCAAAGAGTCAAGTTGAATTGATGATGAAAAATCTTTTAGGTGAATCAGCGGAAGTGGCGGCTTCCGAGGCCGTTTCCGAGCCCCAGATTACTGACGCTCCTTCTAGGGATTCTCAGCAGAGTAAAGCTGAGCCAGAGCGGCCAAAAGAGACAAGGGAGGTAAAAGAGGAGGAAGACGACTGGCTAAACTCCGATTTTTGGTCTGAAAAAGAACAAAAACAATCCACTGCTCAGGCGGCACCAATAGCACAACAACAAATGAAGCCATCGGCTCAGGAAGGACCGTCAGTGGAACTGTCCGCCGAAGAGAAGAAAAAGTTAGAGCTTCTACTAGATGTTCCGCTGAAAGTCAGTGTTGTATTGGGACGAACAAAAAGACCAATAAAAGAAGTATTGGCATTAACACCCGGTGCTATTGTTGAGCTATCCTCAATAGTGGATGAGCCGGTAGAAATACTTATTAACGGAACATTGGTAGCCCGGGGTGAAGTAGTTGTGGTTAATGAAAACTTCGGAGTTAGAATTACCTATATTTTAAGCACCAAAGAAAGATTGATGAAGCTAAAGTAAAACTTCATAAAAAGACATGTCCAACGAGTAGACCCCAAAAACAAACCCGTATCACTTATCACCAGTGGTACGGGTTACTTTATTGCTGGGGTGCGGGTCAGCTTTTATGTAGGGCATCATATAAAGAACTCCTTAGTCAATTTATATATGATGTCCGCTGTAAAATTCTGCCTTCTGTCTCCTGTATTCTTCCGAATCCTTCTATTTTAATAAAGAGGATTAATTACCATCCCTGAAATTACTTTGGGATAGAAGTAGGTGCTTTTTTGTGGCATTTTTTCGGCATTTTCTGCCACCTCGGTAACCTCTTCAATATTTGTGGGATTTAAGAAGAAAGCCAGCTGAAAATCTCCCCGATCTACAGCTTCTAAAGCCCCTTCCTCTTCCCGTGTATAAATAACATGGTCACCTTTTGCTAACAGTTCGGGCCCTATGCCCAGGTGTTTTTCAATGATTAAGGAATGTAAAACCGACACATCAAGTCCCTGCCACGCTGAGGACTTATTTGGGGGCATCAGCATATGCAAATTTTTCGATTCTCTGAGAGTTGCCTTAATAAGCCTGCCGTTGCCAAGATATATGCCAAAAACATTGCTATGTATGGAGGTACTGTTATCACAATCATTAAATTTGCTCAAATCCCTTAGAAAATCTTTGATATCTTTTTTACCTGGTTCCAAGGGATATTCCTCAAGTATAAAATCCTGCTGAAGTTTTTCTGTCAAGGATTTTGTTCTGTCAGCTTCCGCATTTTTAACCAGTCTATGGGTAGGCAGAATAATAAGTCCGGGGTCATAAAGGTTTACCAACAGCATCATTACATAGTTATGCAAAGGTAAGTTATTATCTTTTCGTGGCTGATTATCAAATTGTTGCTTATAGTTCAGTGCTGTTTCATATCTATGGTGGCCGTCTGCAATAAATAGACGTTTGTGTTTCAGATTATTTTGTACCGACTCAATAATATTTTTATTTACGATAACCCAAAGCCTATGTATTTCATTGTTTTCGTCCTTGAAAACTGCATCCGGCTCTTTGCTTTTTGCCTCCCCTTTTAAAAGCGATGCTGCAATCATCTCTTTGTCTGAATAAAGACCGAAGATGGGGCTAAAGTTGCATTTGCAGGCGTTCATCAACTTCAATCGGTCTTCTTTATGCTTAGGAAGGGTTTCTTCATGGGGAAGAATAACTCCCTTTTCGTAAGGCTCTACTTTGACTGCACAAATGAAACCTGTTCTTATAACTTGCTTACCGTCTAATTTGAATTCCTGTTCATACAGATATAATGCCGGTTCCTTATCCCTTTGTAAAATATCATTATCAAGCCAGTTTTTAAAAAGTTCTGCTGCTCTGGAATAGCGATTATTGGTCAGGTCATCGTTGGGTCTTACTTTTCCGTATTCCAATCGAATGATATTGTACGTATTTTTTTGATAATATTTTTCTTGGGCTTCCCCGTCAATTACATCATAGGGAGGGGTCACCAGTTCAGCCATATTGCCAGTTTTTTCTTGGTTGTATCTAATGCCTTTGAAAGGAATGATTTCTGCCATTAACTTTCCTCCTCAGTGTGGGTTTCTAAGCCTTTTTTTGGGGTCCAGCGTTGGCTGTCACGGTGTTGGTATTTTTTCATTACCCGTAAAAAGGCATCTTCCAAATCAATATTAAGGGAGTTGGCATAGCATATGACAATAAATAGAATATCAGCCAATTCAAGCTCTAAATCTCCTGCCTGCTCCTGCATTTTTTTGGGCTTTTCACCATATAGATGGTTGATTTCCCTGGCCAGTTCGCCAACTTCCTCGGTGAGTCTTGCCAATATTGATAAAGGATGCCAATATCCTTCTTCGAATTGACCAATCCATTGGTCTACCATGTCTTGCATTTGTCTGATTTCCACCAATACACCCCGCTATCTAAAAACAACTTAATTTTAACAGTTTTTTATATATTATTCTACTTTAATTCCGGATTCATTTAATTACAGAAACTGATTTATATAGATTTAATCATAAATAGCCCCTGCGGCAAGTATATTTTGTATTAAGATAAGGGGGTGACTCTTTGTATCGGGCAAACTGGTACTATCTTAATAAGAAAAAATTTTTAATCCCGTTTATGTTTGTTTTAATACTGGTTTTCTGGATGGGGCTTACTTTTATTAACAGGGTCTCAGTATCTGATGACAAGTTGCTGGATGATGCAATAGTTAAGACATTGGCTTGTTCCACCTATCGCTATAATGTAAATGTAAGGCAGAACGGCAAAGATACAATTACTATGGTGGAAGGTGAACGAGCAGGACCAAATAAAGTCCACATAAAGGGTACTATGCAAAATTCTCAAATGGAATTTTTCTATATAGATGATGTTACATACATGAAAGATCCGTGGTCTGAGCGGTGGTTTACCATGAAGGGCAATTCATTGATTCAGTCGGAATTATTTATGTCAGAGTTCAACCCCATGGGCCTTCTTCAATTCAGGGAAGTAACCCAAATCAATAATTTGGGTTCTGAAGAAATAGACGGGGTAAAAACAGTGGTGCTTGAGATAATGCCGCACGTATCAAATCCTTTATTAGAGTTAAAATACAATGAATTTAAATTTAAAATTTGGATAGACCCAAAAGAAAGCTTAATAAGAAAAGCAGAGATGCTGGCTTCGGCAACGGGCGGAACTGAAAATCTGACTGAGGATTTAATGGTAACAATAAATTTTAAAGATTTTGATGAAAAAATAAGTATTATTCCACCCATGGGAGCCGAAGGTTAATATAGAAGAAATTAAAAAATTTAAGATACATCCATTAAAATTTCGGATGTATTTTTATTTGTATCAAAAACTGGGTTTTTGTATCTCCTCTGGCGCATTTCTAGGGCTATTGGTTGTCAATTAATAGCAATTGGCCATTAATATATTTTATAAAAATACAATATTGGATATATTGTTATTACTTATTCAATAATAACACCTATTTGTTTTGCCTCCCTTTTGGGGAGGCCCTTTTTTTGTGTCAGAGACTTTTTTAGGTAACTACTTACAAGCTTTGAAAGTAGTTGACAAAAGAAGGTAAACGTTAGAATATATTAAGTGAGATTTAGATTAATAATTGGGGTATAATCAATGAAAACAGTCATTAATGAATTGCTGTTGACAGAAGCTCAGATTGCTCGAAAGGTTAAGGACTTGGGGGACAGCATATCAAAAGACTATCAAGGGAAAGAAATACTGGTTATCGGTATTTTAAAGGGATCATTTATCTTTATGGCTGATCTGATTAGGCAGATTTCGCTACCGCTAACTATAGATTTTATGATCTTTTCCAGTTATGGCAATGCCAGTAAATCATCCGGTGTGGTTCAAATTTTAAAAGATCTTGAACAGTGTATTGAAGATAAGCATGTTATCGTAGTGGAAGATATTGTTGATACCGGACTTACCTTAAAATATATGCTGGACAACCTGATATCAAGAAAGCCGGCCAGCCTGAAAATATGCACTCTTTTAGACAAGCCTTCCCGACGGGAAGTGGAAATAATACCGGATTATAACGGCTTCACAATACCAGACCTATTTGTGGTGGGTTATGGTCTTGATTATAGTGAAAAATACAGGAATCTACGTGATATTGTAGTGATAACACCTTAGAATTATTATTCATTACGGAGGTATTATTTGTGACTGAATTGGGACAAGAAATGGTGATAGTGCTTGACTTTGGGGGACAGTATAGCCAGTTGATAGCCAGAAGAGTAAGGGAGCTCAAGGTATTCTGTGAAATGCTACCCTTCAATACGCCTCTTGATGTTATTAAGTCAAAAAATCCTAAAGGAATAATTTTTTCCGGGGGCCCTGCCAGTGTTTATGATGAAGGGGCGCCTTCCTGTGATCCCGGTATTTATGATTTGGACATGCCCATTTTAGGAATCTGCTACGGTATGCAGTTAATGGCTTTTCAGTTGGGAGGTCTGGTGGCTCGCTCGGAACTTAGGGAATATGGGAAAACCACATTAGAAGTGAAGGACAGGGAAGATCTGTTTTGTGGGCTCTCTGTCACTGAGCAGTGTTGGATGAGTCACGGTGATAAAGTAGAAATGCCTCCCCCGGGTTTTAAAATTACTGCATCCACTGAACAGGCATCGGTTGCCGCCATGGCTGACTATTCAAGAAATCTTTATGCAGTGCAATTTCATCCGGAGGTGGTTCATACCCCAAAGGGGCAGGAGATATTTAAGCAGTTTCTTTACGGGATTTGCGGCTGTTCAGGAGATTGGAATATGGGATCCTTTATAGGACATGCCGTAAATGAAATTAAAGAGATGGCCGGTGACGGACAGGTGATTTGTGGATTAAGCGGTGGCGTTGATTCATCTGTAGCAGCTGTATTGGTCAACCGGGCAGTGGGAGATAAATTAACATGTATTTTCGTTAACCACGGTATGTTGAGGAAAGGTGAGGCAGAAGAGGTGCTTAAAGCTTTTCGCGACGGCTTTAACATTAAGCTAATCTATGTGGATGCCTCAAAGCGATTCTTGGAAAAACTGACAGGTGTAACAGATCCTGAGACAAAAAGAAAAATCATAGGGGAAGAATTTATCAGGGTTTTCGAGGAAGAAGCTGATAAGTTGGGTGATATAGATTATCTGGTTCAAGGTACCTTGTATCCGGATGTAGTGGAAAGCGGAACAGAGACCTCGGCGGTTATAAAGTCGCACCACAATGTGGGGGGGCTGCCGGAAGATATGAGTTTGTCACTTATTGAACCACTGCGTTGGCTTTTTAAGGATGAAGTAAGGGAACTGGGAAAAGAGTTGGGAATGCCTGAAAACATAGTCTGGAGGCAACCTTTCCCCGGACCCGGTCTTGCAGTCCGAATTATAGGGGAAATAAATGAAGAGAGTTTGGACCTCCTTAGGGAAGCAGATTTTATTGTTACCAGTGAGCTTGAAAAGGCAGGTCTGGGAAGAAAGATATGGCAGTATTTTGCTGTCCTTCCTGGGTTGCGGAGTGTCGGCGTTATGGGAGACGGGCGAACCTATTGTCACACTGTGGCCATAAGAGCGGTTCACAGCCACGATGGAATGACCGCAGACTGGGCAAGGATACCCTATGATGTGCTGGAGACAATATCCAATAGGCTGGTAAACGAAGTGCAGGGGATAAATCGAGTACTTTATGATATAACATCCAAACCCCCAGCCACCATTGAGTGGGAATAGATAACTATAAATGGACGGAAAAATTAGGAACAATATTAAAATAGGTTCTTTGGTGGATATAGTTTTAAAAGCAGACCAACGAACAGGTAAACTGACACGTGGGAAAGTAAAACTTATTTTAACCAAAAGTTTTAGCCATCCCCACGGAATCAAGGTAATGT
>CAZHAJ010000090.1:0-7336 GCA_964530215.1 uncultured Peptococcaceae bacterium | reverse complement strand
TTTGGTGTTTCCGGGAAAAGACAGATATAATACCCAAAGATTTTTTTGACGGAACTATCTTAACATCCAGCAAATTGATTTTATGCCTTATCCTGATAAAAGAGCATAATAATATATTGATGACAAGACAATCATCTTGCTTTTCTTCTCTTACATAAAGCAAGTTAATCTTTAACGGCATTAAGAACAAAACAGCCATTGATATTGTAAGTATAGCTGTAATTGCATAATAGATAGGTTCCACCTACTTAGAGTTCTTAATAAATAGTTTATATGTTAATTAATGGTAACCGGTATTCTAGCCAGTATATCTTCTTCCGAGTTAGTTATGGATAGCAAGGTTATTTCACCGGATGTCGGAAATGATGGAGAATTATATTTCACCTCTTTGCTAAAGTTTCCGGTATCATTGTTTATTTCGATACTTTCTTCTTTAATTATCTGACCGCCATCGGTGGATATCATAACCCGCAATTGATTAATAGGGGTATTGGCTTTTCCTTGGATAAAAACCGGACTGTTGATTTGCTGATTTTCTATCGGTTGCTTCACTGTGAATAAAGGATCGGTTGGGTTGACAACGCGTTTATCTATCTGAGCCGGTGAAGCTGGTTTGCTTGGTTCTGTTTTAGTAACATCTAATCCTGCGGCGCTGAACGCAATGCCTTTGGGTTGGCCGCTTACATCTACCCTTAATATTTTTACTGTGGATTCAAGTTCATTTTTAGGTTGATCTTTCACTTTAAAGTTAAATTTAATATCAAGCCAAATTAATTCTGTTAATAATGATCTTTGCAGAATTTCATCCACCTCTAAACGATAATCTTTTGAAA
This sequence comes from uncultured Peptococcaceae bacterium, assembly GCA_964530215.1. GTDB lineage: Bacteria > Bacillota > Desulfotomaculia > Desulfotomaculales > Desulfocucumaceae > JAAXTT01. The sequence goes on along the minus strand of CAZHAJ010000090.1, from coordinate 6,503 downwards.
TATCCCCCTGGCTAATGATAAGATAATTTTTATTATCTGAAACTGCCCATAGAACAGCATCTCGGGTTTTAACGATATCTGCCATTTCTTTAATTTCTTTAGATGCTGCCCCTGGACTAACCTCTTCAAAATTAATATCTCTGATAGCAGGGGTTTTATTGTTCGAAGGGGTTAAAGGTTTTTTTTCAGGGACACCACAGGCTACCGATAAAAATGTCAGCAGGATGGTTATCAAAATTGTTTTTTTCATAAAAAACCCCCAGTTCTGCTTTTTTTATATTTTTGCCAAACTGGGGCGAAATAAATTCATTTAATTAAGTTTTTATGGCTAATTTTATATTCTCATAACATCTCTAACCAGTGTCATTGTTTCTGCTGCCTCTTTAGCGGCTCTGCGGGCTCCCTCAGCCAGGACCTCGTCTACATATTGGGGACGAGCAATAATTTCTTTTCTTTTCTCCCTAAGGGGTGAAAGAAAATCATTTAGATTTTCATATAATATCTTTTTGCAATCTACACATCCTATTGTTCCTTCCCTGCAATCCCGTCCAATATCTTCCTTCTGACCGGGACTATATATTGTATGATACTTGTACACTGTACAAATATCAGGGTTTCCCGGATCCGTTCTTTTAATTCTGGCCGGATCGGTTATCATTGAGCTTATTTTCTTTTTTAGCTCAGCAGCTTCGGTAAATATGCTGATATCATTAGAATAACTCTTGCTCATTTTTCTCCCATCCGTACCTGGCAAAAGGCTTACCTGGGACAAGAGTGCTTTGGGTTCCGGAAACACTGATGAGTACATATGGTTAAAACGTCGAGCAACTTCTCTTGTTAGCTCTAAGTGAGGCAGTTGGTCCTCACCCACCGGAACTGCGGTGGCACGATAGATCAATACGTCGGCTGCCTGCAGCAATGGATAGCCCAGAAAACCATACATTAATATATCTTTACCTTGTTCTTTAAATTTTTGAACCTGTTCTTTGTATGTGGGAACCCTTTCCAGCCACCCAAGGGGTGTAAACATTGAAAACAGCAGATGTAATTCTGCGTGTTCCTTAACATCTGACTGGGTAAATATGACGCTTTTTTCAGGGTTAATTCCCACCGCCAGCCAGTCAGTAACCATTTCTATTGTATTCTTCTTGATGTCATGGGTGTCGTCAAAAGAGGTGGTCAGAGCGTGCCAATCTGCAGAAAAGAAAAAGCAGTTGTATTCTCCCTGCAGCTTTTTCCAGTTTTCCAGAACACTTAGATGTCCTATGTGAAGGCGACCGGTTGGTCGCATACCGCTTAAAATTTTTCCTTTGGTCATATTTTTCTCCCTTCAAAAACTAGAAATTATCATAGAAATATGTACTGGGCATTAATTATCACCCAATTTAATACTAGGTATAAAGGTTTCAAAAAAAAGTTAAGTACTTTACCGAAAATGCCGGTAAACAGCAATACAACTAAAACAATGGTTCCGTATTGTTCTATGCCCCCGATATATGCTTGGCTGCCTGGAAAGGCGCCCATCAATATTTTTGAGCCATCCAAGGGTGGAATCGGAAGCAGATTAAAAATAGCTAAATTACAGTTTATCATTATAAACATTTGGATAAATTTGTTGAAGTGATCGATATTACTCAAAAATGCACCCAATATAAATGCACCCAAGAAAGCTAAGACAAGGTTGGAGACAGGTCCCGCTAAAGAAACCAGCAACATGCCACGGTCTTTATTGCCTTTTAAATTATATGGGTTAACCGGTACGGGTTTTGCCCAGCCAAAGCCTGCAAAGTATAACATTATTAAGCCTAATACATCAATATGGGGCAGAGGATTCAGGGTAAGTCTCCCTTGATGATAGGCAGTTTTGTCTCCCAACAAATAAGCTGAGTAGCCGTGAGCAAACTCGTGGAATGTAAGGGCTATAATAATTGCAGGAGTAATGTATATTAATCTTTCAATATTAAAAACATCAAACAATCCTATTGTCTCCCATCATCTTTTTAAGTTTGGAACTGACAAACGCTCTCTCATCTTCCTCACTGTTAACCAGTCCGTCTATCTTAGCCCTCCAAAGCTCCTTAAGTACAGTGCGATACATTGGCCCTGGTTTATAGCCTAAAGATTTTATATAATCCCCTTTAACCAATGGCATCTTATTGTTTAGTACCAAAAGAACTTCTTTAAATAAATTTCTTTCATCCTCCTCCTCTAGAAGAGAGTATAACAATGGAAATGCTTCGGTGGGGATTTTGCTTAAATTCTCTGCTAAATTGCTTAAGGGGCCACCACTATATTTTGTATGCTTTAGTAGGTTTAATGTGTTCTGCCACTCTTCTAGGGAAGTCAGCATAATTTCAGTCTGTTTTTTATTAAAACTAAATTTACTGCACAGGTCAACCACAACTTTTTGTGAGCATAAATGTGTTATTGCGATCATGATAGGCATCCAAGGGCTTTTGTAGTTGGCTGTTCCCAAATTTTTCAGGACTACGTTGGACTCGTCAAGTTTTTGAATTACATTTTGTATTTTCCAAAAATTAATATCGGGAAAGACTTGTTCCCACAAATTGAGATGTTCCAAGCGGTACAGCATTTTTTCGGCTGAAGGTTCAAGTAAGATGTTGCGAATTTCATCCCATAGTCTGCTGCTTGAAACCTTATGCAAAACCTTTTTTTTAACTGCTTTTTGAAGAAGGCTCAATGTTTGCGGCTCTATTTTCATCTTGTAACGCTGCTCAAACCGGACAGCTCTTAACATCCTGGTAGGATCTTCAATGAAGCTTAGGGTATATAGTATTCTTATATGCCCGGACTGGAGATCTTCACGTCCGCCAAAATAGTCAATTATTTCACCAAAGTTATCTTCATTGACCGATATCGCCATTGCATTAATGCTAAAGTCTCTTCGATACAAATCTTGTCTTAAGGTAGCTCTCTCCACTTGGGGTAGCGATGCAGGGTATTCATAATACTCAACCCGGGCAGTGGCTACATCCACTTTAAATCCGTCCGGGAATATTAGTTCAGCCGTTCCAAACCGTTGATGAATTTTCATCTGACATCCCAGATGCTCTGCCAAGTCGGCAGCCACTGCAATTCCGTCTCCCTCGATAACAATATCAACATCTATATTATCATAACCCAGAAGGAGGTCTCTGACTATACCCCCAGCAGCATATGCTTTATAATTCAATTCCTTTGCTATCCAGCCTGCTTGATATAAAACTGTCAGGACTGTGGGCAAAAGGCTTTTTTTCATCAAGCTATAAATGTTTTTGTCAGCTGTTGTTTCTGAGGTACACCACAGCTTCCTGGTTTTTTTTCTCTGATTTTCTCCGTGCAAGGTTATTAATATGTCAGTTCTTGAAATGATGCCCAACAATTGTCCGTCTTCTACCACGGGTACTCTGCCGATATCTTTTGATACCAACATTTTTCTAATTGATGTAACCGGCGTGCTAGGTGAAACCGTCATGACATTTGTTTGCATAAAACCTTTAACCGGCGCATGCCCTAATCCGTGACTGTAGGCTTTGTCTACATCTCTTTGGGAAACAATGCCTTTAAGAACCAGTCCCTCCACTACAGGCAAACCGGTATGGCCATACCGCATCATAACCCTATTAGCTTCATGAATAGTGGTGTTTTGAAATACTGTTTTTACCGGTGAGGACATGATATCTAAGGCCATTAAACTGGGCTTTATTTCATTTTTTATATTTATCTGTAATCTTTCAAGTATCTTCAGGATATTTCCATTTTTTACCGTGGCTGCAGCTGCTGTAGAGTGTCCTGCTCCGTTAAAGGATATTAAAATATTTGCAACATCTATTTCCGATGTTGTACTTCGGGCGACAATATAAACTCTATCTTCCATTTTTACTACAGTGAAAATAGCATCTAATTTTTCTATAGTGGAAATAATGTGGGTCAAAAAGGACAGACCATCAATATATTCCTTTGTCTCTACTTGGGATATAAGTATTTTGAAGCCATGCAACGTTTGGGTTTGTCCGGATAATAACAGTTTTTTTAACAGTTCGTCTTGTTCAGGGCTTAGGGGTCTATTGATAAACTCAGACACCACTGCCAAATTTGCATCCCTCTCAATAAGGTAAGCTGCTGCCCTTACATCCCTGGCTGTGGTGTTGGTAAATAACAGCGAGCCTGTATCACAGTAAATCCCCAGTGCAAAGATGGTGGCCTCTAATGGTGTTATATCAATCTTTAGATCAAGCAGCTTTTCCACCATTAAAGTGGTGGTGGAGCCTACTGTTTCCACCATCTCGATAGAACCCCGTATATCTCCCTCTGACCAAGGATGATGATCATAAATATGGATATCAATATTTGGTATATTAAAGATTTCTTGCAGGGCATGAGTTCTTCTAGGGTTTTTGGTATCAACCAGTATAATTTTGGTGATACTTTTTAAATCAATGTCTTTATAATGGAAAATGTCAAAAATGTCTTTGTGCAGGGACATAAATTCCTCAACATCTTTGGACAGCTTTCCAGGCATAACCATTACAGCTTCCGGATAAAGTTTCTGGGCAGCTATCATTGATGCCAGTCCGTCAAAATCTGTATTCCAGTGGGTAGTAATAACCTCCATAGGGTATATCCTGCCTAGTTTTAAGATTTCCGTAATTATAACATAAAAGAATAAAGACCTATAACCGTTAGTTTGATCCTTGAGGAGTCATAAGTTGGAAAGGATTCAGTAATTTAATATATAAGCGGTGGCTGACCACATGGTCAACCACCGCTGGTACTATTTACTCTCCAATATATGGGGATACCCCTAAAATTTACAGAAAGCACATTATTATGTCAGTCACAGTTCGGTACTGTAAATCTTTATACCTGTGGTAATCTGCCTAGGGATTTGCTGAGCTCTTCCTCTGGCAGCGGGAAGTCTTCCAGCTGTCCAGAAAGGAATAAGTCGTATGACGGCAGATCCAGCAAGCCGTGACCGCTCATGTTGAATAGTATAGTTTTTGCTTCTCCCGATTCCTTTGCAATCAAAGCTTCTTCTATGGCTGCTTGAACAGCATGTGAAGATTCTGGTGCCGGTATAAGTCCTTCAGACCTTGCAAATAGCAGTGCCCCATTAAAGATTGATGTTTGTCCCAATGCAATGGCTTCTATCAAGCCATCCTTTAATAATTTGCTAACTAAAGGAGAAGCACCATGATAGCGCAATCCGCCTGCGTGAATTCCAGGAGGCATATAAGAAGCTCCCAAGGTATGCATTTTAATAATGGGGGCAAGTCCCACAACATCACCATAATCATACTTGTATTCGCCTCTGGTAAGGGTTGGGCAGGAAATGGGCTCCACTGCCACCAGTCTTACTTTGGAACCATTAACTAACTTGTCATGGACAAAGGGAAAAGATATTCCAGCAAAGTTACTGCCGCCCCCGCTGCAGCCAATTACTACATCAGGATAAAAACCGGCCTTAGCCATTTGTTCCTTTGCTTCCAATCCGATTATACTTTGATGCAGGCATACATGATTTAACACACTGCCCAGGGCATAGTTGGTGTCATCACGTTTCATTGCATCTTCCACAGCTTCGCTGATAGCAATGCCCAAGCTTCCTTTAGATTCAGGCTGCTCTTCCAAAATTTTTCTTCCTGATTCTGTTAGATTGCTTGGTGATGCTATAACATTTGAACCGAATATCTCCATCAGTGATTTTCTGTAAGGTTTTTGGCTGAAACTTACCTTTACCATATATACCGTACATTCAATGTCAAAGAAGTTACATGCTTGTGATAAAGCAATTCCCCATTGTCCCGCACCGGTCTCGGTGGACAGCCTTTTAATACCCGCAGCTTTATTATAATAAGCTTGGGGAACAGCTGTATTTAACTTATGGCTCCCTGCCGGGCTGACACCCTCATATTTATAAAATATTCTTGCCGGGGTGTCTAACGCTTTTTCTAAGCGGCGTGCCCTAAAAAGAGGTGAGGGCCTCCATATTCTGTATATGTCACGTACCTCCTCAGGAATCTCAATCCATCGTTCCTGGGATACCTCCTGTTTAATTAACTCCATTGGAAATATTGGGGTTAAATCCTGGGGACCCAAGGGCTGCTTTGTGCCTGGGTTGAGAGCCGTATCTGGCAGCTCCGGCATATCCGCCTGAATATTATACCAGTGGGTAGGCATCTCTTTTTCTGTGAGCAGTATTTTTAATTCGCTCATCTCACTCTACACTCCTCTCTTCTCCGTTGTCCATTACAACAACAGTAATGTGACAACCTCTCTTTTGCACAAGCCCATTTTATATTATGACTTGACTTTCTGCAATACTTTTTTAACTTTGTACTGGATATCGTTAGATTGTTCCCTTCAACTTATTTTATCGTTGGTAATGTCGGTAGACCATTTGCCGCATCGATCTCCCCAGCGGGCAATGACTGAGCCTGCTTCCTTTATTTCTATTACCTCACAGTGATTGGGCCAGACTCCCGTGAGCCGCTCCTGGCGGC
>CAZHAJ010000089.1:0-7346 GCA_964530215.1 uncultured Peptococcaceae bacterium | reverse complement strand
TATTAAACATGGGTGGATTTGGATTGTGTAACTGCTGACCTACAAAATTTCCAGGCTTCGATAAATTAAAATAGAGTCTAGCATCTTTGTCCACACCCCAGTCAAGGTTTGAACCTGTGTCCTGAATGCGTTGAAAACATTCACGAAACATGGTGTTATGTGCTTCCTCTCGGTTTAACAAAAAATCAATCGTTTCTCGAACTTTTTTGTCCTGGATTTGTCGGTGCAAATATTCATAAACTACTTTTGCACGTTGTTCAGCGGCAATATTTGAAAGGATATCCGCAGCAAGGTCACCGGTTACATTTACATATGCAGCTGTCCAAAGCTGTCCAGATGCATTGGTTAGCATTGGATTTAAGCCGGTGAGAACATGAGCTTCAATATTTCCCACTGTAGCATTTTGAGCTTGTGGATCATGTCCATTTAATAAATTAATTGTGGTAGCAACCATTTCCATGTGACTAAGTTCTTCAGCTGCTATATCAAGAAAAACATCCTTGATTGCTGGATCTTTAATGCGAAAGCTTTGAGATATATACTGCATGGCTGCTTTAAGCTCACCTTGAGGACCACCTAGTTGTTCTTGAAGCATAGCTGCATAATTAGGGTTCGGTCTTTCCACTTCAACAGAACGAAGTAACTGCTTATCATGTTTAAACATAATCTCACCCCCATTTTTTTATAGTTTTTATTGCTTTTGTACAAAATATTCGTTCAGATAGTAAACTAATTCAGCGAGGCAAGGAAGCGCAAGAACCGTCCCCGCGCTTCCCCACAGCGAGGCAAGGAAGCGCAAGAACCGTCCCAGCGCTTCCCCAGCGCTTCCCCAGCGCTTCCCAGATTCAGGTAAAGGTGTTATTATAAGCAGGAAAGGGTGATAAAAATGATTACTTTTTTCTGTATTGCTAATTGACAGACGTGTCGAAAGGCGAAAGCGTGGCTTTCCCAGCAGCAAGTGGATTTTAACTTCAGAAATATCTCAAAAGAACCTCCTACTGATACTGAGCTTAGAAAAATAGTTAAGATTGGTGGTTACACCATCGAACAGCTTGTTAATAAAAGAGGACAGATGTATAAAAAATTAAAACCTGAGCTTTCATCTATGGGGGAGAGAGAGATTATTCAATTAATACAAGACTATCCTTCTATAATGGTGAGGCCTATACTAATGGACGATAAGAATTTAGTCACAGGATTTAGCGAGGAAAAATATTTAGGATTTCTAGGTGCTTAGAATTACCACAGTCCACAGCAGTTTATTATGACATTGTTTATTATATAGTTATTTGATGGTTAGGAGGTAAACGTTGGAATGGATTGGATATATGAAGATAGCAGAATATATAGTGTTGACGATAAAAATCAATTGTTGGCAGAGACTACTTTTTACATGACTGAAAACGGAGAAATATGTATCGATTACACCTATGTGAATCCTGTTTTAAGAGGGCAGGGAGTTGCAGGAAAGATGATGGAGGTTGTGTCAGAGCATCTAAGGCAGAAAGGACTTAAAACTACAGCTACATGTTCATATGCAATAGCTTGGTTTAATAAACACAAAAAATTATACTCAGATATATTATCTGCGAGATTTTAGTAATGGGGGCACGCTCTGTACACATTCAGGTTGCCATTTTTGCATGCTGTTTAATTCCCTTTGTAGGGTGTTGACAGATGCTATTTTTTGCCTTATACTGAACACGTTCAAATAATGTTCAAGTAAAGGTTGGGGTATGTATGGTAGACAATGATCTAGAAGCAAAGAAACGAATATTAAGAACTACTATTGAGATGCTTAGAAGTGGAGTTGAACCTGACAAACTAACAGTAAGAAAAATTGCAGAGTTGTCAGGGGTGGGAATAGGTTTGATTAATTATCATTTCGGCTCAAAAAATGAATTGTTATCATCAGCTATAGGGGAAGAAATGTCAAGGCAGGCAATAAATTATACAGTGCCTGGGAATTATACTCACCTTACTCCACTAAAAAAACTAAAATTCATGTTGAAAAGTCTTTATAACTTGGGAGAGCAATACGATAAGCTAGTTCAGTTTCAGATAACACAAAACATAATTAGTGGTGATATGAATGCATCTCTATACCTAGTCCCTATTCTTAAAGAGATATTCAATAATGGCAAAGATGAAATAGAGTTAAGAATTATTGCTATGCAAATCCTATTACCTTTACAGGTAGCCAGCATAAATCCTTCCAAATTCTTCAATTACAGTGGTATAAACTTGAAGGATACCATTCAAAGAGACATGCTGATTGATAGATTGATTGACAATCTGTTAGGTGAAAACCAGAGAGGAGGTTAGTGAGATGAAAAAATTTGTCCGCTGGAGTTTGATAGGATTAATTGCGTCATTGATTCTAGTTTTAGGATTGTACATCTTAGATATGAATCATGCTTATGAACGTGTTCGCGGTAAAAGTATGGTTATAAATTCACCTCATGGGGATATCGAATATGCTGAAGGTGGTTCCGGTCCTGATGTGTTGGTAATTCACGGGAGTGGCGGTGGCTATGATCAGGGTGAACTCCTTGCAAAGGCAGTGCTTAATGAAAAGTTCCACTGGATTGCACCTTCTCGTTTTGGTTATTTACAATCAACCTATAATGAGGGAGCTACATTCGATGATCAGGCCCATGCTTATGCATACTTATTGGACACTTTAAATATTGAAAAGGTATCGGTTGTCGCCCTGTCTCATGGTGGGCCTTCAGCTCTATTATTTGCAACATTATATCCCGAGCGAGTAAATTCGTTAACACTGATATCTGCTGGGGTTAGTTCCCTAAATAACAAAGAGCAGAAACAGGCTGACTTGCAAGGTAAAATGCTAACCACTATCTTCAAATATGATCCGCTTTATTGGTCTGTAACAAAACTCTTTACAAATCAATTAATGGAAATTATGGGTGCCAACGATTCGGTTATTGCTAGCCTTACACCAAGCCAGCGAGATATGGCAGAAAGCCTTATTGATTATATGAATCCAGTATCACTCCGCTCCGCAGGTGCTTCTTTCGACAACAAGGCTACAATGCCAAATGAAAGGATTAAGACAATAAAAGCCCCTACCTTGATATTTCATGCTACTGATGACACTTTGCAACTATACCATAACGCTCAGTACGCCGCTGCAAACATTCAGGGATCAAGGCTAGTTAGCTTTGATACGGGTGGACACTTATTATTGCTTGTTGAACAAACAGTTATTAGTGAAGAATTGCAGAAACATATTCTCGATTCGGAAATAAGGATACTATAGTGGTTTGGAAAACATCGCCTTTTCTTATATAGATTTATTGTATGTGGGGTGATATATTATCAATAAATAATTCAATTTTTAAATAGCGGGGGTGCATAATGCACTCAGACAATATAAAAAAGTTAATATACCTTATCGTAATAGTCATAGTGATTTCTGTCACTGGCATGTTCTATTTTAACAGTAGAACTGAACCGATAGAGTATTTTGTTTTAGAGCCTCGTGATTTAAGGGAAACCATAGTTTCCAACGGCTATATTAGTTCGGCACAGATTGTTGATATAGCTTTCGAAACCGGGGGAATAATTCAGGATATTAATGTGAATGAAGGGGATCTAGTAAAACCTGGTGATTTAATAATCACACAGAAGCATGACTTTGAGCAAGCTACTGTTTCATTATTGCAAAAGCAATTACTGACAGATTTAAACACAATACGTGAAAAAGTATCCCAAGCAGAAATTGAAGTAGACCATAAGCAAAGGGAATTTGAGCGTATGGAAATATTGGCCGAGTCAGGGGCTATTTCACAGGCTGATCTTGAAGTCGCACAGAAGGATAGTTTATTGGCGATCTCAAATCTGAATATCGCCTATCAGGAGCTTGAAGATATTAGTTTGCAAATTAATAATCCTGCTGCTCAAAATAGCTCCTCATCTGATATACAACTTCAACAGGCTAGGATAAGTCTTGAACAAAAAAAACTTAGATCGCCGATGGAAGGCCGAGTTTTATCGATATATAAACAGGCAGGTGAATATATTCAGCAGGGTGAAGTCGTGATTAAATTGGCATCTCCCAGGTTAATTGTGGTTATTGAGATGGATGAAAAGTACCTTCTTAAGACTAAGGTAGGACAAGCGGTCTTGGTATCTCCCCAGTCTGACTCCTCAACTGTATTAAAGGGTGAAATAAGTGATATCGGAACGATAGTTGATTCCGGTTTGGGTACCTATACAATAAAATGCACCTTGGAATCGCTTCCTGAAACATTCAAATTAAACTCCTCAGTAAATGCTGAAATAGTTGTAAACGAGGAAAAGCAAGTTTTTGCAGTTCCCAGTGAATATATTAGAAACAACTCCAAAGGACCGGAAGTTATACTTTGGGAAAACGGCAACCCTACTATAAAACCCGTGAACGTAGTTAAAAATCTCAATAACTATGCAATTATTGAAGGGTTTCAGCAAGGATCAATTTTTTTAAATCCCACACAGTTCCAATCAGGTAACAAGTACCGCTTAGGCTCAACTAAAGGAAGTGAATAAATGTGCTTTGATCTATATATGGCCTGGCGGTTTCTTAAAGAATCAAAAGTTCAAACTTTGCTGACTTTACTTGCAATTACTATTGGCGTAGGGGTTCAAATTTTTCTTTCTTCTCTAATAGGCGGACTCCAATCCAATCTTTTGGAGTCAACTGTTGGTAACTCTTTTCATATAAAAGTCGCTGCAAAAAACGATCAACCCAAATCAATACTGTCAGAGCAGCAAAAACAAGGAGAAATATTATCCCCTACATTAAATTGGACTAAAGAAGATAGAGACCTGGACAATTGGCAGTTCCTTGTCGAGGAATTAAATAAATACACAGGAATAACAGCAGTATCTCCCATTGTAAATGAATCAGCATTTCTCAGTAGTGGCAAAGCTAGTCGACCAGTTCTGATTAAAGGGATAGACCCTCAAGAGGCTGATAATATTTATAAATATAAAGACAGCATCCTCTCTGGAGAGTCTGAATTAAGTGGAAGTAGCGATATTTTAATTGGCAGGGACTTAGCCGAAGAATTAAATGTCGGGATCAAAGATAATATCCAAATTTCAACATCGGAAGGGAATATGGCATTATTTATTGTTCAAGGTATCTTTGACCTTAAGGTTCAAAGCATAAACAGTTCTTGGATTTTTATGGATCTAAGGAGATCCCAGAGTTTTTTACAAAAAAATGGCAATATTTCAATGATCGAGATTCAAGTAGCGGATGTATTTGCCTCGGATATTATAGCTCAAGATCTCAGACAGCGGTGGCCTGACCTGGAAATAGATACTTGGCAGACAGGAAATAGACAGCTTCTCAGTGGTCTAAAAAGTCAAAGTAGTTCTTCCATAGTAATTCAATTTTTTGTGCAATTATCTGTTTTATTAGGTATATCCAGTGTTCTTGCTGTTTCTGTTATACAAAAATCTAAGCTGATTGGTATTTTAAAAGCAATGGGTTTAAGAAATCAACGCGTAGGAAGGATTTTTATTTTTCAGGGGGGATTGCTTGGATTTTTTGGCTCATTTTTTGGTTGCGTTGCGGGGTACCTCCTTATAAGGGCATTTCTCTATTTTACTGAAAAAAGTGAAGCAGCTATTATCTTTGATGTGCCATTTAGTCCCGGTATTTTTTTGACAAGTGCTTCTATTGCAATCATCGCTAGTATACTGGCTGCATTCATACCCGCTAGAAGTGCATCGTTATATAACCCTATTGAGGTGATACGAATTGGCTGAGCCCTTGCTTAGATTGGAAAATATCAGTAAGACGTATGGTTCAACATATAAAAATCAGGTTTTATTTAATATCAATCTGGATATAAACCCCGGTACTTTTTTATCTTTTATAGGTCCTTCCGGTTCGGGAAAATCAACTTTGCTTAATATTATTGGGACTTTAGATAAGCCCACAAGTGGTGAGTTTTTTTTTAATAACCAGTTGGTAAACACTTTAAGTGAAAACCAGTTAGCTGATTTTAGAAATCATACCTTGGGATTTATTTTTCAGTTTCATTACCTGTTTCCGGAATTTACTGCTTTGGAAAATGTTTTGATGCCATATCGAATTGCCCATAAAGGCAAGCCTGGTAAAATAATTATCGATCATGCCCGGGAGCTTTTATATCGGGTAGGAATCGAAGAAAAAACAAACACAAAAATTATTAATCTCTCAGGGGGACAACAACAGCGTGTTGCAATAGCTCGTTCCCTTATTAACGGTCCTAAATTGATTTTAGCAGATGAACCCACTGGAAGTTTGGATACAGAAACTGCCCTGCAGATACTGGAGTTATTAAAAGAAATAAATCGGGAGATGGATACCACCTTTATTGTTGTTACCCATGACCGCTCTATAGCAGCTGGCTCTCACCGGGTGGTTGAACTGGTTGATGGGAGTATAAGTCGAGAATTTTCAACTGATAATGTCCGACAGGGAGAATCATTAAAGGATTTGGAAAAATATTCTTGCCGTGACTGCACATTTTAAATTCAATCACCCGGCTACGCTGGGGAAGCACAGGGTGGTTATTGTGCTTCTTCCGAGCTTCTAAGAGTGGACTTATTTAGGATTTGTAGCTTATACCTTAATATAAGAATTTCCGTCTAAAGGAGTAAGCAATTGCAAAGGAGGGTTTTCTCCAACGAGCCCTACTGCATAGGCAGTGTAAAACTTATTGGGTAACAACTTTTGATTTGGAACGGTAAGTACTATATTATTTGTTCCAGCTACCCTAGCCTGAAGTGTATAGGTAGCAGGATTAATTAATTTATAGTCTGTTACTTCTGTAAACGCTACATTACTAAAAAGGACTGTTCCATCTGGAAGTGTTATGTCTACATTGGGAGCATTGGGAGAAAAATGAGCAAATTTTATATAAGTTTTTCCAACAGGAATAGGCATAGGTGTATCAGGTACTACACGTAATTGGATATTAGCAAGCTTTCCGATGGCTGCCACAGTAAGAATGGACTTATCGGAGATATCAAGGGTAGTATTAATAACCGGATTGGCTTGGGAACCTGCTGGGAAAACTTTAATCTCATACGTTCCAGGCATGACTTCTATATATTCAGTAAAGTTTCTGTAAGTAAGATTATTAGCAATGAGTTTTCCATTTGCATATACATCCACAGCTGGAGCATCCGGTGATGCATGGAACACGCGTATATACGAAGCCATTATTAATCAACACCTTTCTTTAGAACTTCATTTCAGAATATGCAATCACTCTTATCTGGTTACGATATATTTTAAGATAAAGATATTCCTTCAAGCTTCCTATTCAAGCATGTGGGATGAT
>CAZHAJ010000088.1:0-7470 GCA_964530215.1 uncultured Peptococcaceae bacterium | reverse complement strand
ACATCAATCTCTCCATACATTTCCTAATATTCTGGCTTCTGACTTCTGACTTCTGGATTACTCTGAATTCCTATGGGTCTGCCCCACAATTGACAGTGAGCATTTATTAAAATTCTGTATTTCAAATGATGATTTGATAGTATTAAATACTATCCTCTTGGCTACAATATGGTTGGAGGTGAAATAAATGAGGGATAGAGAAAGACAGAATTTAACAGAGGGTTGTCCCGAAGAGGAAATTCAAGATTGTGATACCTGTGAGTCCATAGAAGAAACCGAGCGTTCTTCATGTGAATAATGCTTTTGGTATGTAATATCCACCGGATAAAATAAATCAGGCTGCCTTTTTATAGGAGCCTGATTTATTTATTAATTAAAACTATCTTGTACAGCTGACTTTGCGGCTGCTTTTGCAACTGCTACAACTTCCGGAACATCCGGTCAAATCAATTAGTGGGGTGTAGCATCTGGGACAGTGAAGATCGTAGTATCCTTCCATAGTATAATGGCACTTAAGACATTTATTTTCTTCTTTGGTGTTTTTAGACATTGTTAACAGCTCCCTTTTCTGTCAGGCACCATTTTTTTCTTCCTTTACAGCCCGCTATAACAGCTAAAGTAATGATTATAAAGGAAAGGGCCACAAATACTATACTTTTACTTCCATATGAGTCAGCAAATACAGAATAAAGGTTTATCACAAGTCCTCCCACTAAGAAGGCTACAATCCAGCTTCCCGCCCAAATCATTGCTGCTTCAATTTTTGGTCTTTCTTTAAAAAGAATCATTATTGAAGCAATACAGGGAACAAACAGTGTAATGGTTATCAATGAAGCTACCGTTTGTATTGGTGTTAGGGTTAGGGTGCTTAATCCTGCCGCACCGAAGTCTCTTCTGACAATTCCCATTATGAATGCGGTTGCTGTTTCCTTTGGCAACTTCAGCCAGCCCACTGTTAATGGTACCAACGCATTTTGCAAGGTTTCAAGGATGCCGGTTACTTGAAGGGTACTGATTAATAAAGCTCCTATGGCAAAAAGAAGAAATGCTTCTTTTAGGAAATTATATGATTTTGTTACCGTCTTTTTAATAACATTACCGAACCTTGGTAGTCTCAGCCTAGGCAAATCAATCAACAAACTAGTAGATTGGCCCGGAAGAAAGGCATTGAGTATAGTACCTGATATAATGAGAATAGAGGTTATTACTAAAGTAAATAAAGCTACATAAACACCACCCAATGATGAAAGCATACCTGCGATTACAGCAATCTGTGCTGAACATGGAATGGTAAGTCCCAGCAGTACTATTGCAATGATGCGTTCTCTGTTTGAGCCTAAAAGTCTGGTGGTTATTGTGGCCATAGTTACACAGCCAAAACCAAGTATCAGCGGGATTATCGCTCTTCCGTTAAGTCCGATGGAGTTTAATAAGCGATCAACTAAAGTTGCTATTCTGGGAAGATAACCGGTATCTTCGAAGAAAGAAAGAAAAAGATAAAATCCGACAACCAAAGGCATTAGTAAACCCAATACATAAGAAAAGGTCATGGTCAACACTCCAAATTCTCCGGCCAGCAGAGTTCCCAAGGTGGACTGTAAACTAACGAAGCTACCCACCAGTTCCCGGATTAGTGGTTCATATATGCCCAGCATAACCGTTTCCTCAGTGAAACCTACTACGGTTCCGGCAATAAAAACACCGATCATTAAATACATAGCATAAAGGGTAACTGCCAAAAGGGGAATACCGGTAATAGGTTTGATCATCCATCTGCTTAAAGTGTCGCTAAAAGAATTTTTTGACGAATGCTTTGTTGTTACCTGATTGACGATATCATTTACTCTTCTGCGTCTGTTTAAATAAATTTCCTCTCTATAAGAAGAGGGTTGAAGTTGGCAACGCTCTGATATTATAGGATCACCTTCTAAAGTGAGCAGCATTTCACCTTGACTGACAGCAGCAGTTTCCTTAGTTTTCTCCAGCAATATATCTAAACCCGGCGATATTTTGCCTCTAGTTGCCTTATATACATTGTTCTTTAAAATATCCAGTCCTTTTTTTTCGGTGGCAACTGTAGATATCACAGGAACCCCAAGCAACTGCTCAAGTTTTTGTGTATCAATGTTGAGTCCCTGTTTTTGGGCCTCATCCATCATGTTTAGTGCCACAATAAGGGGAATTCCGCTATCTATAATCTGCTGGGTCAAAAAAAGATCTCTTTCTAGATGACTGGCATCTACTATGTTTACAACAATATCTGCTGATAATATAACATCTCTGGCTATTGATTCCTCGTCATTAAACGAGGATATGCCATATACCCCGGGAGTATCGATAATCACATCTTCTCCGAAACGACCGCTATATATTTCTAAGGTGGTTCCGGGATAGTTAGAGACATCCACATATATTCCTGTGAAGAAATTAAAGAAAACAGATTTTCCGGTATTGGGATTGCCGGCCAATACAATCTTCCTTGCATTATCCGGAATATTCTTGATTTTTACAGAAGAATGACAGTGTGCCATTTGTTTCACCTCAAGTTAACTCAATTGATATTTGTCTTGCTAAGCCTCTACCCAAAGCCAATAATTGGTTGTTTCTTCTAATTACAACCGGTCCGGCCGGTATTACTTCTTCACAAGTTACCTGCGCACCCTCGGTTATGCCGAAACGTATTGCCTGAGTTCTGATATTATCATTTGGTATATCAATAATACGAAAAGACTGTCCTCTTCTGGCACCGTCCATCGTCATACTAACACCTCCACATTGAGAATGATTATCAATATCATATATTTGCAATAAACTTTTGTCAATATGAAAAGATGAAGGATTTATGTGTTTGTAATGGAAAATATAAATTGATGGCTTAAAGGAGGGGATTGAATGGAATATCTGGGCTTTATTCTGGCATTGATATTTTTTGTTGCCGGCATGGCAGGAACTATATTACCCATTCTGCCTGGTGCACCATTAATATGGTTTGGTATGCTTATCTATGGATTTTTCACAGGGTTTTCAAATCTGTCATTTAGTTTTTTCCTATGGCAGGGGATGGCAGTGGCAATGGTTTTCTTAATTGATTACGTAGCAAATATATGGGGTGTCAGAAAATATGGTGGTTCCAGACATGCTGTCTGGGGCAGTTTGGCAGGAATTTTTTTTGGTGTAATTTTTATGGGACCACCCGGTATCATTTTCGGACCTTTTGTGGGAGCGATAGCTGGAGAACTTTTGGTCCGGAAGCCTTTAAATGAGGCGGTAAGATCGGGCATTGGCTCCTTGGTGGGCATTATTGGATCTATGGCTTTTAAAATACTGGTGCAGGGTGTTATGATTATCTGGTTTTTTATCTCAATTTAGCTATGAGTTCAGCCGGGATTTTCACCTATTTCTTTTAAGGCTTTCAAAATTACTTCTTTTTCATCAAAAGGCATAACATTGTTGCCTATAATTTGCCTTTTATCATGACCTTTGCCTGTTATTATTACCGTATCGTACTTACGGCTGTTTGCAATTGCATATCTTATTGCTTCGGCTCGGTCAAGGATTTCAATATAATTATTTTTGTTTATAAAGCCGCGTTTTATGTCTTCAATTATATCTACAGGATTTTCGGAGCGACAGTTATCTGTGGTTAGTATGCATAAATCGCAATATTTCTCGGCAATTCTCCCCATAACACCTCTTTTTGAAGGATCCCTTTCTCCCACACAACCAAACACTAGTATTATTCTGCCTTTGGTAAACTTGCTTATTGTTCCTAGCAGCTTATCAAAACCGTCCGGGGTGTGGGCAAAATCAATAATAATATGAATTTCTTTGTTGGTTTTTATTGACTCAAATCTTCCAGGTATGCCTTTAACAGCCTCAAGACCTCTTTTTATTTGAGCAATTTTTAAGCCTAGAGCATATCCGCATGCTGCAGCTGCTAGGCTATTGTAAATATTAAATATCCCGGGAATGTTTATGGTTACGTGAGTTTTTCCCTTAGGTGTATTTAGCTGGAACATGCTGGCCTTATCCAAGGTAACAATTTTATTGGCATATATATCTGCCGGTCTGTTAACTCCATAAGTCAAGATATCTGCGTCCAAACTATTGATTTCTTTAATCAGTCTATTTCCAAAGAAATCGTCAACATTAACAATATTGAAACCGGTGGTTTTATAAAACAGCTGTTTTTTTGTGTTATAATAACTTTCCAAATTTCCATGAAAATCCAGGTGTTCATGGGTAAGATTTGTGAATATTGCCATATTAAAACAGCAGTCATTCACCCTGGATAACTGCAGTGAGTGAGAAGATACTTCGATAATACAAACTTTAACCTTTGTCTGGACTGCGGCTCTAAGTGCTTTATGAAGTTCGGGTGACTCAGGGGTTGTATGGGATGTAAAAGTATATTGTCCGTTAATATTTACCCCTAAAGTTCCTATTGTTGCAGTCTTTATATTTGAAATATCTAACATCGTTTTTAATAAATAAGTTGTGGTGGTTTTTCCGTTAGTACCGGTGATCCCAATTATTTTTAAGCTATGTGAAGGATTATTATAGAAATTTGCGGATATTGTGCTTAATGCGGTTCGTGTGTTTGCCACCTTAATCAAGGTAATGTTTGGCATTATTTCAATATTTTCATGAAATACAATAACACCGGCACCTTTTGCCACGGCATCATTTATATAATGATGTCCATCTGTTTTATATCCTTTGATGGCTACGAAAATATAGTTTTCTTTAACCTGGTCTGAGTGGTACGCTATTCCGCTTACTTCCCGATGGGTATTACCATAAAACTCCAATATGTCAAGATTTTTTATAAGCTCTATGAGTTTCATATTATTTAACTGCGCTCCTTATGAACTGATAACACTAGATAGGCAGCAAATATAGAAATATGTTTTATTATATTGTCCGGGGATTGAAGTTTTATCCGTCAATGTTAATTAACGTTTGATGTAGCTAAACTGCTTGACTTATATATTCATGTATTGCATAATTTAGTCTGGGAAGCATTGTAACGGGACGTAGCTCAGTTTGGTAGAGCGCACGGTTCGGGACCGTGAGGCCGCACGTTCAAGTCGTGTCGTCCCGACCAAGGGAAAATATTAAACCACTTATAGCAGAAGATTCATCTGCAATAAGTGGTTTTTACTCTTTGGGAAAAATAAACGTATATACAGTGTCAATGAAGAATTCACAGATGTTCTAAATATACCCCTGCCATGATATAATACTTGGGATGCCAAATATACATGAGTTTTTAGGAGGGGTTTTATTTGAACTTGTTAATAATGGGACCACCCGGGGCGGGGAAAGGAACCCAGGCAGAGGTGCTGATTAAGGAGCTTGATATCGTCCATGTTTCAACCGGTGATATGTTCAGAAATGCCATAAAAGAGGGCACCGAAATGGGAAAAAAAGCCAAAGAATATATGGACAAGGGGCAGTTGGTACCTGATGAAGTGGTTATCGGTATGGTTAAAGATAGGCTATCCCGTACAGATTGCAATAAAGGCTTCTTACTGGACGGATTCCCCAGGACAGTGGGGCAGGCTAAAGCTTTAGATGCTACTTTAAGCCAGCTGGATATCAAACTTGATGGGGTAATAAATATCATTGTTCCTTTGGAAAAGTTAATGGAGCGTCTCACCGGCCGCAGGGTATGCAGAGGATGTGGTGCTTCTTATCATATAATGTTTAACGCTCCCACGGTAGAGGGGAAATGTGATAGCTGCGGCGGTGAGCTGTATCAGCGTTCAGATGATAATAAGGAGTCAGTTGAAACAAGACTGAAAGCATATCAGGAAAAAACCCAGCCCCTGATAGAGTATTACAATGAGAAGGGTTGTTTGCTTGAGGTGAACGGAGATCAAGACATTAATCAGGTGTTGCAGGATATACTGGCTGAATTAAATAAATAAACCCCATATGGGGTTTATTTATTTAGAGGGTTTGAGGTGATTCCTTGGAAGAATACGGAGGCTTAGCTGAAATCTATGATTATCTGGTATCAGGTGTAGATTTTGAAGGTTGGGCGGATTATACCGAAGAAATAGTCAAGAAATTCGGGTTTTATCCCAAAAGCGTATTGGATCTGGCATGTGGTACTGGAAATACAATAATACCAATGGCTAGACGAGGATATGTAGCAAAAGGAGTGGACATATCGCTCCAAATGATCCAACGGGCTATCAATAAAGCAAAAGATAAACATCTGTCAATAGACTTTTATTTGGGTGACATCAGAAGTTTTGTATTGGATGAACCTGTTGATTTGGTGACTTGCTTTCATGACGGACTTAACTATATGATGAGCTCCGAGGATCTGAAGGATGTATTTGTTAAAACATCAATAAATCTCGTTGAAAACGGGCTGTTTATCTTTGATCTTAACACGGTTAAGTGGGTAGGACAAACCTGTGACAAACCCATAATAATAGAAGATGAAAAAGCTACCATTATATATAATACCCTTTACGCTGAGGAAGCTTCGGTTTGGACTATAGATTTAACCTGTTTTATAAAGAAGGGCAATAACTACGTGAAGTTTAAAGAACATCATCAGGAAAGAGGTTATGAACCACATTTAGTTTTTAACCTGCTACAGGAAGTGGGTTTTATTCCCTTAGCAGTTTTTGATGCCTTTACCTTTGATAAGCCTGACGAGGCTAGCAAAAGACATTTTTACGTGGCTACATTAAGGTAAATATTTAAAACCAATTGGTTTGATTGATATTTTGAGCATACGCTGGGTTGTGGTTGTAAAACTCAGCGTTGTTAACTTTGTGGTGTTTTAAATTAATTGTTTAGTTTTTAAGAAGGATTTTAATAAAAAATGTTGAAATTAAAAACGTTTCTACATACAGAAAAAGAGAGAGGGGGCAAGTTTGCAAAGCAAATTTTTTTAGTATAAAAATTTTGAGGAGGTTTTATATGCGCATTAAATCTATCAAGTTTATAATGTTGGCTGTACTGGTACTAAGTGTTTCTTTGCTTGCCGTCGGTTGTGGTGGTGGTAAGTCAGCTGATGACCCCAATACAATAAAAATCGGTTTGATGGCACCTTTGACAGGAGATGTTAAAACTTTTGGTGAATCAGCTGTAAACGGTGCAAAAATGGCAGTTGAGGAAAGAGACAATAAAGTGGGTGACTTCAATATAGAGCTGATAACTGCAGATGACCGCAACGATGCAACGGAAGCTGTAAATGCAGCCGATAAGCTTATTTCACAAGACGGAGTTTCTGCAATTGTTGGTTCTGTTACCTCAAAAACAACCATTCCGGTGACCAAATTGGCAAACGACAGTGGTGTGGTTATAATTACCGGAACAGGCACCAGTCCAAAAGTAACAGTGGATGATGGAGTTCGTAAGCAATTTGCTTTTAGAGCATGTTTTATCGACCCGTTTCAAGGAAAGGTAGCCGCAAAATTTGCTTTGGAAAACTTGGAAAAGAAA
>CAZHAJ010000087.1:0-7489 GCA_964530215.1 uncultured Peptococcaceae bacterium | reverse complement strand
GGTAGTGTAAATACTTTTGTGTTTTTTGATTTTCCAGGTTAATGTAAAATATTTAAGCAATACTTTTTAAAACCACAGTTCAGGTATTTAGACTTAACCTAATTTTACACCTGATGCTTAGGCTGTCAATAAATATTGGCAGCCTAAGTGATATCTGTGACTATTCAATATCTAAAAGGGATATTCTTCCGTCAAAATAAATGATGAGTTGCTCCAGTATTCTTGTCCATTCCCTTGGCCTGCCAACCCATTTTACCGTAATGTCATGCATTGCAAGATACAGCATTTTGAAAAGTGCATCATCTGTGGGAAATATGGTCTTGGATTTAGTGACTTTTCTCAGTTGACGATTAAAGTTTTCTATGGAATTTGTTGTGTAAATTATTCTTCTAAGCTCAGGTGGATATTTAAAATAAGTGGAAAGCTCCGCCCAGTTGTTCCTCCATGAGTTGACTGTGCTGGGATATTTTTTACCCCATTTGTTTTCTAACACTTCAAGCTGCTGTAGAGCAATTTCTTCGGTACTGGCCTGATAGACCGATTTTAAATCAGCCATAAACGGTTTAAGCTCTTTATAAGAGACAAATCTTGTGGAATAACGGATCTGATGAAGTATGCATCGTTGAATCTCTGTCTCCGGGAAGACAGCATGAATTGCATCATTAAATCCGGTTAGGCCGTCAACGGAAGCAATTAAAATATCCTCTGTGCCTCTGTTTCTGATCTCATTTAGCACTCCAATCCAATACTTTGCACTTTCATTGCCGCCAATCCACATTCCCAGAACTTCTTTAGTTCCGTTAAGGTTAACGCCTATAGCTATATATACAGCTTTCTTAATGACGGCATTATCCTGCCTGACATTATAGTGGACTGCATCCATAAAGACGATTGCGTATTTTCGGGAAAGAGGTCTGTTCTGCCATTCTTTTGCTATGGGAAGAATCCGATCCGTCATCTTTGATATCATTGTTGCAGATGCTTCTACACCGTAGACATCTTGCAAATGATTACTGATATCCCTTGTTGTCATACCTTTGGCGTACATAGACAGAACCTGATCCTCGATGCTGGAGATATCTGTTTGATGCTTTTTAACAACTTGAGGTTCAAAGTCACCATCACGATCCCTTGGAATATCAAGTGAAAGATCTCCCATTGATGAGGTTACAGTTTTTTTGCTATAACCATTTCTGCGGTTATCAGTTTCTTTGTTTCTGTAGTCATACTTAGAATAGCCCAGATCTTCTTCTAGTTCGGCTTCCAGCATTGTCTGCAATGTATCTCCTAAAAGATCTTTCAACATTGACTGAATACCTTCTGCATCTTCGGGCTTGTAAGTAGCCAATAGCTGGTCAATTAGGTTCCTTCGCTCATTACTCAATTTTCTTTGTCTTGCCATTAAAAAACCTCCCTGATTAATATTTATTTTAACATTAACCTGGAAGGTTGTTATTGCTGATTAGCACAAAATTATTTACAGTCTCATAAATGTTACTACTACGGCAAATCTTATTTTATCAACCCGCACAATTCCACCCCTATGCAAGTAGAAAGAATACTTTATTTAAATAATATTTGAGGTAACTCTTCAACTTTTAGAGTCAGCCTTTTCACCTTCATCCTTGGCAGCTGGTTCTTCCCCACTAACCTCTTTGTTCTTTTCATTCAGCAACTCCTGGCAACTCATTTACTTTACCAGTCAGGGCATCCTTATCTTTTATTAAATATCGCAAAAACAAGTCCTGTAATAAACAAAAGTTGATTTTTAAACAAGCAAACTCCCCCAATTAGTGATTTATATAATATTTTATATGATTTATTCTAAATTCTCCAAAAATGTTCCTTATTCCTGCCATACAATCACAAACGGTATTAGCTACCGCTAATTTATTTACCTACCATTTCTATTCTGTCAACATCAAATAACAATTTAAGTGGCTTGTAAAATTCCCATGTTTCCTGCATCATTACAAGTGCCTCTTTGTCCACAGAGTTATCAAACTTTAATGGGTAGGTATAAAAAAAACAAAGCCGGCATTATTTAGATCGGCTTTGTTTTTTTTGTTCTAATATTTCTATTTCTTTAAACCAGTGCTGACGCATTTCTCCTAAGAATTCCTTCGATACTGAATAACCGGCATATTCTCCAAGTACCGAGTCTACCTCACAATATGGACATACAGCCGTATCGAATATCCACTCCTTAATCAGAGCCGAACTATAGATCTTAAGACAATAAAAACATCCACACTTCTGATCTCTTTCTAACAGTTTCTTTCTGTTATTAAAACTGTACTTATGTGCTTCCATAAGTCTATTCATCACTAACCCCTCCTTTATTTAATTATATCCCCTCTCAATGAGCACTTTCGCCGATGCATTAACATAGAACGGCAACATCCCTTTATATAAAATACTATTAAGAAATGCTGCCGTAGTTAAATTTATTAAGCATAAGCCATTTTATCATCTTACTATGGTAACTGAACACTGAGCATTTTTTACCACCTTACTGCTTACACTTCCCATAAAAAACCCTTTAATTCCTCCAAGACCTCTGTTGGCCATCACAATAGAGTCATATCCGTCTTTTGCCTCTTTTATTATTTCTTCAGATGGATCGCCGATAATATATTTAGTTTTAAATTTCACTCCGTAACTGCTGTAATCATTCTCTATCTTCTTTATTAATTCCATCCCGCTTTTCTCGAGATTGCTTATTATAACTTCAAGGTCATCAGCGAACCCACCCATTCCCGGAGCCGTATATGCTTCGGTAGGTCTGGGAACCACATGAAAAATCATTACCTCTGAGCCTAATTTTTGGGCCAATACCATTGCTTTTTTAATAGCTTTTTCTGAATTTGGTGAGCCGTCTGTTGGGAGCAGAACCTTACTGAACACATTGATCACCCCTCATTATAAAATGCTATTTTATAATGTTTCGAGAAAAGAACTGTTTATCCTGCACTTACAAGTGGATTAAAAAAGAAACTGGGCCTGCCTTGAAGGCAAAGCCCATAAATATTAACAATACATCATTCTGCAGAGATAGCAGAAACAGGGCAGCCATCTTCCGCTTCCCTTACTGCATCTTTTGATGACTCGGGTACGGTAGCAACATATGCCTCTGCAAATCCGTCTTCAGCCATTCTAAAAACCTCAGGACAAACCATTACACATAACTCACAGGAAATACAGTTTTCCCTGGTTACTTTTATAAGGCAAAGCTCCTCTCCAAAAAAGTTATGCATTCATGAACAGATTAATATCTTCATCAACGGTCCCAGTGCCTGCGATTTGGAATTGATCCACCAAAACTCTAGCTACATTAGGCGATAAAAAGGCAGGTAAAGTGGGACCAAGATGAATGTTTTTAACTCCCAAATACAACAAGGCTAACAGAACAATCACTGCTTTTTGCTCATACCAAGAAATATTGTAAGCAATGGGCAGCTTGTTTACATCATCAAGACCAAATACTTCTTTCAGTTTAAGGGCGACAACCACCAAGGAATAAGAATCATTGCACTGACCTGCATCCAAAACCCTAGGTATACCCCCTATCTCTCCCAGGTCCAGCTTGTTATAGCGATACTTGGCACATCCTGCCGTTAGTATTACTGTATCCTTAGGAAGTTTCTGGGCAAATTCAGTGTAATAATCCCTGGATTTCATTCTGCCGTCACAGCCCGCCATAACAAAAAATTTCTTTATGGCACCGGATTTGACTGCATCTACAACCTTGTCAGCCAAAGCAATTACCTGATTATGTGCGAAACCGCCCACAATGCTACCGGTTTCAATTTCATCAGGGGCAGGAAGAGTCTTGGCCATTTCGATAATTGCTGAAAAATCCTTTTTGCCGTTTGCATCAGGCATAATATGGGTACATCCGGGAAAACCTGAAGCGCCAGTGGTAAATATTCTCTTTCTAACCTCTTCGTTTCTTGGGGGCACTATACAGTTGGTTGTAAATAAAATAGGACCGCGGAATGATTCAAATTCTCCTGCCTGTTTCCACCACGCATTTCCATAGTTACCCACAAAGTTATCGTATTTTTTGAAAGCTGGATAGTAATGTCCGGGCAACATCTCACCATGGGTATATACATCAACGCCGGTACCCTTCGTCTGCTCCAAAAGCTGCTCCAAATCGACGAGATCGTGTCCGGATATTAATATTGCGGGATTCTTCCTGACTCCTATATTAACCTTTGTTATTTCGGGGTTTCCATACCTTGAAGTGTTTGCCCCGTCCAAAAGGGCCATGACTTTTACACCATACTCTCCGGTTTTCAATGCCAGTGCCACTAAATCTCCCACAGTAAGAGTGTCATCCAAAGTGGCAGCTAACGCCTCATAAATAAAGGCATATATCTCAGAATCTTCCCTTCCTAAATTATAAGCATGCTCCGCATAAGCGGCCATACCTTTAAGCCCATATATAATTGTTTCCCTGAGAGAACGAACATCCTCATCTTCGGTAGCCAGAACACCCACCTGGGCTGCCTTATCAAGCATTGAAACCTTGGAATCCACTTCAAAGGTGGCTGCATCATGAAGATCATTTAAAGGTGCCGTTCTCTTTAATTCATCTCTTAAAGATATCATCTTTCTAATCTGCTGCTCGATAGCCGATTCATCAAAATTGGCGTTGGTAATAGTCATAAATAAGCTGGTCAATATTTGATGATTGGTTTCAGAAATTTTACTAACATCCAACTTACCTTTAACTACAATCTGGGAAATGCCTCGGGTAACGTAAATCAGCAGATCCTGGAGATTTGAGACCTCATCACTTTTTCCGCACACTCCCACAATCTTACATCCTGTGTTCTTTGCCGCTTCTTGACATTGATAACAAAACATATCCTGTGCCTCCTTAATTTCTTATCTGCTTATTAAACTATCTCAGCATCGTTGGCTGCACAATGATACAAATCACACTATGGCATTTTTTTTAATGTTTTGCAATCACTTGCCACAACTAAAAAAACAAATATTTAATCAAGTAAATTAAGCCAAATCCTGCTGCCAGCAGAATATAAATTATCAATCAAGGCGGACAATATTTAAACCACTGTTTTTTTTGTCGCATAACCTAAATCCTCTCCTTTTATCAATATTAGATAACTTAATATTAACATTACCAAAGGATTTTTTATAAAGGAATGTATAGAAAAAAATAGAATACATAAAGTATAAATGTTGATAAAATCCCGATGAATGGAGGAATGATTAGCATGACCAGTCGAGAGGCAAGGAAGGCTAAAGTCATCGAAGTGCTTAATAAGGCTCGCTCCAGTGAGCTTCAGGCAATTCATCAGTATATGAATCAGCATTACAACCTAGATGATAAGGATTATGGTGAGTTGGCAGCAAATCTTAAACTCATTGCCATTGATGAGATGAGACACGCCGAAGCTTTTGCCGAAAGAGTCAAGGAGCTTGGTGGAGAACCCACCACCGAGCTGGCAGGCTCTATAGAAAAAGGACAGGATGTTAGTACCATTTTTTCCTTTGATGCAGCTCAAGAAGAAGATGCTGTGGAAACATATAATGAATTCCTTCAGGTCTGCAGAGAAAACGGCGACAGTATCTCTGTAAAGCTTTTTGAACAGATTATCGAAGAAGAGCAGGCACACCTGAATTATTTCGAAAATGTTCATGACCATATTCAAGAATTGGGTAATATATACCTGGCCCGTATCGCCGGGACTCCTGCCTCTACCGGTGCTCCTTCCAAAGGATTTATCCAAGGCGGTTCGGAATAATAAACTCTGCCTTTACGCCAAAGGGACACTTTGCTTCTCTTTAATCGTTAAATCCACAAACAAAGTGTCCCCTTCTGGTTTACGCAAACATCAGCAGACTGATCGCCATTACAACCATCCCCATAATAAGACCATAGATGGCTATATGGTGCTCACCATATTTTTCTGCTGTAGGCAGTAGTTCATCCAAAGATATATACACCATAATACCCGCAACACCTGCGAATATTACACCAAATACTGCATCGTTCATAAATTTCATCAAGATAAAATACCCAATCAGTGCCCCAATAGGTTCAGATAATCCCGATAAAAAAGAATAGGAGAATGCTTTTTTCCGACTTTTGGTAGCGTAATAAATAGGTATTGAGATAGCAATACCTTCCGGAATGTTATGAATGGCTACCGCAACAGCTATGCTTATGCCTAAGTTAACGTCTTGTATGGCACTGATAAAGGTGGCCAAGCCCTCCGGGAAATTATGTATTGTAATGGCTAAAGCCGAGAACATTCCCATGCGCAATAACGCTTGGTCATCTGTCTTTGTCTGCTCCATTTCGCTGACATCTCTTATTTCATGTGGGTTTTCAGAACTTGGAACATATTTATCAATCAAGGCAATCAAGGCAACCCCTGCAAAAAATGAAATTACAGTAATCCAATATCCCTTGGGAGATCCATAAACAAGTTCCAAAGAACTCCTGGATTTTGCAAAAATTTCAATCATGGAAACATAGATCATTACCCCGGCAGAAAAACCCAGAGCTCCTGATAAAAATTTCTTGTCAGTTTGTTTTGTATAAAAAGCCAGTGTACTGCCTATACCTGTGGATAGTCCTGCAATTAAAGTTAAGGTAAAGGCGAATAAAATATCCTTTGTACCTACTTCCATATTTTCTCCTTTTTTATTTGAAGTGAGGTTGGACTAGCATAGACAATGCTGTATATAATTATAAATACAATTTTTAATAAAAACTATACTTACTAATTAAAATTGCATTTTATTATAGGTGGAGACAAATGACCAACTTTAAGGAAATTACCGTTAATTCAGCCTGCCATAAACTCAAGAGAAAAACTCCTTATTCATGGGATCTAAATATATATCGCGGCTGTGAGCATGGGTGTATATATTGCTATGCAATATATACCCATCAATACAAAAACTCGGCACATTTTTTTGATGATATATATGTAAAAATCAATATTGTAGATCAATTGGAAAAACAACTTAGAAGCCCTTATTGGAAAAGAGAAGTTGTAAATATCGGCGGGGTTACTGACAGCTATCAGCCGATAGAAGAACACTATAAACTGATGCCTGAAATCTTGCAGCTGATGATAAAATATAAAACACCCTGTATAATCTCCACTAAATCAGATTTAATTTTGAGAGACTATGAACTGATTGAGAAGCTTGCCAACATTACATACGTTAATATTGCAGCAACAGTAACCTGCATAGATGAAAGTATTCGCCGTGAGATTGAACCCAAAGGCGTACCTTCCCACAAAAGGTTTGCAATGTTAAAATTGTTCTCAGAAACAAATGCTTCTACCGGCCTTCATTTTATGCCCGTTATCCCCCTTATAACAGATGGATTTGATAATATAAATTCACTTTACTATCATGCTTCTATTTGTGGGGTTGATTATGTACTACCCGGCGTACTTTATTTAAGGGGAAAAACAAGAACAGTTTTTTTTGA
>CAZHAJ010000086.1:0-7602 GCA_964530215.1 uncultured Peptococcaceae bacterium | reverse complement strand
ACATCACTACCTTCTAAAAATCTAAGATCTGCCATCTGTCCCACAGCAACTATAACGGTATCAGCTTCAATAAACTCTTTTATATTATCGTCAAATGTAGGACAAAATCTCCCTTGACAGTCAAAAACACTGGTTACTTTTTTTAATTGGAGACCCCTGATTTTGCCGTCTTCTACCTTGATTTCTTCGGGTCCCCAGCTGCAACTGATTACGACTCCTTCTTCATGTGCTTCTTCCACTTCCCAAGGGTTTGCCGGCATTTCTTCAGGACTTTCCAGGCACACAGATTCTACCTTTTCCGCACCCAGTCTGATTGCTGTTCTGGCCACATCCATGGCAACATTACCGCCTCCAACCACCAGCACTTTATTGCCCACCGGCAAGGGATTTCCCGAATTAGCCATCTGTAAAAAAGGCAACGCCATTAATACAGATGGGTGATCAAAGCCCGGCAACGGTAAAGTACGGCTTAATTGAAGGCCGGCCGCTATTATCACTGCTTTATATTTTTCCCTAAGCTGCACTAGAGTTATTTCATTTCCCACTTCAATATTACAAATGATGTTTACTCCCTGTTTTTTAATTCTTTCTACATCTTGGAGCAAGACTTGGCGGGGCAGCCTATATAATGGAAGGGAAGTATAAAAATGTCCTCCTGGATTAGGTTGCTTCTCCAAAACAGTCACTGAATACCCTTTACTGACCAATTGATGGGCGGCCGCCAAGCCTGAAGGGCCTGCACCCACCACCACAACATCAGCATCAGGGAGATCCTCTGCTTTTATTTTGCTTCTCGATTTTTTATCAAACAGAGTTATTTTGTATGGCAAATCAGGGTTTACAGTTATTCCTGAGGACTGCTCTATGGCAAAACGCTTTAAAACCCTTATATCCCCGCTCTCGACGGCATTGATCTTCGCAAGGATGCGGACATACCCAGCCACACACCGTGGGGAAAGGGTTTCTTTCTGATAACAGCTTAAATGCTTCCTTATAGTTACCCCCTGTGATGGCATCTAAATAACCGCTCACATTAGTGTTTACCGGACATCCGTTGCTGCAGGGAGGTAAAATATTTTGCTGGTACACTATTTGGCCCCCTTCTATTTAAATAGTTTTTATCTTATCAATTAACCTATTTTCAAAATATTATATCAAAACATCGGTGTTGTATCTAAAAAATCTTTACCTCACTGAGATATTAACTGAAAAATATCATCATTAGCATTATATAATTTCTAAACGCAGATAAATTCTCAATAGTTAATACACTCTCAAAGCACTTTTCCCTAAATGCTTGACATGGTACAGGCAAAACCCTACAATAAAAAATGTGTAGTAATATTAAGATAATTACGTCAATTGTCATTCATAGCTTAACAATTAAATAGTTACTTAAAGTAAAATTTACTAATCATACTAGTAATTGGCAGCTATTTTATAGTTTTCTAAAATTTTAAGAAGGAGAGGATTACACTGCAAAGTCTACAAAATGTTAGTGATAATTCCTCATTTTTTAATGAGATTAAAGAAAAGTCCGGACAGCAAATAGAATTATGTTTTCAATGTCAGAAATGTGCTGCCGGTTGTTCCATGAGACGTTTCACAGACTACTCTCCTAACCAAATCATTAGATTAGTTCAATTGGGTTTATACGATAAAGTATTGAACAGCAATATGATTTGGCTTTGCTCGGGATGTGAAATCTGCGGACTTAGATGTCCTAATGGAATAAATATGAATGAAGTGATGGATGCTCTAAAATCAATAGCTATAAGCAATAATGTTGTAAGTGTAAAAAAAGTAAAGAAATTTCATGACAGTTTTTTAAGTTCGGTTAAATTAAACGGACGTGTTCATGAAGCATCTATGATGGCAACTTACAAACTGAAAACAATGGATTTGTTTTCTGATATGGACCTTGGTATGAAAATGTTTATAAAAGGTAAACTCCATTTGATGCCAAAAAGAATAAAGAATAAAGAAATGTTGAAAAGAATTTTTGATAAAACAGTGAATAAGTAAACAAAATAACACCTTCTTTAGGAGGGGGATAAATTGGAATTCTCTTATTATCCTGGGTGCTCACTGGAATCCAGTGCCCAAGAATATAATAAATCTGCGTTGTCCGTTGCCAAGGCGCTGGGAATGACTTTTAAAGAAATTGATGACTGGATTTGTTGTGGGGCTACTTCGGCACACAGTACCAACGAACTGTTGTCCTATGCTCTGCCTGCAGCAAATATTGCATTGGCGCAAAGTAGCGGATTAGATGTGGTAATACCTTGTGCATCCTGTTACAGCAGACTTAAAAAGACAGATATCCTATTAAAAAAAGATTCTGAAAAGAAAAAGACCATTGAAGATGTGGCAAACTTCACATATAGCGGACAAGTGGGCATCATGTCGCTCCTTGAAACATTTGCCACAAAAATTTCTACGAAAGATTTAAAGGATAGACTGGTTAAACCTCTGGAAGGTCTTAAAGTAGCCTGTTATTATGGCTGTTTGACATCACGGCCTGCCGAAATAAGCTTTGAGGATCCCGAAAATCCAACCTCAATGGACAACTTAATGAATAACATTGGCGCAGAAGCATTACGATGGTCATATAAAACTGACTGCTGTGGAGCCAGTCTTAGCCTCACAGCCACTAATACCGTTAATAAAATGGTGGGAAAAATATTAAACATGGCGGACGAGGCTGGAGCTCAAGCAGTGGTTACAGCATGCCCCCTTTGTCAAATGAACCTAGAAGTTCGCAGAAGCGACAGCAAGAGTAATCTACCGGTTTTTTATTTTACCGAACTTATAGGTTTGGCTCTTGGGCTTTCGGATGCAGAAAAATGGTTCTCAAAGCACATAGTTGACCCAAGACCCCTATTGAGGTCTTTGTCTTTAATATAGTCAGCCCCGTTAAAACAATATTGCAGCTATTTTAATAAATAACTGCTATTTGGAGGTTTATCAGAACGTGACCAATATAAATGAAACCCAAAACACTGTACTGGGTGCGGTTTTAGTAATAGGTGCCGGTATAACCGGAATTCAGACTGCACTGGACTTAGCCGATAGCGGATATAAAGTGTATCTGGTGGAAAAGTCCGCTGCTATAGGCGGTCACATGCCAATGCTGGATAAAACCTTCCCCACTAATGACTGCTCAATGTGCATATTATCACCTAAGTTGGTTGAGTGTGGGAAGCACAGAAACATTGAAGTTCTTACCCAATCGGAAATCCTCAACCTAACGGGGGATCCCGGAAATTTTACAGTATCAGTATTGAGACATTCACGTTTTGTTGATATTGACAAGTGTCTGGGATGTGGAGCCTGTGCAGACGTATGCCCGGTAAAAACAAGCAGTGAGTTTGACCAGGAGTTGGGGATAAGAAAAGCTATTTATCGTCCATATCCTCAGGCATATCCCAATGCTTTTGCCATTGATAAAGCAAAATGTCTTAGGTTTAAAAACCCTAAGGCATGTGGCAAGTGCTTAAAAGCCTGTCCTGTTGAGGCCATAGATCACGCTATGACGGATGAAGAATTGACCATCAATGTTGGAGCGGTCATACTATGTCCCGGACTTGAGCTGTTTAATCCAAAGCTGAAAGGGGAATATGGTTACGGCATATACCCTAATGTGATAACCAGCTTACAATTTGAGCGTATGCTTAGTGCTTCCGGCCCTTTCGAAGGTCATCTTAAACGCATTTCAGACGGAGGCGAAATTAAAAAAGTTGCTTTCATACAATGTGTTGGTTCCCGTGACACCACAATTAATCAGGGTTATTGCTCATCTGTTTGCTGCATGTACGCCACAAAAGAAGCTGTAATTGCAAAAGAACATCAACCAGGATTGGAAACAACAATATTTTATATAGATGTTCGCGCTTTCGGAAAAGATTTCGAGAAGTATTATACCCGTGCCCGGGATGAACATGGTGTAAACTATATCAAATCCAGCATCTCATCAATTAAGGAATTACAGCAAACCAAGCAATTGCGACTGCAATATCATAACGAAAACAATCAAATTGAAGAAGATGATTTTGACCTTGTGGTTTTATCGGTGGGCTTAAAGCCCACAAAAGATGTAAATGAACTGGCCAGGGTATTGGAGTTACCTCTCAACCATTATAATTTCTGTGCCACGGAAAGTCTCTCAGGAGTCAGCACTATGCGTCCGGGGGTTTATGTGGCGGGCGTATTCAGTGGTCCAAAGGATATTCCGGAGTCCATAATGCAGGCCAGTGCAGCAGCAGGTCAATGTTCATCCTTTTTAGCTAAGGGCAGAAACACACTTGTAAGTGAGAAAAAATATCCTGCTGAAACAGATGTAAGTGGTCAGGAAACCAGAATTGGTGTAGTGGTGTGTCGCTGTGGCACAAATATAGCATCGGTCGTCGATGTGCCTGCCGTGACTGAGATTGCAGGCACCTTGCCCAATGTAACATATGCCCAAGAGTGTATGTATGCCTGCTCTCAGGACAGCCTTGATAAAATGAAGGACATGATTAAAGAACACAACCTGAACCGGGTGGTGGTGGCATCGTGCAGTCCCAGAACCCACCGCAGTCTGTTTCAGGAAACTATACGGGATGCCGGACTAAATAAACAGCTTTTTGAAATGGCCAATATTAGGGACCAATGCTCTTGGGTTCACAGAGACGATCATCAGAAAGCTACTGATAAAGCAACTGACTTAGTAAAGATGGCAGTATCCAAAGCCTCCACCCTTAGCCCAACAACATCAGTTGTGGTAGATATCACTCCATCCTGTCTGGTATTGGGTGGTGGAGTGTCAGGTATATCTTCTGCCCTATGCCTTGCTGATCAAGGTTTCCAGGTTCACTTAGTGGAAGCATCAAATAGATTAGGCGGATTAGCACTACGAATTAATGAAGGTTTTAACGGTGAGAACATTCAAACTTATCTAGAAGATAGCATTGAGAAGGTTACAAATCATCCTTTAATTAAAGTATATTACAATCAAACTGTTACCGATGTCTCGGGCTATATCGGTAACTACACCTCTACTTTAAAGGATGGAAGTAAAATCCTGCATGGTGCAGCCATAATAGCCACAGGTGGCGGTGAATTAAAGCCAAATGAATATATGTACGGGCAACATCCAGGCATCATTAATCATACCGATCTAGAGGAATCCATCAGAAATAATGATTCTCGTTTACAGGATGCTAGAAATATTGTAATGATTCAATGTGTGGGCTCAAGGGATGAACAACGACCTTACTGCAGCCGTATATGTTGTACCAGAACTATGAAAATGGCTCTAAAGCTTAAAAAAATCAATCCTGACGCCAATATAATCGTATTGTATAGGGATATCAGAACCTATGGCTTAAAGGAAGACTTGTACTACAAGGCTCGTGCCCAAGGAGTACTTTTCATTGAATACGCTCAAGACAAAAAACCTAATATATCACTTGGTGAGAATGATACAATAAGCCTGGATATCATTGACCCGGTATTAAACGAAAATATAAATATCAATGCTGACCTGGTGATTTTAGCAGAAGCAATTATACCGGCAGAAAGCAATCAGGATATATCAAAAATTTTCAAAGTACCTCTCAACCCAGACGGCTTCTTTATAGAAGCCCACGTTAAATTAAGACCTGTGGACTCATCTGCTGAGGGCGTATATATATGTGGGATTGCGCATGGGCCAAAGAGTTTAGAAGGTTCCATCACTCAAGGTAAGGCGGCGGCGGGAAGAGCTTCCACCTTGCTTAGTCGTAAAAATCTTGAGTCCCAAGGTGTAGTGGCAGTGGTGGACACAAAAAAATGTGCGGCTTGCTTGACTTGTGTACGACTGTGCCCCTACGGTGCTCCCAAAGTTAAAAATAATAAAATTGAGATTGAGTCAGTTTTGTGCCATGGGTGCGGATCATGTGCAGGGGAGTGTCCCAATAAAGCCATAACTTTACAAGGTTATTCGGATGAGCAATTCCAGGCATCTATATGTGGTTTATTATGTAAATAGCAACTTGATCGACATATATTTCAGAGGAATACAGAAGCCAGAAGCCAGAAGCCAGAATTTTAAGAAGTGACTTTCTGTCAATTGTTTGGGTCAAATGAAGAGTAAATAGTATCAGCGGTGGTTGACTATGTGGTCAGCCACCGCTTAAATATTAAATTAGTGAATCTTGGTATAGGTAGGGCTCAGATTTCAGCCCGCTCCCCTTTCAATTGTGGTAACCAAATAAAGAATGACTTAATAAACTAATATAAAAATAATTTGGTAATTACCATTACTGGAGGGGAAAAATTTGACAATAGATAATGCGAATGAAATCAATTCGAATTCTGCACCAGTGGATTGTGTAACTCCGGATTGTGGAAGTCCTGATTGTGCTGTCACAGAAAAATGCTGTGGAACCGGAGAGAATGTTACCTTTGGCAAGTGTCAAGATTGGTTAGACTTCACCATACTAGGTGACAGAGCAGAAAATCAAGGAATTGAGTTAGATTGTCAAGCCCGCTTTTTAAAGATTAGAATTTGTTTAAAGAATGTTTGTAAAGGAAGAAGATTAGCTTTAGGTGTTATGGTATGTGATGCTGCTGACTTTCGGGTATTGGGATTCAAAGGCAGGGAGATTACAGTTCCAGGCAGCACAGGCTCCTGTTGCAGGTCATTAAATGTCAGCGAATTCTGCTTTGTTATTCCCGAAACCCAAATGTGCAGGGAAAGAAGACTTAAAGTTAATGTTATAGCACATTACACTGATCTTAACCCCAATCCCGGTGGCTGCCCATTGTAATTATCTTGCCCTAAACATAAAAATATTTATGGCGGTTAAAATACCGCCATAAATATTACCCTTATATAAAAAATGCCTTTAACGGAGGTTTTTAATATGGAATTTGGTGTTTTTCAAATTTTTTTATTAATAATTATTTTGGCCAGTTCATATTACGCAGTCACAAAAATATCTGCTCTTGCTTATAAACAGCCACTTGAACCTAGAAAATCTTTTACACTTAATAATCCGGCTAAAGAAGCATCTTTTATTGAAAACAGTATAGATATCAATTGCCATAAAGCATCTGATGAACGGTTAATTAAATTAAACAGCTTTGTAGAGGTGGAGGTATCCTTTAGTCCAAATCAAGAATATCTTGAGACTGAAATACATAATTAGCTAAAATGAAAGCGACCGAGTACAATTTCGGTAGCCGCGGTTCCTTATTTTAATTAGCTGGCCTGGGAAACAGTCCTGTTTTTTCTACTATCTCAGGAACAATTTCTTCCCATGCAATGGCCATAATGTGTACTCCGTTAACGCCTTCAATGTTTTCTTTAATGTGCTTAATATGCTCGATGCAGATTTCAACACCTTCTTTTTTGGGATCCTCTGCGTTTTTTAATCGTTCAATTAATGAATCAGGCACCATCATGCCGGCTACCCCAGTCTGAATATACTTGGCGGCTCTCCAACTTTTCAAAGGCGTAACGCCCGCCAAGATATGCACCCGTTGGTGAAGTCCTCTTTCCCTAACCAACTCCATAAAACGTTCGAACCGTTCCATGTCAAAAATGCATTGGGTTTGAATAAACTGCGCCCCTGCCTC
>CAZHAJ010000085.1:0-7639 GCA_964530215.1 uncultured Peptococcaceae bacterium | reverse complement strand
GGATTCCGACCCTTCAAAGTATGTAGCTGCATCCCTTAGTCCCGCTAAAGTTGTAGCTGTAGAAGTATGGGAAGAAGAAAAGGTAGCCAGGGTAATTGTCCCTGATTATCAACTCTCCTTGGCTATCGGCAAAGAAGGTCAAAATGCCAGGTTGGCGGCAAAGCTTACTAATTGGAAAATAGATATTAAGAGCGAATCGCAAATGGAGGAAATATATCAACAGGAAGGTTATGAGGATTATAGCGAGGAGCAAGATGCATAATGATTATTCCTTTATAGCCGAAAGTTACTGTAACTCAGGCTATTTTTAAATAAAGTCATTTGATCTGGAAGTTCTTGGAGGGGTGCAAAAGGTGGCCAGGGTTAAAAAGATACCCCAAAGAATGTGTGTGGGATGTCAAGAAATGAAATCTAAAAAAGAGTTGATAAGGATAGTACGTACCCCGGATGAGGGAATACAAATTGATTCTACTGGGAAAAAATCAGGCAGAGGAGCATATTTGTGCCCGGATGTTTGTTGTCTTCAAAAAGCGGCAAAGGAAAGAAGATTGGAAAAAGCATTGGAAAGACAGGTTTCAAAAGAAATATATGATATGCTGAAGTCAAGGTTGGGTGATTAATGGCAAGCATTATGGGTATAATCGGTCTTGCACAAAGAGCAGGAAAGATTGAGAGCGGTGATGATGCTGTTCGCAGAACAATAGAACACAAAAGGGCCTGCTTGGTTATTCTGGCCGGTAATGCCGCAGACAGAACGAAAGAGAATTTCTTGTATTTAGCAAGGGAAGCTGGGATACCAATAATTATATATGCCGACAAAAACAGTCTGGGCAGAGCAATAGGCAAACAGGAAAGATCTGTTTTAGCTATTACAGACAGTAATTTTAGGCAGGGTATTGTAAAAGCTTATGAAAGGGGCGAATTGTTTGGTAAGTGAGGTTTTAGAAGTGAGATCGTGCTGAGGCGGTATCTAGTGGTGTGAGGTGTACAAAATGCACAACGATATAAAAAATACTGCAAAGGTATCGCCTAATTTGAGTTGAGAAATGAAATTTGGAATTAGAAAAATGTGTATTACTCATATAGTGTTCTCATTTCTAAAGTCTCACATATGATAGCGCATTTTAGTTGTGTCGGTAAGCATTTCAGGGGGTGAGTGCATGGTAAAGAAAAGAGTGCATGAATTAGCGAAAGAATTAAAAGTTGAAAGCAAAGAAATAATTAAGGGTATGACCCAGTTGGGTGTAAATTTGAAATCACACATGAGCACTTTGGAAGAAAAAGATATTCAAATGTTTATGGAAAATTTCCGAAAGGATAGCAAGAGGATTGACTCTAAAGGTGCCGATAAGGAGTTTTTAAAACCCGATAACCGGTCTCAGTCTTCTGAGGATAAGACTGTTGACGATAAAAAGAAGTCGGAAAAAAGAGATTCAAGACATGATCGGGGGCCCGGTTTAGTGGGCAGGGTACCCTCTCGTCCGCCGGACAGAAGATTCGAAGACCACTCTCTACGCTCCGCATCCTCCAAAAGGCCGTCACCTTTTCAGGCTGGTCCTAAAAAGGGTGAAAGTGCTGTAAAAGACAGTATAAAGGATGAACTTCCAGGTGTTAATCCGCAAGATTCTACATTGACTGAGAAGCAAACACCCGACAAAAGGGTTGAGTATACTGCCATAGAAAGACCTAAATATCCTGAACGTCATCGTCCTGCAGCAGTCAAAACCGATCATAAGGATACAAATACTGCAATGCCGCCTGCTCGGGATAAAAGATCTGTTATCGATAAAGGACCGCAGCATAGAGATTCTGCAGGTCCAAGCAAAGAAAGATCTTCTTATAGACCGGATAGTTTTGATAAAAGTCGGTCAGAACGACCAAACTATAAATCTGATGTCAGCAGGTCGAAGCCGTCAGCGGACACTAGATCAAGACCCGCTGCTTCATTAAAAGTTCCTAAAGTGCCCGAACAGGCAAAAGGTATTGATAAGTTGAAGGCTTCAGAAAAGTCCAGAACAAGAATTGCTCAAAATCAGGCAAAGGGATTTGGCAAGGACCGTAGGTTTGGTGATGAATTTGAAGGACGGGGTAGCAGGCATAGTCAGGGTAGAAAAAAGGGAATGCCCCAAAAGCACAAAGTGGAACAAAAGCCAGTGGTGGTACAGGAGAAAAAACCTGTGGTAATTGGTGAGAGTATTACGGTACAAAGTCTTGCTGAAAAAATGAAAAAGAGTCCCGCAGATCTGATTAAGAAATTGATGCAAT
Organism: uncultured Peptococcaceae bacterium; assembly: GCA_964530215.1. GTDB lineage: Bacteria > Bacillota > Desulfotomaculia > Desulfotomaculales > Desulfocucumaceae > JAAXTT01. The sequence goes on along the minus strand of CAZHAJ010000085.1, from coordinate 5,374 downwards.
TAGATGTAATGGCTACAATAAATCAGGAAATTGATTCCGATACTGCTGAAATTATTGCCGGTGAGTATGGTTTCGAAGTTGAGGTCAAAATCGAGCTGGATGCTGAGGCTCAACTAGAACAAGAGCAAGAGGATGATGCAGAAAGCTTGGTAATCAGACCATGTGTGGTTACTGTTATGGGACATGTAGATCATGGAAAAACTTCCCTCTTAGATGCCATTAGGCAGACCAATGTTATTGCTACCGAGGCAGGGGGAATAACTCAGCACATCGGTGCTTATCAGATTGAGTATGATAATAAAAAAATAACTTTTTTAGATACTCCGGGCCATGAAGCTTTTACTTCAATGAGGGCAAGGGGTGCCCAGGTAACGGACATAGCGGTACTGGTGGTGGCCGCCGAGGATGGCGTTATGCCCCAAACCATTGAGGCCATTAATCATGCAAAGGCAGCGGAAGTCCCCATTGTAGTGGCCATAAATAAAATTGATAAACCTGAAGCAAATCCAGATAAAATTAAGCAGCAGCTTACCGAACACGATTTGGTGCCGGAAGAATGGGGAGGAGATATTATATGTGTTCCCGTCAGTGCCAAACAGAGAATAGGCATTGAGGACCTCCTGGAAAATATACTGCTGGTGGCTGAGGTGTCAGAGTTCAAAGCTAATCCCAACAGAGATGCAAAGGGTACTGTTATCGAAGCTGAGCTAGACAAAGGTAGGGGACCCGTGGCCACAATTTTGGTTCAGAATGGCACCTTGCATGTCGGGGAAGCTATTGTAGCTGGAACTGCTTTCGGTAGAGTCAGGGCAATGATGGATGATAAGGGCAGAAGGGTGAAAAAAGCCGGTCCGTCAACACCGGTTGAAGTTCTGGGCTTTAATGATGTTCCTTTGGCCGGAGATATTTTTTATGCGGTTAAAGATGAAAAAACTATTAAACAGATAATAGATAAGAGGGTTGACAGAAAACGTCATGAAGATTTTAAAACTTCTTCACCCAGGCTTTCCTTGGAAGATTTATATAAAAACATTCAGGATGGTGAAATCAAAGAACTGCATCTGGTGATAAAGGCGGATGTTCAGGGTTCGGTGGAAGCCATAAGGCAGTCCATAGAAAGGCTTTCCACAGATGAGGTCAAGGTAAATATTATCCATGGCGGAGTCGGGGCAATTACAGAAAGTGATATTATGCTGGCAGCCGCCTCCAATGCAATTATAATTGGATTTAATGTTCGCCCAGACATTAATGCTCGTAAAGCAGCGGAAAATGAAAATATTGATATTAGGTTGTATCAGGTTATTTATGATGCTATAGATGATATTAAGTCAGCAATGAGCGGTTTATTGGAACCTGAGTTAAGAGAGGTAATACTAGGCCGTGTTGAGGTGCGACAGATATTTAAGGCCTCCAAACTAGGTGTTATCGCAGGTTGTTATGTTACAGAGGGTAAAGTTACCAGAGATGCCGGAGTACGTTTAATTAGGGATAATGTTGTAATCTTTGAAGGTAAAATTGACTCTTTAAAGCGTTTCAAAGATGATGCTAAAGAAGTGGTTCAAGGTTATGAGTGTGGTATAACCTTGGAGAACTTCCAGGATTTGCGTGATGGAGATGTGCTGGAGATTTTTATTACCGAAAAGGTTAAGAGGGAATTGGCGTAAATCTAGATGCACTGCTCAGGTTATACAGGTAGTTTGTGCTATTAAGAGTACAATTGTTCAGCTATAGGCGTAGGTAAAAAGCTTTGATTAACGAGAAGCTAAACAAACGAGTAAGTTTGTTTAGCTTGAAGCTGATACTTGCAGCCTATAGCTTAGTTCTACTTTTTGGCAATCTAGTTTGTAAAGAAATATACTTAGCCCCAGTGGTTATTGGATTAAACTTTTGATTCTTCATGGGAGGTGGATAACGTGTCATATCGACCGGAAAAGCTAGCCGAAGCAATAAAGAAAGAAATATCTGACATTCTTCTGAATGACATCAAAGACCCTAGGGTTGATTTTATTACTGTTACCGACGTAAATGTTACAGCGGATCTTCGGCATGCAAAGGTCTATGCCAGTGTATTGGGGGATACTGATAAGCAGAAGTCTACTGAACAAGCCCTTAGGGGTGCAACAGGATATATAAGATTAGAACTAGGCAGAAGAATCCGCCTCAGACATACCCCGGAAATAGTATTTAAGCTGGATACTTCTCTGGAAAGAGCCACCAAGCTTATGAAGTTGATTGAAGAAGTTCGTTCGGATAAGGAAGAAGGAGAAAATGACTAGTTTAAAGGAAATTGCAGAAATACTTGATAAAACAGACAGAGTTTTGCTCTGCGGACATATCTTTCCTGATGGGGATTGTATTGGTTCTGTTGCTGCTCTGGGCTTAATGCTAAAAAAGATGGGAAAAAAAGTGATTATGGCCAGCCCTGATCCTGTGCCGGAAAATCTCTGGTTTTTACCTGGTATTGCAGATTTCAGCATAAAGGATACGCTGGATAATAAGTTTGATGCCATGGTGGTTTTAGACTGTGCAGAAGCAGAGCGTATAGGGTGGTACAGCCGATATCTGGATAAAGTGGATAATGTTATTTGTATAGATCATCATCTAAACTCTAAAGGATTCAAGGGATATAACTATATCGATCCCAAAGCTTCCGCCACCGGAGAAATTATTTTTGATCTAATTCAGTTGATGGGCCATGGACTCACAAAAGAAATGGCGCAGTGTCTGTATACAGCCATTGTTACTGATACCGGAAGTTTCCGATATGAGAAAACAACGGCGGAAACATTGAGAAAAGCAGCTGTGTTAATGGATACCGGAATAGACACGGCAATGATAAACACCAAGCTTTTTGAGGAGATCCCTTTGCCCGCCATTAGGATATTGGGTGAGGCTTTAAATAATTTAAAGATTAGTCCTTGTGGAAAAGTTGCCTGGATGGTGGTGGATAGATTCCTTTTAAATAAGTATTCTGCTAAAACTGAGCATACAGACGGACTGGTAAATAAAGTCCGTTCAATAATGGGTGTAGAAGTTTCTATTTTTTTCAAGGAGATCGAGCAGGATAAGTTTAAGATAAGCTTCAGGTCTAAGGGGCAGGTGAATGTAGATAAGCTGGCTGCTAAATTTGGCGGCGGCGGTCATGCAAGGGCTTCCGGAAGCACAGTTGCCGGAAGATTGCAGGATATAGTTGAAAGTGTTGTGAGTCATGCTATCGGTGAGGCATCTAAGGTGGAGAAATAGTATATGAACGGATTTATAAATATTTTAAAACCTCCGGGGATGACTTCCCATGATGTGGTAAGCTATGTCCGTCGGTTGTTGGGGATTAAGAAGGTTGGTCACACCGGGACTTTGGATCCCGGTGCTGCCGGGGTGCTTCTTGTCTGCTGCGGGAAAGCTACCCGTCTGATAGAATATTTAGATCAGACTAAGCGATACAGGACGGAAATAACCTTTGGGGTGTCTTCTTCCACCGGGGATTCTTTTGGTGAGCTTAGTTATTTAGGAGTCCCGGCGGAGTTTTCTCAAAAGCAGGTTATGGATGTTTTGCCGATTTTTACAGGGAATATAGCCCAAATTCCTCCAATGACTTCTGCTGTTCGGCATCAGGGAAAAAAGCTTTATGAGTTGGCAAGACGGGGGGTAGAGGTGGAGCGCCTACCCCGAGTGATTACTGTATACAGTATTGAAATGATTCATTGGCATCAAGGTGATGAACCCCGGGCGCTTTTGGATATATGCTGTTCCGCAGGCACTTATATAAGAACCCTTTGTGAGGATATCGGCAGAGAGCTAGGTTGTGGTGCTTATATGAGTTTTCTTTTAAGAACAGGTGTGGGAAGCAACAGTATTGAACATTCTGTATCTTTAGAAGAGTTGAAAGTAGCTGTTCAAGAAGACCGGCAGTTTTTAATTTGTCTTGAGGAAGCAATGTCTTTTTTGCCCAAGGTAATAATATGGGAAGGGGCGGTAAAATCCGTCAGTTCCGGTGGAACACTATTTATGCCCGGCGTCCGTGGGATATTTGGAGATATTACACCTGATGACATTGTTCTGTTAATGGGCAACAGCGGGGTTTTAGGCATTGGCAGAGCGGTGGTTGACTCTAAAGGGCGGATGAGTTTTAAACCTGAAAAAATACTCACTTAACGACGGGGGTAAATAGGGCTTGAAAATTTTTCATGATTGGAGAGGGATCAAGGGACAGTTTAAAGATGTTGTAGTGGGGCTTGGTAATTTTGATGGTGTACATCTGGGTCACCAAAGGCTCATCACATCCTTGATTCAACAAGGAAACCATATAGGCGGAACACCCATAATATTTACTTTTTATCCCCATCCCCTGAAGATTTTGGCTGGAAAAGCCCCATTAATGCTTACCAGTCACCAAGTCAAAAAAGAAATCTTAAATGAGATGGGTGTAGAGGTTCTCCTGCTGGTTTCTTTTACCAAGGAATTTGCTATGTTAGCTCCTGAAGAGTTTATACGTCAAGTTCTGGTTGAAGGTTTGGGTGCCAGATCGGTTTTTGTCGGATATAATTATACCTTTGGTAAGGGGGGAATAGGTACCGCCAAAGATATAAAGGAAGGCGGCAAAAGATATGGATATGATGTTCATGTTATTCCTCCTGTGACTGTAGATGGAATACCGGTTAGCAGCACTTTGATACGCAAATTGTTAGGTGAAGGAAAAGTCAATAGGGTTTCAAAGCTACTGGGACAGCATTATTTTGTTGATGGCACAGTGACTGAAGGTGAAAAAAGAGGGCGAACCATAGGCTTTCCCACAGCAAATATAACTTTCCAAGGGGGTCTTATGATACCTGCCCATGGGGTTTATGCGGCCAAGGTTAGCATTGGCCGGGATATTTATAATGGGGCAGCCAATATAGGTGTCAAGCCTACTTTTTGTAAATTTGATTGCCAGCCTGCTTTAGAAATTCATTTATTTGACTTTAACGGCAACCTTTATGGTGAAGATATCAGAGTATATTTGATTGAGAGGATCAGAGAAGAAAAAAAATTTGATTCTGCAGAGCAGCTTGTACAAGAAATTAAGATGGATGTAAAAAAAGCAAAGAAGATACTGGGTGAAAATAAAACATTTAAATAATATGTTTTACTTGCAAGGCAGGTTGTGGTAAACTTGTCGTGTTAAAACATAAAAAATGTCTAGGTATTTTGTACTATGGCATTTGGAATGCTTTATAAACTATTTTGATTTAGCCAAGGACATACCGGTAGGTCACTTGGCGGTACAAAATATCGGGAAAAATGTTCTCGTGAACTGTTTGCTAGGGGATTCGTCGTTCACCAGCGGTCTGCTTGGCTAACAGCGATTATCCGGTGTCAGGGGGTGAATTGAAAGTTG
>CAZHAJ010000084.1:0-7701 GCA_964530215.1 uncultured Peptococcaceae bacterium | reverse complement strand
GTTTTTGAAGGGTTTTTATTTTAAGTGATGGGGGTTTGGAAAATAATGAGGAAAAAGATTTATAAAATATTTTTTGTAATGGTGACATTACTGGTTCTTTCTGCAGGTTGTGGAACAGTAGATGGAAATGATGGAGAGAGTATTGCCTTTGTTGACCAGGCGGGAAGAGAGGTTGTTATTTCAGGTTATCCCCAAAGGATAGTTTCTCTTTCCCCCAGCAACACCGAAATTGCATTTGCTGTTGGCTTGGGAAGTAGCATGGTTGGTGTTACCGAAAACTGTAATTACCCGGAGGATGTTTTAAAGATCAGTAAGGTGGGTGGATTTTCTAAGCCAAACATCGAAGCAGTATTGGCGTTAGAGCCTGATTTAGTGTTAGCCGGGAATAAGCATGGGGAGCAGACCCAAAAGTTGGAGGAGATGGGTGTTCCTGTTCTGGTTCTGGTACCCGAGTCAATAGAAGATATCTATGAGGCCTTAGATATGGTGGGGAAAGCCACAGGAAAAAGCAAAGAAGCAAATACTGTAATAACTGATATCCGGGATAGATTGAAAGCAATAGAGTCCAGAGTGGGTGAAATCCCTGAAGGAGAGAGGCTTCGTGTATATTACGAGGTTTCTTCTGAACCCTTGATGAGTGCAGGAGCTGCTTCAATCATCACTGAAGTCATTTCTTCTGCCGGAGGGAAAAATATATTTGCTGATGTGCCCGAGAGGTATCCCAAAATCAGTCAGGAAGTATTAATTGAACGAGATCCCCAGGTTATACTTTTCCCAGGAAGTCACGGGGCAATGGATTTTGATTTGAATGAAATAGCATCTCGTCCCATGTGGGATAGCTTAACTGCTGTAAAAGAAAATAGGATGTTTGAAGTTTCCGCTGATATTATAACTCGTCCAGGTCCTCGTATTGTTGAAGCGGTGGAAGATTTGACGGCTATTTTTTATCCGCAAAAATTCAGAAAGACCGGTGAGTGATTGGGGTTATAGAGGCCTATGCAGTTCAATGATGAAAATAAAAAAATAGCAAGGATAAAAAGAGGTACCTTGCTGACAGCTCTGATTTTATTGTTACTTGGAACAACGTTGTCAGCGGTGGTTTTGGGAGCTGCTTCAATTCCAGTGAAGTCAGTATTGACGATACTATTTTCACTTTTCCCGGGGTTAGACGGTTTTATAGGTATTGGAATAACAGAGGTTCATCGGGGTATTATTTTAGAGCTGCGTTTACCCAGGGTAATTCAGGCTGCATTAGTGGGAGCTTCCTTATCTGTGGCCGGAGCGGTTTTTCAGGGTCTTTTTCGGAACCCCATGGCAGATCCCTATATCCTTGGGGTTTCCTCCGGTGCTGCTTTGGGGGCTGTAACAGCAATGCTGACAGGAGGTACTCTGCTTTTTGCCGGTTTTACGGCTGTTCCGCTGTTTGCTTTCATAGGTGCGTTGGCAACAATTATTTTGGTCTACTATATGTCACGGGTGGGAAATACTGTGCCGGTGATGACCTTGCTTCTAACGGGAATTGCATTTAGTGCTTTTGTTTCAGCGGTTGTATCCTTGCTCACTTATTTTGCCGGTGAAAAGCTGGATCAGGTGGTTTTTTGGATGATGGGAAGTGGCGGCGGTGCCAGCTGGATTAGGATAACTACTATGTTGCCTTATGTTTCGATGGGTTTTGGCTGTATCTATTATTACGCAACAGAACTAAACATTTTATTGATGGGGGAAGAAACTGCACTTCATTTAGGGGTCAATACTGAAAGGGTCAAGAAAATATTATTGGCAGCAGCTTCACTTCTGGTGGCTGCTTCGGTATCTACCACTGGAATTATAGGTTTTGTCGGCTTGGTAGTGCCTCACTTTGTACGTATCCTGGTGGGTCCTGACCATCGCATTCTGCTGCCGGCATCAGCCCTGCTTGGGGCAACATTGCTGATAGCGTCCGATATGGTGGCTCGCAATATTATCGCTCCTGCAGAACTTCCTTTAGGTATCATTACGGCTATGGTGGGTGCTCCCATGTTCATATACCTTTTGAAAAGAAGGAAAAGACTACGATATTTTAATACCGTGGGATAGGAGTGGGAAATGAGTTTAAACTTAATGGTACACGGACTAAGTATTAAGTACGACTCCGCAAGGATTTTGGACGGCTTAGATTTTAACCATGATGAAGGAGAGATGGTGGCACTTCTGGGACCTAATGGAGCCGGGAAGTCCACCTTGTTGCGCTGCATTAGCGGAGTATTGGAGCCCACCACAGGGGCGGTCATTGTAAACGGTCGTGAAATTGGCAGCTTCAGCTCAGGGGAAACGGCCCGGCAGATAGCTGTAGTTCCCCAAGATACCAGTGTGGACTTTGACTTTACAGTTGAAGAAGTTATCCGGATGGGTAGATTTCCATATAATAAATATTTACAAGATAAAAATAATCATGAAGCGATTGTTTATTCAGCCATGGAAATTACCGGCATATTGCCATTGAGATATCGTTCTGCCGTTAGTTTAAGCGGCGGTGAAAGGCAACGCATGATTTTTGCCAGAGCTCTCTGTCAGGAGCCGGAGCTATTGCTGCTGGATGAACCCACGGCAAATTTAGATATCGGTTACCAGTGGGAACTGTTGGATATTGTTTCAAGGTTAAACCGTGATAAAAAGGTAAATGTTATAGCGGCTATTCATGATTTAAACTTGGCTGCATTATTTTTTCGAAAGTTTATACTTTTAGCCAAAGGTAGAATAATGTCCATTGGCAATGCGGAAGAAGTTCTGACAAAAGAAAATATTAAGGCTTCCTATGGTGTTGAAGCTTCAATTTTTCGTCATCCTTTTCACGGTCGCTTACAGATAAGCGTCGGAAAAGACAACATTAATCCGGGGAATAAAGAGGGACAAAACCGAGGAACTAGAGTTCATGTAATAGGTGGCGGACAAGAAGCTCTTCCGATATTGGAAATACTGATGGGAAAAGGATACTCATTGTCACTGGGGCCTGTAAGCAGGGAAGACAGCGGCTTCGATTTTGCTCGCTTTTTTGATATTCCGGTCATTGAAAATCCACCATTTACAAAGATCGGTGAGGAGATATATAAAGAACATATGAAGCTAATGAAAAAGTCAAAATGGATTGTCCTGCCGCCCATTTCCATAGGAGAGGGGAACCTTCGCAATTTGGAGGCTATGATGGAAGCAGTTGCGCAAGGGATAACCGGAATAGTTTTTGGCGAAGGAATGGAAGAGAGAGATTTTACCGAGGGTAAGGCTGCGGCACTTTTAGAAAGGCTCAAGAACAAAGGGGCTCACTTTGTCAATAATACCGGAGAGCTCATGGACTACTTGAAAAACTGACATTAATTACCCCGGAGAGATGATTGGCATAAGGGGGTGTGTTGTTATTAGCTTAAATAACGATTTAAAGGTAATGGTTGTGGACGACGAAGAGCGGATTAGGGATATGGTTAAAGAGTATATAAGCTTTCAGGGCTACCATGCTGATGAGGCGGCAGATGGAGTTCAAGCATTAGACCTATTTAGGCAACAAGAATATTCTATGGTTATTTTGGATCTGATGATGCCTAAAATGGATGATTGGAGCGTTTGTAGAGAGATTAGAAAAATCTCAACAGTATCAATAATTATGCTAACAGCAAGGGGAGAAGAATATGATAAACTCCTGGCTTTTGAACTGGGAGTAGATGACTATATTGTGAAACCCTTTAGTCCAAAAGAGTTAATAGCTCGAATGAAGGCAATTATTCGCAGAAGTTATCCTAAAGCAGAAAACAATCTGGGAAAAGAAAAAGTTGTTATACAGGGTTTGGTTATTGAGTTTGATTCCAGAAATGTTTATGTTGATGGGAGTGTTGTCAACCTTACTCCAAAGGAATATGAACTGCTTAGTTTTTTTTCTAAAAACCCCAATATCGTATTTTCTCGGGAGCAGCTTTTAAATTCTATATGGGGATATGATTTTTTTGGTGATGATCGGACTGTTGACACTCATGTAAAAATGCTAAGGGAAAGTCTGAAAAATTATAGAAAATTCATTGTAACTGTCTGGGGAGTCGGATATAAATTTGAAATAAGAGAGAAGAACCAATGAAAAATTTTTACTGGGAAAGATTGGTGCCAAAAAGTATCGCTTTAAAGCTTTGGGCTGGTATGATGACAATGGTTTTAGTTATCTTGATGTTACTTTGGTTTTTTCAGATTGTTTTCCTAGATAGTTTTTATGCAGACATGAAGATATCTGATATAAAAACCAAAGGGTTGTCGATAATTTCCGGTTTTGATAAGGACAGTAAAGCAGAAGTTTTTGATAGGTTGGATGCCTTAGCTTTTGAGAATAATTTAAGCATAGAACTGCTGGACAGCACAAGCAATTCTCTGTATGAAACGGGCTCGGCCGGATTTGGCGGACATATGCCAATGATGAATAATAGTGCTAGGGTTGAGGTTTTTCAGAATGTCATGGAAGGTAAAGAGGTTGAAATAACACTATCCCACCCACGGTTTGGCAACAAATTTGTAATGATTGGTTTGCCGATGGAAATAGATGATCAATTGCCCGGCGTTTTTATCATAAATATGCCCTTGGCTCCAGTTGAGGACACAGTGGCAATACTAAAACGACAGCTTTTATATATCACCCCGATACTATTTATAGCTTCTCTTCTGATTTCATTTGGCATATCAAGAAGTTTTATCAGACCCATTCTTGAAATTAAAAATGCTTCTGAAAAGATGGCCGCAGGAGATTTTTCTGTTAGGATTAAAACCGGAAATCAAGATGAAATTGGCAGACTTGCCGGAACCATAAATCATCTGGGGCAACAGCTCTCAAAAATCGAGCAGCTAAGAAAAGACCTAATTGCCAATGTATCACACGAGCTACGCACACCACTTAGCATAATTAGGGGTTATGCAGAAGCCATTAGGGACATAACAGGAAATAATAAAGAGAAAAGGGAAAATCAAATAGAAGTTATTATAGATGAGGCCCAACGCCTAGGGGAGTTTGTGGATGAAATATTAGATTTATCACAGTTGCAGGCAGGATATTTTTCATTTAACAAAAAGCAGTTTTTAATAAATAAGGTTGTGGATAATGTAGTCAATCGTTTTGCCTTTATAAGCACTAAAAAGGATGTACAAATAGTTCGGGAGAACTCCGGTGATGTATTGGTTGAAGCAGACCAGATAAGGATTGAGCAGGTACTTTATAACCTAATAATAAATGGATTTAATCACACACCGACAGGTGGGTTAATAAAAATTAGTATTAGAGATATTCAAAATGATGTGCGGATAGAAATTTCTGACACAGGCACTGGGATAAAGGATGAGGATATACCATATATTTGGGATCGCTATTTTAAGAAAGCCAAGAAGGATGACAGTGGCAGAACACTGGGGACAGGGCTTGGTCTTGCTATTGTTAAAAGTATATTGGATGCACATAATGTCTCATATGGAGTAGAAAGCAAAAATGATCTTGGAACTACATTCTGGTTTGAGCTGAAAAAAGTAATTTCATAATTCTTTTAGCTTTTTATCATACTTTTATCACAACTTCTTTCTACAATATGAATTATCAACAAAAAGTAATTAAAAAGGAGTGGTGGTATGAAAAACATGAAAAAAACTGTAGTTGCGATGGTTGTTGCTTTAGTGATGGTTTCTGCGGGGGCTGCATATGCTGCGGGGAAAACTCCCGCCGAAGTAGTTTCTGGCTTAACAGGAAAAACTATTGAAAGCGTTTATGCAGAACGTTCCAGCGGAAAGACAATGGGTACTATTGCTAAAGAAGCGGGGAAGCTAGAAGAATTCAAAGCACAGATGCTGGAGCAAAAAAAAGCGGTATTAGAACAAAGGGTAAAGGATAACATAATCAGTCAAGAGAGGGCAGATGAAATTTACAATACCATTAAGAATAATCAAGCTAACTGTATGGGAGAAGGCGGAGCTCGAATGGGCCAGAAAGAAGGCTTAAGTTTTGGAAGGGGAGCAGGTAAAGGAATGGGCCGAAGCCAATAAGGGACAAGGGACAGGTTCCCTGTCCCTTATTTTTAATGGGAAATGTAGTTATACCTGTTGTTTAAACCAGTTTGCTAACAGGATGAATGCCACAGGAGCGCCGATTATCCAAACCATACTGGCTGCAATGAAAAAATTTATATTTATGTCAAACATAGAATAACCTACCTGACCAACGGCAGTTATTACTGTATATTATAATTGATACTTGCCATTACTGCATATAATATTCCGATTGATAAAGCTATTAGACTCCAAATTTTTTTCTCGTCAGATACAGTGCGATGGATACATGTCAAAATAATTATGTAGGTAATCGCCAGTAATAATTAACATAAAATATTCTTAAAACACTAAATGCATTGGCATATGTCTCTAGATTATCCCATGTTGGTATAGCATGAAATGCATCTTTGAAACTGAAGGTAATAACCACATAATACTAAAAATCGCAGATGAGATTGACGCCCAAAAGCCAAGTCTTAACTCTGTTTTGTTCATGAGAACCACCTATTTCAAACTATTGTTGTTATTGTAGCAACAATAGCAGGTTTTGAAAATTTTTATGAAAAATAACTAAAAATATAATATAATAAGTTTCAGCGATAATTCTAGTAACAAAGAGAAAATTTAACTATAATAGCATGAATGGGAGAAACCAATATTATAATCACATTTACTACACCTTTCTTATTTACTTCAACTTTGATTGAAAGTTAAATTTTTTGAGAAGAGGAATCTACAGCCAATATGGGAGAAAATTATTTAAAAAAAGAGTTGTATGATTTGATTTGTAATAATTCAAGCATTTTTGATTTTATACAATCAGGCTCACTAGATGGGGTTTGGTATTGGGATCTAGAAAGCATTGAAAATGAATGGATGAGCCCTAAGTTTTGGGAGGTATTTGGATATGATCCAAACGAAAAAAAACACCTGTCAAGCGAATGGCAAAATATTATTTATAAAGAAGATTTGAAATTAGCTTTAGAAAATTTCGAAAAGCACATTTCAGATCCTAATCATCCTTATGATCAAATTGTTCGATATAAACATAAAAACGGATCCACTGTATGGATAAGGTGTAGAGGTATAGCTATTAGAGATGAAAATGGAAAAGCTTTTCGTATGTTAGGTGCACATACGGATATAACTGCTTTTAAAGAAGCAGAGAAAGAAAATTGGAGAATTACAGAAGAATATGAAAAAGTATTTAATGGCACTCAAGATGCAATGTTTTTAATAAAGATCTTAGAGAATGGAGAGTTTCGCTACATTCGTAATAATCGTGCACATCAAAACAAAACAAAAATACTTTTGGAACAGATAAAAAACAAATCTCCACAAGAATTGCTTGGCAAGGAGATGGGGGATATTGTTGCCAAAAATTATCAAAAATGTATTGATTATAGAAAAAGTATCACCTATGAGGAAGAACTAAGCTTGCCCGGGGGTGATAGTGTTTGGCTAACGACACTAACACCTATTTTAACAGGTAATAGTATACCTTATATTGTAGGTTCGTCTACAGATATTACAGAACGCAAAAAGCTAGAATTGCAGTTGGAGAAAAATGCTAATTATGACAACTTAACAGGGCTACCCAATAGGAAACTTTTTTTTGAAAGATTAAAACAAATGTTGTTAGAATGTGAAAGAGATAATAAT
>CAZHAJ010000083.1:0-7892 GCA_964530215.1 uncultured Peptococcaceae bacterium | reverse complement strand
GGTCTCGGCAGCTATCTCATCTTCTCTTATAGAGGCCAAAGCCCTGCCAAATCTTGAGCTTATTAGTCTATTCAATGCCCAAATAGAAATAACCGCTGTCACAGCGACTACACCGAGACTTGTGTTTTTAGGGATGCCGGCCAAGCCCATAGCTCCACCTGTTATATCCATATTGATAAATATTACTCTTATGATCTCACCAAAACCCAATGTGGTTATCCCTAAGTAATCCCCGGTCAATCTCATGCTCGGAAAAGCTAGTGCCACCCCACAAAGAGCTGCAATCATTCCCCCTGCTAACAGATTCAGTATAAACGGGGCTTGCAGCTTAATAGTCATCAATGCTGATGCATATGCTCCTATACTCATAAAGGCGGCATGTCCAAAAGAAAATTGCCCTGTAATCCCTGTTATTAAATTTAAACCAAGGGCAGCAATTAAATATATGCCCATCATTATCATAACCTGTTGGTAATAAGGATTTCCAAGGGTATCAAATAAAAAATTCATTTTAAACCTTCCTCTGAATGGGTTTGCCAAGTAGTCCTGTGGGTTTAAAAAGCAGTACCAGTATCAAAAGTCCGAAAGCGATAGCGTCGCGATACGTATCAAACCCCAAAGCCACACCCATCACTTCGGCCACACCTAAAAACACACCGCCCAACATTGCGCCGGGAATACTTCCTATACCACCCAAAACAGCAGCACAAAAAGATTTTAACCCCACCGAAACCCCCATAAAAGGATGAATGGAGTTAAAATACATACCCACAAGAACACCACCGGCAGCGGCCAGTGATGCTCCTAAAGCAAATGTAAATGATATTATTCTGTTGCCGTTAATTCCCATGAGGTTTGCCGTCTCATAGTCCTCCGAGGTAGCTCTCATGGCTTTGCCCATTTTTGTATATTTTACAATATACTGAAGCAACAGCATCAGTAAACCGGCAAAAACTAATATAATAATCTGAACTTTTGAAAAATGTACTGATCCAAACACGTAAACAGTATCTTCTATAACCTGAGGAAAACTTTTGGGATTAGGACCAGCAATTAAAGTAATGAATGTCTGCAGAAAAATTGATACCCCAAGAGCTGATATCAATGGAGCCAGCCTTGATGACCTTCGAAGGGGGCGATATGCTACCCGCTCGATAATAATAGCCAATGGAATACATACTGCCATGGCAACCAAAATTGCTACAAAAAAATTTACTTTGTATACAACAACCATAACCATACCCACGAAAGCTCCAATCATATATACTTCTCCGTGAGCAAAATTTATCAGCTGTATTATTCCATATACCATGGTATAACCCAGGGCAATAAGTGAATATGTTGCACCCAGTGTGATACCGTTAACCAACTGTTGCAAATACATTTTGGGGAACCTCCTGCAACCGCAGCAGCCATTACAATTAATTGTAACGGCTGCCGCATAAAATACTATAAACTGCTGTTAACTAATGGGAATTACTGTTTTTACCGTAAACTTGCCATCCGCAACTTCCAGCAGATATACCGGGCTCTTTATGGGTTCCCGGTTGGCATCCATGGATATGGTACCTGTTACACCAGACCAGTCCTTGGTTTGGGCTAATTCGGTGCGAAACACACCGGGATCATCACTATTGGCAGCTCTTATAGCATCCGCCACCAGCATCACTGCATCATAACCTTGGGCTGCAAACATATCGGGCAAAGCTCCATTGTTTTTAGCCTGATAGTTATCAATAAATTCCTTAGTTAGACCCACAGCATTTTCTGTGTCAACAGCAAAGCCGGTATACACCATGCTGCCCTCCACTGCCTTCTCGCCAAGACTCATAAGTTCTGAACCCAGTAATCCGTCGCCACCAACCATTACATGCTCAAGACCCTGCTTTCTCATTTCCTTCATAAACAGAGCCCCTTCGGTATAATAACCTGTAAACACTACACCGTCAAACTCTTTTTTACTAAGGTTAGTAACCTGGGCGCTAAAGTTGGTATCTTTTTCCATGATGCTTGATTCAATCACTATTTCTATGCCGTTAGCGTCTAGCGCTTCCTTAAATATTTCTGTCAGACCTTCGCTGTACGCTAATCCTGTAGTAGTTACCAGTGCAACTTTTTTCCATTGAAGGTCATTTGCCAAATACTTGGTGACAGCAGGTGCAGCCACGGCGTCCAGCAGAGTATTCCTAAATATGTACTCTCCTATTTCCACAACACCGGGACCCACAGCACCGGCAGACATCAGTACAACACCGCTGTTTTGAGCTATCGGTGCCGCCAACTTTGTAATTCCGGTTGTGGGATCACCGATTATGGCAACAACATTTTGGGTGATAAGTTTCTGAGTTACTGCTGCTGCTTCCGACTGGTTGCTTCCATGATCACCCTCGACAATCTCAATTTTTTTATCCATAAGTCCTGTCTTGTTTATTTCCTCAACTGCCATCTGCATTCCCTTAAGAGTTTCAATTCCATAATGAGCATGATTTCCGGTTTTTGCCCCAAGAAAACCGATTTTAATTGTGTCAGAAGAATCCTCCGCCTGCTGTCCTCCGCAACCTGATGCAATCATGGCAGTAAAAGCCAACAGCATCATGATACAGATATAAGGAATAATC
The DNA here is from genome assembly GCA_964530215.1 of uncultured Peptococcaceae bacterium. Classification (GTDB taxonomy): domain Bacteria; phylum Bacillota; class Desulfotomaculia; order Desulfotomaculales; family Desulfocucumaceae; genus JAAXTT01. The sequence goes on along the minus strand of CAZHAJ010000083.1, from coordinate 5,274 downwards.
TTTTTAAATTTCATTTCCTTCCTCCTATTACTAAAATATTAAACTGATCTTAAATCCTTGCCTCCTTCATCATTTTATTTAACAAAATTTTATTATTCAACAAACACCTGGATGAATCCTTCTCTTAGCATAAAAGATACACAGAAACTTCAAAATATTCAGGACTAGATTTCTTCATATGATATCTGCATAAAAGCTTCTAAGACACTTCTGATTTAGGGGGAAAACACTAATTTAATATATAAGCGGTGGCTGACCACATAGTCAACCACCGCTGGTACTAATTTTACTCTTAAAATTATGCCCTGAACGTTCATAAGTGGCAATATCTAGCCAAGCCGCCTGAATAAGTCGCCAATTCCGATTTTCGTTCCTCAACCCTTAAATTCCCGATATTTTAAATATGCGTATATTGTAGGCACTATGACAGCTGCTGCCAGTGAGGCAATCAGTACAACAAAAATGCTCATTGCAGTTAGTGTAATGCCGGCTACAACTATTACCAGACCTGCCAGCACCCATATGCGTGAGGCCAGACGGTGAGTACTTTTCCACACTTCTTCACTGGCCAATGTCCAAGGGGTTTTTATCCCCACAAAATAGTTGTGTTTAATTTTTCCCAAAACATTTCCTATTATTATAGTAAGAAAACCTATAAGAACACTTACCAAATTGCCTATTGGCACTTGATAGCCCAAAGAACTAACCAATATGATGACATGCAGGAAAACCAAAAAAGCTGTAATAGCAAATTTTAAAAGCTTGTAAGTATTTTTAAATCTTTGATAGTTTTCCCTTTTAGGGTCTAGGTTAGGAGTAACCACCATTAGCAAATATATTATCATGGTCATAGTGGGTATGCCGAAAGCGCCCCATTGTTTTGAGGAGTATCTGTCAATCTGACCCTGAATATTCCAATGACTGGGCACATAATCCGGTAAAAAAGGAAATAGTACTATCCCTGCGGCAAAGGAAGCCAATATTAAAACCACAATCAGCCAATCATCTTTTAAAACACTAATACCTTTCTTCCTGCCCATATCACTCATTATTTTCGCTCCCCCTTTTCTCGTGCAAATCAAACAAATCATGAAGCCAGCTCATAAGCTCCTGAAAGACTGTAGTATTAAGAGAATAAATTATAAATTGCCCTTTTCTTTCACTTTCCACCAGCTCAGCCTGTTTTAAAATTCCCAAATGGTGCGATACACTGGGTTTGGATATATCAAAATGCTGAGCGATCTCTCCTGCCGTCATGTCTCCTTGCCGCAAAATTTTCAATATCTTCCTGCGACTGGGATCTGATATGGCCTTAAAAGTTGCATTCACATAAATTCATCTCCTTTATATATTTATACAACTATCTAAATGCTATGTCAAGCATTGGAACTGCTAATCGACAAAAGAAGGAATTTCTCCCCATCAATCGAATAATTTATTATATTTTATAAATGTGGTGAAAACTATGGAAGCTGTCAGCATAAAAGGAACCAAAAACGGGTTGGTGATTATGCTTAACCCCCAAGCGGATATTGAAGACATTAAATCAAACCTAAGGACCAAGATGGAAAAGTCCAAAGGGTTTTTTAAGGGTGCTAAATATACGTTATACAGTCCCGAAAACCCAAATATAAAGCTTGATAAAAGTGAATTGGAGGTTATCTGCCGTCAATACGGGCTTATTCCCTCTACAGATGTTACTTGGCCCCATGAAAACAACAATAAACCTCAGCAGGAATATACTGACCTAGGTAAAAATAAAACAGCTAGGGTAATTCCCATTAGACAACAATCCTGCTCCCAAGGGGAAAATGTACTGCTGATCAGGAGGACCCTTCGCTCAGGTCAAAAAATATCTTCCTCAAAATCCGTAGTTATCCTTGGAGATGTAAACCCCGGGGCGGAAGTAATATCAGAAAACAGTATTTATGTAATGGGCACCTGCGGTGGGACCATACATGCCGGTGTTTCTGATAATTTAATGTCAGAGGTTATAGCTCTAAAATATCAGCCCATAGTATTACGCATCGGTTCTATAACTGCCGAACCCCATCTGTCAATAGAGTCCCACGGGCCGGTTTTAGCAACGGTCAATCGCGGTAAGGTTATATTAAAAAAATACTAGTTAATATTTATTAAACAGCTCTCAAATCATTTTTTTAAGTTCGGCCAATATCAGACCGGGGAGTAGTGCATAATCTTCAGTTTCCAGATGAAAACCCGCTGAATCATCATACAATATGTTGCCGGATGCTTCAAACTCATCGTCTCCTTCCCATATCACAAATGTAATGGGTATTTTAGGAAATGCTTTAACTGTAATGGCATAGTCACCCAGCTCAACCCTTTGACCTCCCAGTTTTTCGCCTGCGTCAACCAGCATTTGAGGATCTTTACCGAAAAGCGACACCAGGGGCTTAATTGCCCTGTTATAATATGGGCCTACATATATTGAACCGTTTGGCAGCTCTTTAAAAGAGATGTACCTTCCAGTTGGCTTTACTCCACTGGCCTTAGTCAGATAGTGAAGCAGACAGACTTTAACAATTAAAGCCGGCTCACCTCCACCATTTAAAGTTACATCTCCTTTGGGATATCCAATCAAATATTCCTTTCCTATAAACTGCACATAGAAAACATTGTTTTTATCATCAAATCTGACCTCTGCTCTTTTTGCTACTTCATGGGGATTCATTTTTGAAAAAACATACCTTGCTTTTTCATGTGCGGGTTTAAGATTTAGCATGCTAAACACTCCAATTATTATATTACCTAAATAATATCAACTTTTATGAAAGTTTTATAGGTTTACGTTGAAATCTGGAGGAATTATAATTTCAATTATAGAATAATAATCCCACTATATAAATACAAAATACCTTTCATTGTTGCATAAGGAGGTAAATATGGATTGACAAAACGTGTAGGCATACCCAGTTCTCTCTTCTACTACGTATATTATCCCATGTGGAAGGTTTTTTTTAGTGAATTGGGAGTTGAAGTTATTACATCCGGTCAATCAACAAAGGATCTGTTGGATAAAGGAGTAAAAGAGGCCCTGGCTGATGCTTGCGTTCCCATAAAACTGTTTTTTGGGCATACAATATCTTTGAAAGACAAAGTAGATTATCTTTTTATCCCAAGGATAACCAGCACAAATCACAACACAATTTACTGTCCTAAATTCCTTGGATTACCTGATATGATTAGACACGGACTATCAGATATGCCACCTATAATAGACACAGAAATGGACAGCCGGCAAGGCTGGTTTTCTTTGTGGAGAGCATACAAGGAAATTGGCAGAATTTTTTGCAGCAACAAATATATAATTTTAAAAGCATACATAAAATCAAGAAAAATTAATAATAAGTATATCAAACTTATGCGAGCAGGACTTCATCCCCAGGAGGCTGTATCAGCTCTGGAAGGCAAAGGGTGCATCCCTGAAAATCAGTATAACTGCAAATCCATGACATTTGCGGTGTTGGGATACCCGTATGAAGTGCATGACCAATTTATAAGTGCAGGACTGGTAAGTAAATTAAAAAAAATGGGAGTAAAAGTTATTACCATGGAAAATTTATCCCCCAAAAGAGTGGCTAAATCCAACAAATTAGATAAAAGAATGTTCTGGACATTTAGTGATATTGCCCTTAATTCAGCTTATTATCTTTTTGATGAAGGAAAGGTGGACGGTATCATTCATGTAACTGCCTTTGGTTGCGGCCCTGATTCAATGGTTGACACTTTAATGGGATTTGCATCAAAGGAGAACCCTAATATACCCTATATGAGCATAACTATAGATGAACATACCGGTGACGCCGGTATTGCCACAAGATTAGAAGCATTTTACGATATGGTTATCAGGAAAAAGGAGGCTGAACTTAATAAATGCCTGTAGTAACTTTCCCACATATGGGTGAGTCATGGAGAGCCTTTAAAATGTTATTAAATGATCTCGGCAATGAGGTTATTATACCCACAAAACCTAACAAGCAGACCTTAGATTACGGGGTTCAAAATTCCCCTGAATTTGCCTGCCTGCCACTAAAAATATTAACAGGCACTTATATTGAAGCTTGTAACAAAGGGGCTGAAATTATAGTAACTAGCGGTGGCTCAGGTCCCTGCAGAGCAGGGCTTTACGGCCAACTGCATAAAAAAATTTTAAATGACCTCGGATATTCAGTGGATGTGGTGGTATTTGATTCCTTAAAATTATATCCCATAGATTTTTTGCGCAAGGTAAAAAGGCTTAATGCCGGACGATTATCTTGTCTGGCCGTTATAGAATGCATAAAAAGAGCATGGGAAAAACTTAAGTATTTAGATGAACTTGAAATACTTACTCACTCAATCAGACCTAGGGAATTGGAGAAAGGAGTAACCACCAATACTTATAATAAAGTATTGGACTGGTTAGACAATGCAAGAAGCATTAAGGAAATCAGAGAATCCGGGAATTCGGCAATCAGAGAACTTAAATGCATACCCCAAAACTTTCAAAAAGATGTACTGAAAGTAGGTATTGTGGGTGAAATTTATGTTCTGCTGGAACCATCTTGCAATCTGAATATAGAGGAAAATTTGGGTTACCTTGGTGTTGAAGTGCAAAGATCAATTTACCTGACTGACTGGACAAGACATAATACCAAACGGGCAAGCAAATCTAATGACGTATTTAAAGCTGCCAGCCCCTATATTCCCATAGCAATTGGAGGGCACGGCCGGGAAACTGTAGGTCATACAGTTATCTATGCCCAAGAAGGATATGACGGTGTGATTCAGTTGGCTCCCTTCACCTGCATACCCGAAATTGTTGCAAAAACTGTTCTAAACAGTGTAAGCCGGATTCATGACATACCCATATTAACCTTCTTTTTAGATGAACAGACAGGTGAAGCTGGAATGGCAACCAGACTGGAGGCCTTTGTAGATCTGATTCGAAGGAAAAAAGACAAATTAGACACCTATAAGTTACAGTTAATCAATCCATTAAGGTACTCAGCTAACAGGTGTTAATATATTATAACGAGGTTTTTAAATTATGGCATACTTAGGCATTGATGTGGGCTCAGTAAGCACAAATCTTGTGGTTATGGGAGAAAACCAAGAAATATACGTATCCCTTTATATTAGAACTCAAGGTAGGCCACTGGAAGCTATATTGTCATGTTTAAAAGAAGCATCCAAAATCATTCCCAAAAACCTGGAAATAAAAGGAGCCGGTACCACCGGAAGCGGAAGGTATCTTGCAGGTGTTATGGT
>CAZHAJ010000082.1:0-8020 GCA_964530215.1 uncultured Peptococcaceae bacterium | reverse complement strand
ATGAGGCCCAGAATATAAGAGCTCCTCCCTGCATTGTGGTCATAGCACTAAAGTCTACAAAATTAGCAGGAATGGAAACTGCAAAATGGTCCCAGCCATATTTGCTTATCAGCCAGATCACGCTTCCAACAAAGGCGATCAGAGCCGGATACAACTGGAGCACATCTGTGGCCGCACAGGAGAAAATACCGCCGCACAAGGTATATATAAAAACAACAGTAGCCATAATTAACATACCTTGAACCAGAGTTATGGGGAAAACCCATGAAAGTATCCAACCGGCACCTGCAATACAACCGGCATCCATTATTGTAAAAGCTATTATTGATATTATTGAAACAAAAATTTCTGCCACTTTATTATATCTTCTAAAAAAGAAATCCGGCAATGTAATAAGGTTCATACGATTCATAGGCTTGGCATAAAACAACCCTGTCATAATCAAACATGCACCTACTCCACCGGAAAGAACCCAACCATGCCAGAACCCACCGGTATAGGCAAATCCGGCTCCCCCCAGAGTTCCATTGGCCTCAGTGGCCTGGGCAAACAACATTGTTCCCACTATAAAAAATGGTAAACTCTTGCCGGCTACGATAAATCGCTTGCCGCTCCTCTTTACCAAAAAGTAAGTGAGACTTCCGGCCAGTGTAAATATAAAAATGATTACCATCAAACCAATTTGCATTCCAGTCATATCCCTCAGCTCCTTTCAATTTAACTACTGAATCTACAATTAACTAATTAGTTTAATCAAAATTTTTACCCAAATCTCTTAAATAATAATGCCATCACCACCTATCTACTACTTTATTGTTTACTGTTAAAGCTTCTGCCTGTCATCACCAAATATGTATTCTTCTATACTTAAAAATTTTATTCCTAAGCGCCCGGCATATGCCGGGCGCCAAAAGAATTTAATATCCGCTTACTTGATTTGGAAAATAATCCTCTTTTCCGCCTTCACGATAGACATCCAAGGTAGTGCAATGCAAAGCTCCGCCGAAAGGCACCACTTTATCATAGGGGATGGGAAGAACATTTACCCCCAGCCTATCCAATTGGTCCATATATGATTTTTCATGACTTTCTACACACATATTTTTTGGACTCACAGAGAATGTGTTCATGGATATCCATGATTTCTCCCCATAACCGCCAAACAGGTAAACCTTGCACATATACATGTGGTCAGGTCTTGCCGCAGGTACTAACTCCCAATCATTTTTCTTAAAAAGTTCATAGAACTCGGGATTTAAAGGCGCCCAGTCAGGATTATAGAGACATAGACCGGGTCTGGCTACAGTCAGGTTTACATCTATATGCCATGGATGGAAATTGCTGGGCTTGTCGGATTCCTTGGGAGTATCAAAATGTACCATATGGACCCGGAAATCCAAGGCTTCAAACATCCGCTTTATCCAATCAAAACCACTCCTATTTGTTACTGAAGACGCTTGAACAAAAATATCTTTACCAAAACGCATTATATCTGCAGCATCCCATAAAGGTTCTTTCTCGGTGAGTTGAAAATCCCAGTCGTATTGCTTTTTTGTTTTCTCCTCATCTGTCCATACATTATTGAAATAATAATAGTAGTTTTCAACATAGGATTCATCCGTCAACCTTGGTTTCGGTGCCGCAAAATGAATCATCTCAGGATCTTCTTTAAAATATCTTTCAAAAATCGGACGGAGATTAAGATATTCATACCATCTTGAACGACGACAGGTGGTAGCCTCCACAATATAGTTGCCTAAAATCATGGTGACATCCCGTACATTATTTACGCCATGACAATTTAATTGGGTCCAATCAGGGGTTGAAACAGGTTTATTCAACATAAAGGGTTGAATTTCCACTCTGTCCACCACTGCTCCCTGCTTTTCAATTACAGAGACAAAATAATCCATTTGTTCATTGGCTTCGTCTTCCATTTCCTTTGGAAAAGGACCATAAGAGCCCAATGGATATCCTCCCTCCGGCAAATCATACCACCATGCCGGCTCTGGAGCAGGTATATTGGTACCCTCTGGTCTGCCGATTATTACCCTTTTTAGAGGGTCCCACTCATTCCAAGAGTTAACGATTTTTGCCATGCAATCTCCCCCTTTAGCTCATTTAAATTATTATCCGAGCAGTAAAGGCTCGGCTTATGCCCTTTAGAACCAGCTATTATGAACCAAATTCATATTGATTAGAAAAAAATATTTTATTTTCCTCTAACAATAGAATATTACCCATATTCATATTTGTCAAGAATATATATGAATAAATATATTTTCTTTACCCATACATGATTGCTTGTAATATTATATGTTGCCCTATTCATTTACAGCATTTATACTATATGTAAATATTTAAATATAAATCTCTTACTGGGGGTGAAGGACTTGGGCAAGGGAACATCTAGTTTAGGGGATACTATTCGCAGGCTAAGGCTTTCCAGAGGAATGGAGCAACACCTTTTAGCAGAGAGCTCCGGTATTACCCAAAGCCATCTTTCCAAAATTGAAAATGGAAAAGCTAATCCGTCACTTAAAAAACTTCGCTTAATTGCTGAAGTTTTAGAATATGACACTAAAAGCCTTTTATTTGAAGATTTTGACATTGTCTCCCTTAATGAAAAGGATGAAATGCTAAAGCATCTGGATAGCGAATTGCGCCAATTTATATCGAAGGAAGAAAACACTCCTTTTCTGGAATTTGCCCGAGATATTTACAAAGTCGGCTTTACCCTTGAAGAGATGGAAGCACTAAAATTGATTTTCATTTCTCGGCGAGACAAATAAATTATAAACTTGTTTGTATGCATATTTAACAAGCCATGTTATAATATAACTCAAAGGAAGGGGGAGCATATGATTACTTCCGGTAAAACAAATGACCCTCTATTAATGAGAAAATATATCCAAGATCAATGGGCCAGTGAACATCCTCAGTTGAATTTAATCTGTAAAGATAAAGTTTATGTAAGGCTTAATCTTAGGAAAGAGGGTGCCATATTATGGTGGCGACGAAGTCTGTAACAGGTAATTTTAAAATTAACTATAACGTGGTTCATATTTATATATCAAGAAAGGATTGCAGCGGCAATCAAATCTGCCTTTATGATGAAAGGGGGCCATAACATGGCAACTATGCGCATAAAATCAATGCGCACTATTCTAGCACCTCTGTCCGAAAGAAAAGCTATATCAAAGCTATGGACAGATAATGCTATTTATATTAACTGTTATGATTGCGAGTCCGCTATTGATGGTATTTGTATATATGAGTTAACCAATAATACAAAAAAAGAATTATGTCCTCTAAACAATGAAAACAGCAGTTGTTTCCAATGTCCATTGGAAAATAAAATAAATATCGAAAGAAAGAATTACTTGGAATTATCTAGCTTGATGTAAGTTTAACGAAATATCAAATAATAATAATAAAAAGCCTCCTGATAATTATACAGGAGGCTTTTTTCTGGCTATGTGTCAAATTGCCTTGACTTAATTTTTTATAATTCTGGATTCTGTCTTCTGACTTCTGTCTTCCTCTAAATTAAATATGCTTATTCAAATATTTACCTAATCACTATCTCTTTCCAGGGCTTTCAGCTTTTCATTATCACCGATTCCGATCAAAGTATCCCCTGCACCTATTACCTCACCGGGATCAGGATTTATTATAAATTCATTGTCACGCCTGATAGCCAGCACACTAAACCCATATTCCTTCCGAAGATCTGATTTTCTGAGAGTTGTACCTACAAATATCATTGGCGCCTCAAGTTCCAGAAGACTAAAGTCAGGCGAAAGATTGATTTGATCAATTATATTGTTGGACACAAGGGACCAGGCAACCCTCTCACCCATGTCCTTTTCAGGGAAAATTACAATATCGGCACCGATTTTCTTCAATACCGTGCCATGCAAATCAGATGCAGCTTTTGCCATAACTTTTTTTACTCCCATTTCCTTTAGCATTACTGTCACCATTATATTTGCCTGGATATCTTGACCTATAGCCACTACCACAACATCAAAGTTTCTTAATCCCAAAGATTTCAACGCCAGTTCATCCAGAGCATTAGCCTGAACCGAATGCGTAACCAAATCAGAAATCTCTTCTACTTTATCTTCGTCTGCGTCAATAGCCAAGACTTCATAACCCATTTTTGTCAGGGTAATTGCTAAACTCTCACCAAAACGTCCTAAACCTATTATGGCAAATTGCTTCATATCATCCACCCCATAGTTTAAACCTCTTTTTAATCACCTTTAAGCTGGAACTCTTTTTAAAAGCTAACCTTTTTTCTACAACTGTTCAATACCGAAAAAAACTCTTAAAGGACATATGGAGATGATACGCATCTAAAAGCATTCATTTTCGTGTATATGCACAGTGATTCAAAATATTTTTATTTTATCCTAGTTAAATTTTTTTTACTACAAAATTCTAATTAAATATTTCTCTCGGGACAGGCACATTTTTTGACCTTTTTAATAATATTTAAAGCATTTAACTTTGAATTTGGAGGGGATTATATGCTGTCAGGGACAATAGCCATAGCAGTACTATCGATTGTAAATGGTCTTGCTCTGTTGCTGGCATATGTAACCAGCAACAGTTTCCCCAAACCTTTAAGTGAAGAAGAAGAGCAGAGATACCTAATTCTTGCCCTAAGTGGTAGCCAGTCAGCAAAAAATATCCTGGTGGAAAGGAATTTGCGGCTGGTAGCTCATATCATTAAAAAATTTGATGGAGAAGGTGAAGATTTTGATGACTTGGTATCCATAGGTTCCATTGGCTTAATTAAAGCCGTCAATACATATAATCCCAGCAAATCAACCCGTCTAGCTACCTATGCCTCTAAATGCATTGAAAATGAAATTTTGATGTATTTTCGAGCCAGAAAAAAATATCGTTCTGACTGTTCTTTATATGAACCTATAGGGACCGATAAAAACGGTAATCAATTAAGTCTTATAGATGTGCTTGGTACTGATCCCGAAACCGTTATCAGTGCCGTATCAGGAGAGTTCGAAAAAAATCGTTTATGGAAAAAAATAAATACCTTAAATGGCCAGGAGAAAAAGGTTATTATAATGCGTTATGGATTATATAAAGGGATTCGTTTTACTCAAAGGGAAATAGCTAAAAATCTGGGAATCTCCAGATCTTATGTGTCCCGTATTGAAAAGAAAGCCATAAATCGTTTAAATCAAAATTTTGCTATGGATTCAACAAAGGAAAACATAACAACATAATTACTGTAATTTATTGTAGTTTCAGTATAGCTAAAAAAAGCGAAATTGTCATTGACAGCTATAAGTTGATATTGTTATACTTATCAACAGAAAATACAATAAAACTCTTATCCGGAGTGGTGGAGGGACTGGCCCTGTGAAGCCCGGCAACCAGCTATTCACAATGGCATGGTGCTAATTCCTGCAGAGGTATAAAGCTTCTGGTAGATAAGAGGTTGGCAAAATCAAGCAGCCTCTTCTTTTTCGGGAAGAGGTTTTATTGATCTCAATTATGTTTTATGAAGGGATGATTGTTTTTTATGCAAAAAAGCTATTCAGAAATTAATGCAAAAATCAAATCAGGAAAAGCGGTGGTGCTAACGGCAGATGACTTTATATCTTTGGTGAATGATGAAGGAATTTCAAAAGCATCCCAGAAAGTTGATGTCGTAACCACCGGAACCTTTGCACCCATGTGCTCTTCCGGAGCATTTTTAAACTTTGGCCACTCTTCTCCCCGGATAAGAATGCAGAAGGTCTGGCTTAACGGAGTGCCCGCATATGCCGGCATTGCGGCAGTGGATGCTTATATAGGTGCCACCGAAACCCATAGAGATGACCCCCTAAACAGTAATTTCCCGGGTGAATTTAAATATGGTGGAGGCCATATTATTGAAGAATTAGTGTCAGGTAAGCATATTCAGCTGGAAGCTGCAAGCTATGGAACCGACTGCTACCCAAGAAAAGAAATTAACACCACCGTTACACTTGACGGGATTAACGAAGCATTACTATTCAATCCCCGTAATGCTTATCAAAACTATAACTGCGCCATAAATACTTCTGACAGGAACATATATACATATATGGGGATGCTGAAACCCCGAATGGGAAATGCTCATTACTCGACTTCAGGACAGCTTAGTCCTCTGATGAAGGATCCTTACTTTAAAACCATTGGTTTAGGAACAAGGATATTTCTCGGTGGTGGTATCGGATATGTAGCTTGGAACGGAACCCAGCATTTTCCTTCCATTATGAAATCTAAAGATGGAAAAGAATTAGGTCCTGCCGGAGGAACTTTGACAGTTATGGGTGATCTAAAACAAATGTCTGCCGACTGGTTAAAGGGTGTAAGCTTCACTGGTTACGGATGTTCCTTGGCAGTAGGAATAGGCATTCCCATCCCTATACTTAATGAAGAAATAGCAAAATACGCGGCTGTCTCTGATCAAGATCTGTACGCTCCTATTGTAGATTACAGCAATGATTATCCCAATAAAAGCTCCACCACTTTCGGATATGCAAGCTATGCAGAACTAAAAAGCGGAAAAATTAACATAAACGGTAAGGATATTCCCACTGCTCCACTTTCAAGCTATACAAAAGCTAAAAAAGTAGCATCTATTCTTAAGGAATGGATTGACAATGGCAAGTTTTTACTGAATGAGCCGGTTCAGAAATTACCTTCACCTGATGATAATCTTTCCGGCAAAACTTTAAACAGTTAACTTGAGTATAATCATATAAGGAGGGAATTTTTTAATGTCCCCTAAAAAAATAGTACTAAGGTTTAACACCAGCATATCAGACAAGCCAATAATTTCCAAACTGGTAAAGGATTATGACTTAGAGGTAAATATAATTAAGGCAAATGTAAATCCCCTGAAAGAAGGAACCATGGTTCTGGAAATTATTGGCCAACAATTTGATAGAGGCATTGAATACTTAAGAAGCCTTGGTGTGCAGGTGGAAGCCCTAACTCAAGATATAATCCGTGACGAGGAAAAATGTGTTATGTGTGGCGCCTGTACTGCAACCTGTCCCACCAATGCTTTGTATATTGACAGACCTTCTATGGAGGTTCATTTTAATAGTGACCATTGTGTGGTTTGTCAGCTTTGTGTAAAGATATGTCCATTCAAAGCAATGGAGGTTAGGCTGTAATTGGACCTATTCAGGAGCTATCGACAAACTCATCGCCAGATAGACTTGGCTCATTTCCAGGTTATGGTTAAAGAAACTGATTTAGATATTGCCATAAGAAAAGATAGATACAACAACAGCATTGTTAGCATGGTAAAGCAAATGATAATTAATTACCGGGAGCTTTTAGAAGATTACCTAGCTAGAGACCCCGAATTTGGTAAATCACTGGTACCCTATAAAATTCTTCCCGAGGCACCTGCAATAGTCCGTAAAATGGCGGATTGTTCTGCAGCTGCTGGTGTAGGTCCTATGGCATCAGTGGCCGGAGTCATTTCAGAACTGATTGGAACAGAGCTTTTAAAATACTCCAGAGATGTTATTGTGGAAAACGGTGGTGATATTTTTTTGCGCAGCAGAAGTAAAAGAACTATCGGAGTATATGCCGGTAAATCACGGTTCAGCTACAGACTGGGCATAGAAATAAATCCCTATGACACACCTTTGGGTATATGTACTTCTTCGGGTACAGTGGGGCATTCCCTTAGTTATGGTTGTGCTGATGCGGTCATCACTGTGTCCCCGTCTGTACCGCTGGCAGACGCGGTAGCAACTGCAGCTGCAAATATGGTCAAATCAGCTGAAGACTTGGAAAATGCAGTAATATTTGCTACCTCGGTTCCTAATATTACCGGTGCCATAGCAATACTGGGCGATAAAATAGCTATAAAGGGTAGAATTAAATTAACACCTTTATAACTTGTTTATATTGGCTCTTAAACAAATTTTTGATAAGAGCTAAAAAATAATCACAAGGAGTAATCTTATTATGTCGGATATCCCCAACTGTCCTAAAT
>CAZHAJ010000081.1:0-8077 GCA_964530215.1 uncultured Peptococcaceae bacterium | reverse complement strand
TACCCAGAAACTTACGAAGACCCTATTATCCAATAACAAATGTGTAATAAAAATAACGGCGATGGCTTTGTAGGAAAGCCCGCCACCCAGTAAAGCAAAAACGGAAACCGACAGGGTATATATGGTCACATGGGAAAACAGAGCAATTAACTTAGTTGCTTTGTTATTTGCCATCCAATTGGTTTGCAATAAAAAGTCGCCCACTAAGTGACCAATCAAGAGCCAGTTAAAAAGATTCAACCAATAATACCTCCCGTACTAAGGGCATTTTATTGATAAGTTCTGCATTATTCTTAAACTTTCCTCTTTATGCGACATTAAATTTTGGTAATTTACTGGATCAAATCATGTATTTTCTTGTTGAATTTATTAACGTATAATGATAGCAAGATTATATATTTAAGGTGGTTTGATATGACCAGTAGAATTAATGATGAAATGCTGTATAGTCAGGTGGAAAGCTTGCTGGATGTAGGGATAGCCCTATCCGCAGAAAAGAATCACAAGCATCTTTTGGAGATGATTGTTTCCGAAGCCCGAAAGATTACCAACTGCGATGCCGGCACCCTGTACCTGCTGAAGGATGACCACCTTATTTTTGCAATATTGCAGAATGAATCGATGAATGTTTACCACAACGATCCGGACAATATCAACCTGCCTCCGGTGCCATTGTCCAAGAGCAATGTGTCTTCATGTGTTGCCATCACCGGAGATTCATATAACATACCGGATGTATATATAAATCCCGATTTTGATTTTTCGGGTCCCCGAAACTATGACAAAATAACCGGCTATCGTACAAAGTCCATGCTGGTGGTCCCCTTGGAAAACCATGAGGGTGAAATCATCGGAGTGCTCCAATTGATAAATTCTTTGGAGCAGGACAAAAAAACAGTAAGGCCGTTTCCCACCTATTATGAAAAAGTGATTGAGTCATTGGCCTCCCAGGCCGCTATAGCCCTGACGAATATGGCGCTTATAAAGGATATTGAAAACCTTTTTAATTCTTTTGTGCAGGCAATTGCCACAGCCATTGACCAGCGAAGCCCGTATAATGTTAATCATACCAGGCGGGTAGTTAAGCTGGCTCAGGCAATGGCATTGGCAGTTAACCAGTCAGGGAATTGGGGAGAACAGGTTTTTGATGACGAGAGGATAGAACAGTTGATGATGGCCGGTTGGCTGCACGATATAGGTAAAATTACCACCCCATTGGAAGTAATGAATAAAGCCACCAGGTTGGAGGGTAAAATTTCTTTAGTTTTGCAAAGACTGGACTATATTATCGGGAGGGAAAAAACCGATTCTTTAGAAAGGCAATTGCAAATACTGAAAGAAAACAGCCAAGGGGACATAAGCAAAGAGGAACAGTTGCTAGGGGAAAAAATAGAGCAAATAAATGAAATTAAGAAGCTTGTTGTCAGCTGTGATAACCCGGCCAATTTTATCGACGGGGAGACCAAAAATAAGCTAATCGAGGTATCTAAGTTAACTTATATGGATGAAGATAACAATGTAAAACCATACCTTACCTCGGAGGAATTGGATAATCTTAGTATACCAAAGGGAACCCTTACGGATGATGAAAGAAAAACTATGGAAGACCATGTGGTGGTAACTGCCAGGATGCTGGAGAAGATACCCTTTATTAAAAAATACAAAGATGTTATGTTCTTCGCTTCCTCTCACCATGAGATGCTGGATGGAAGCGGTTATCCCCGGGGTTTGGCAGGGGACGAGATACCTTTGGAGGTAAAAATACTGGCCATTGCGGATATTTATGATGCCCTGACTGCTGCGGATCGTCCCTATAAGAAAGCTCTGCCCAACAAGGTGGCACTATCCATTGTGGAAGCCATGGTGGGCGAGGGTAAGCTGGATTCCCAGCTTGTAGACATTTTAAGGGAATACCGTGTTTGGGAAGGGATAGAATAATACTACTTTTTCTTAGGAGACATCAGATTTCCTATTTCATCTTCTATCATTCTGCCCAGACTTTTGCCCAGCAGGTTTCTTCTATTGTATTGGGGATGCCATTCAGGTACAGGCTGCTGGGAATCGGGAAAGTCTTCTTTTTTGCCCACTAAAATCACCACCTGACCTTATTATCTGCATAGATAAGCTTTTTTATTAGCTTGATGCCTTGCCATGTTTACCCTATCATTATTCTACCTTTTGGGTAGTGAATATTTGGGTGTTTGCGTTTATATGCCAGTGAATAACCGATTGTTATGGGTCCCAAGCGTCCCAAGAGCATGGTAATAATTATCAAGATTTGTCCCATACCATTAAGCTTTGTGGTCAGTCCCAAGGACAATCCCACTGTGCCCATCGCGGAAATAACTTCAAATAATATCTGCATTAGATCTGCTTCATTTGTAAAAGAAATTAACACCGTTATGCAAAAAATCAAAAATAAAGCCAGCAAAGTGATTGTCAGTGCTCGGAATGAATCGTCGTTGGGGATTTGACGTTTCATAATTTCTTCGTGGCGTTTGCCGCTCAGAATGCTGTATATTGAAATCCAGAGCAAAATAAAGGTAGTGGTTTTTATTCCCCCCGCTGTGGAGCCTGGTGAACCGCCAATAAACATCAAAGCCATTATAATTAATTGAGTTGATGGATACAGCATGTTAAGGTCAATGGTATTAAAGCCGGCAGTTCTGGGAGTGACTGCTTGGAAAAATGCAGCCAAAAACTTGTCTGACGGCGATAGATTGCTTAAAGCGTGATTATATTCGGTGACAGCAAAAATAAGTGTTGGTATTACTATCAGAAATAAAGTAGTCAAGATAACCAGTTTAGAATGGAGGGACATTTTATAGCTTTTCCTTAAATGGAAGAGTTCATAAATTACTACAAAACCCAGACCCCCTACTATAAAAAGTCCGGATATGATTAAGTTGGTTAAAACATCTGTAGTAAATCCTGTAAGACTGCTGAAGTTGCCAAATAAATCAAAGCCTGCATTGTTGAAGGCAGAAACAGAGTGAAATAAACCAAACCAGATGGCATCTAACCACCCCAGGGCTGATGCCCAGTTGACAGCCAAGATCATTCCGGCAATTATTTCAATTGCAAAGGAAAAGAAGAGAAGGTATTTAAAGATTTTGACTATCCCTTCAGTGGAGTGCTGATTTATAGACTGTTGCATGATGAGTCGTTGTTTTAGACCAATTTTTTTGCCCAGAATTAATGCAAAAAAGGTTACAAAGGACATGATGCTTAAGCCGCCTATTTGCATTAGTAGCAAGATAATAAATTGTCCGAAAAACGTCCAGTGAGTGCCGGTATCCACTACCACCAGACCGGTTACACATGCTGCCGAGGTAGCTGTAAAAAGAGCGGTCAAAAAGGAGGTGGTGCCCTCTTGGGTGGCCCATGGAACCATCAATAAGATGCTTCCTGTCATTATTAAAATGATAAAGCTTAGCACAAGCATTTGGGGTGGGGATAATCGATGTAAATAAGCCATATTAAACTGTCCTTCAAGTCAATTTTAATTTTTCTAAGCTCTTATTATATATCTTTATAAATAAAAGAAAATACATCCCCAAAAATAAATTTAATTCTACACTTTATTGACAAGAGGTGTCCAATATGTGTTAATTAAGTCAACTTTTATCTGCAAATAAGGTGGGTCTTTTTTGAGCACTAATCACTTATTATTTTCAGAAGATATGATGAAGACGTTAAATGCTCTTCCTTATTACGTTATGATGATTGATGAAAATCATCATATTTTGTTTGCCAACAAAGCGGTACTAAAGGATTTAAATAAAGATCCTAATGAAATAATAGGAGGCTATTGTCCCAAAGTAGTACATAATAAAAATGGCCCAATAGAAGAATGTCCGCTGGAAGATTCAGTAAGGCTAGGGCAAGCTATTACCAAAGACTTTTTTGATGATAACTCAAACAGATGGTTATCATCTGCAGTATATCCCACCGGTATGAGAACCAAAGAGGGCAAAGAGATATATTTCCACACAGTTTTTGATATTACTGATAGGGTTCTTGCGGAGAAGGAATTAAAACTAAGTTTTGAAAAAGTTATCAGTGTTTTTTACCAAAGTATAAATACCATTACAAAGATAGTTGAAAAAAGGGACCCATATACAGCAGGCCATCAGCAACATGTTAGTAAACTTGCCGTCAGTATAGCTAACGAAATGGGTCTTTCGGTGGCGCAAACAGAAGCTGTGCGTATAGCAGGACTTGTTCACGATGTTGGGAAAATTGTTGTTCCTATAGAAATACTAAGTAAACCAGGTAAGATTAGGGAAGATGAGATGAATATAATTAGAATGCATCCCCAATCTGGTTATAATATATTAAAAGAAATTGATTTTCCATGGCCGGTGGCAGAAATTGTATTGCAACATCATGAAAGGCTTGATGGTAGCGGATATCCAAACAAGCTATTAGGAAAGGATATCACTATTGAGGCCAAAATTATTAGTGTAGCTGATGTAATAGAAGCAATGTCTTCGCATAGACCATATAGGCCTGCAATTGGCATTGACAAAGCATTGGATGAAATAACAATAAATAAAGGTGTGCTTTATGAACCACAAGTTGTTGAAGTAACATTAAAACTTTTTAACAATGGGTTTAAGTTTGATTAAATATGTCAAAAAAGCTTCCGGTCACTTGTGTGATATTCGGAAGCTTTTGATTTTCTTGGTGGGCGAGAGTGGAATTGAACCACCGACCTTCTGCGTGTCAAGCAGACGTTCTCCCACTGAACTACCCGCCCCAGTGCACCATTATTATGCCTTAACTGAGACGGCAAGTCAATACGTCAGGGAGTTTTATCACCAGATATTGTCGGCTCGGTTCCGCATTTTGTGCAGGGTTCCCTGTTTGTTTATTTTGTCTGCCGACACTAAGTCTATTCTGGTTAATTCTTTATTGTCTATTGAAAATAACACTTCTCCCACTTTATCACCGGGTTTTATTGGGGCCTGAAGATTATCGGTGAAGACAACTTCTTTACTCACCTTCGGTATTTCTTCCGGAGCAAGATATGCTTTACCTGATTCATGGGCTATAGCTTTTACCTTATCGCCGATACCGTTGTTTACCTTGGCAAATCCAAATTCTTCCCCTTGTCGGCACAGGGTTACTTCTGAGAAATTATCAAAACCATAATCAAGCATTTTAACAGCATCATTAAAACGATTGCTACTGTGAAGAATTACTGCGATCAGGGTGCGTTCACCTTTGCTGGCGGCTGCAATCAAGCATTTTCCCGCCCTGATGGTGGAACCGGTTTTGACTCCGATTATTCCGGGATAGCTGTTATTCCGGACCAGTCTATTGGTGTTTTTGACCTCCATTTTTCTGTCACTGTCAGACCAATATATTGTTTCCTGCGGAGTTTTTACGATGTCAGAGAACTCCTTATTATTTAAGGCATAACGGGTAATCAAGGCCAGATCGTAGGCGGTGGTATAATGATTGGGATTGTGATATCCGTTGGTGTTGGCAAATTTGGTGTTACGTGCCCCCAGAAGCAATGCTTTGGCATTCATAAGCTGGATGAATCTATCTTCACTCCCCGATATATGCCTGGCTATTGCAACGGTACTGTCATTGGCGGAATAAATAAGGGCAGCTTTTATCAGGTTTCCCAAAGTAATTTTTTCGCCTTGCTTCAGTCTGATTTGCTGTCCCACATAAATATTGGCTGCTTTTTTGTCTATGGTTACTATTTCATTTGGATTACCATATTCAATGGCTATAATTGAGGTTATTATTTTGGTCAGGCTTGCAGGTTCCTTTCTTTGATGTTCCTGTTTGGCATAAAGTATTTGTCCGGTGTCGGCATCCATCAAAACGGCAGATTGGGCAGTTGTTTTAAATGTTGCCGATTCTGCAGGCATATTCGGAAGGGCAAATATTGATATTAAAATTGCTGTGATAAAAAATCTTATAAAATACACTAAATATACACCTCGCCACGTTGCAATTAACTCACGTGAATGGTATTCTTCCACTAAGTAAGTTTAATATTAGAGGTATTTTTTTCAATGTATCGGGATAATATTTTTAAAGGAGTTAATAAGTTCCAATTATTAGGGTTGCCGGAGGGATGTTAAATGAAAATGTTTTTTATTGACGGCAGAAAAGCCAAATACTACTTCATCATCACCTTTATAGTATTGGGATTAGGGGTGGGTTTCGCCAAATTTGTGATGAAGGATGATGCCAAAGATTTATCGATTTTTTCGGTTAGTTCAAGTCCGGAAACCGTTGATCTGACACCCTCAACCGGCATTCCCGATTTGGACACGGTAAAAACAGATCCCATCAGTAGTATACCAAAGCTGGTAGCAACCGATGGCAAAAAGCATGCAATATACAAGGTGGCCACCGAACGTAAAGTTGCTGCTTTAACCTTTGATATCAGTTGGGGAACAAAGGTGCCCGGCCCGGTAATGGATATATTGAAGGAGCATAACGTGAAATCCACTTTTTTTCTCTCTGGTCCGTGGGCGTTACAGTATCCTGAATACCCTCGGCGCTTGGTGAAAGAAGGGCATGAAATAGCTTCCCATGGCAATCGACATATTGATTTGGACAAAGAATCAGCCGATACCGTAAGGGAAGAAATAATCAAAGCACATCACTCAATAAGTGAGGTGACCGGAGTAGAAGCTAGGTTAATAAGAACTCCTAACGGAGCATACAATGATATGGTGTTAGATGTGGCGGATCAGTTGGGATACAAGGTGATTCAGTGGAGTAACGATTCCCTAGACTGGAAAAATCCTGGGGTAGACGCCATTGTCAACAGGGTATTGGACAAGATCCATCCCGGAGCGATAATACTGATGCACGCCAGTGATACCTGTCTGCAAACCCCGGAAGCATTGCCAAAAGTTCTGGAGGGTCTTAAGGCAAAGGGATATGAATTAGTGACGGTAACAGAGCTGCTGGATGAGGGTCCCGGTGTTATCCATTAGAATAAAGGAGTGGACAAGGGGTCCACTCCTTTATCTAAATCAAACTTGTCAGGTTTTTAAAATAAGGGCCGGCAGCTGACAGCCGGCTTTTTTTAGTGTCGCTCTCCTGTTTTGCCGCTCTTTACCATTCTGGTTATTAATGAAGCTAAAGCCTCTTTTTCACTTTGGTTACCTTGTTCCCACAATTCTTTTAACAGTCTTTGTTCGCGGTTGCCTGGGTCAACATGGTTGGCGAAAAACTCTCCGATGCCGTAAGCCATATCTTCCATTCTTTCCTGGGACATTCCAACCGCTTTGCCGCTGTGGACAAACCTGCCCAGCATATTTTTCCATTCATGCCAGGTGGTATCTGTTTCGATATGCAAGATTATTCACCTCCGGGCTTATTTTGCCCGCAGTTGTTTATTAATATTACTAAAGAGTAAAAAAGAGCAACTGTTTAAGTTGCTCAAAAACATAAGCATATAATATTTATATTGTTTAAGTAAAATCTATTCTAAAACCATGATTACAGTGTCCGGGTTAATAACTTCACCGGCTGCAACTTTAATTTCTTTGACTTGCCCGCTTCCGGGAGAGTAGATTTTAACAAACATTTTCATTGCTTCGATGGTGGCTACAGCGTCGTTTTGATTTACCTGATCACCTACATTTACGTCAACTGATACCAGTTTTCCCACCATGGGCGATTTTACTTCTAAACTCATTAATATGTAACCTCCTTAGTTAGCGTAAGCATCGTTATTGTTGATTAATGGCAGGCAGTAAACACTATTCTGATTATCACACAATGTAATGCCGGGGTCAACATCGAGAATTGAAAGGAAATAATTTATATTATATTGTTTTGTGTGTCTCAATGGATTATAATAGGCAAATATAAAAAAGTATATACATCATTAGATTATTGTAGGCATTAAATTGGATAAAATAATCATGTTTGGTAAATCAACCCTAATGGGTAAAAATAAAATATATTGATAAGTATCAAGGGGGAGCATTGTTACATGAGGGCAACCGCGGAAAAGTTAGAGAATAATAAAGTGGTATTGGAAGTGGAGTTAGAAGCTGAAAAGTTTTCTGAAGCTGTTGAACAGGCTTTT
>CAZHAJ010000080.1:0-8098 GCA_964530215.1 uncultured Peptococcaceae bacterium | reverse complement strand
ATCCTTGCCATTAATTAAAGTTTCAGCTGCTACTTCGGAAATTTTAATGGTTCCAGCTTCCTGATCTTGCTTCCCAATAACAACTTCAGGAGTAGATGCTGTTGCAGTTAAAGCTGCATTGGCTGTACCTAAAACTAGATCTGTTCTTTCAAGACCTGCACCTTCAATTCTAACCTTCAGATCTCCAGTGAAATCAACCGCTAAGTCGACTTCAACATCCTCAAACTCAATTTCACCTTTGCTTGCTCCAGTATTAGTTACAGTAAACTTAACTCTGCGACCATCTGTTCCAACAGCTGTTACACCCGCTGCAGTCATTCCTAAACTACCAGTAAAACTTGGCACAGGATTCGCTCTCCACTTAGCACCTTGTGGTAACTCCAGTGTAATTGAACGGTTATTAAGCAGACTTCCCTTTGCACCTTCTTCAATATTGAAGTCAGCTATCTCTTCACCAACACGACCAGGGATTAATTCAGGAACATCACTTTTTACAACAGCAGTTACACCATAGTCGACGTACTCTCCAACAACTACACTGCTTGTATTATATTTAGTGCTTCCACTTACTGTTACAGAAATATTACCAAACTTTGCTTCTGCATCGTCTACAATAATATCTGCATTAATCTTATAAATAGACTTAGCATCTGCAATACCGGTTCTGGTAACCTCTAACACTCTTGGATCTGCACCAACAGCTATTGCTACAAGGTCACCAGGTGCAGCTAAGGAAAGATTAGTTACTCCTGCAGCAGGATCTGTGTCATCCCAAGTAAATCCTTTGGGAAGTTTAAATGAAAGACTTTGTCCATTCTTCAGTGCAGCATTAGTATTTTCTTTAACCCTTAACTCAATTGCAGCACCAGTAGTACCATCACTAGTTACTGTTTTTGAAGTTGTAGCAGAAACTTCAACCTGACCACTACCAGCTTTTGCTACAACCGCGGAACCATCAGAGAAGTCACCTGAAAGTTTATCAAATCTTACTGTAATATCACCATCTGCAGAACTAGGAACAGTGATTTTGGGCAATGTTACTAAGAGGCGAACATCGTAAAAAGCTGCGCCTGCGTTATAAACCACTTTAAATTCACGGTCACTTACCCACTCAATACCAGCATTGTTAAACGGAACCTCTACGCCTGCTCCACTTCCAGCAGTAAAATATCCACCCCAAGTAGCTGCAGCTCCTGCTGTATTGGCACCGTCTTTAGCAAAACTAACTACAGGGCTGTTTGCCAAAGCACTCCAATCAATCTCAAAATCTGCAGGCAAAGTTACAAGAACTGAACTTACACCTGTAGTTACCTGAGGAATATCAATTTGTAGTGTCCCAAGGTTCTGCTGAGTACCATTATTAACAACTGTAGGCGCACTTAAGGCTGAATAACTTGATGCAGCCAGTGCAGGTGCTGCCAAGGGTACCAGTAAGGTTACCAGCATAGCCATGGTCAGCAGTATTGAAATTAATTTTCTGCTTCTTTTCAAATTTATTACCTCCTAAAAATCTCTTTCAAATTTTATTATGTTTTTTGCTTTGGGTACCTTTCCTTGGTATGCCAACAGCTGTATGTCATCCCCCCTTTATAATATTAAATTCTTTCATTAACTAGTAAATACCGGCCGCGATGTTTGCTGCATATAGGGTGCATTCCCTGGCCAGCTGTGACAATGGTTGGATATGGCCAAATAAGATAATTCTACAAAAAGCACCATAATCCTGCCCATTGGGTTTTAATTGGGAGAACTTCCTCCCTTTACTATGACTGGTTAGACAGTTGGTTGCATGTAAAAGTTCCACTTTAGTAAAATTTTTTGTATTTCTTTGGGGTCAGCTGACAGCTGCCAGCGACCAGCTATCAACTGACAGGTATTCCTTATGGGGCAGAAGCCAGAATACAGAATCCAGAATAAAACTGCAAAGAAATTCCTTCCAGTCAAAGAATTTGGAAGGAAGAGCTTTGGTGGGGGGAGAAAGTAATTAGTTAAGTTATGGGCAGGGGTTACTAGAAGAATCCAGAATTCAGAAGCCAGAATTCAGAATTTAAAAAAACGAACTTTTTGACTATATGATCGTCTATATATAAATGAATGCAGATTCCCAATAGACAAAAAAGAAAAGGTTTTATTCTGACTTCTGAATTCTGGATTCTGGATTCTGACCTTAGAGAAATACCCATTAGCAAAGAAACGAGGCTTCCTAATTGATACCTAGAAAATACATATTCTATCCTATCCTATTTATAAGCATTGCAATTATGACCTTTTTCGGTCTTCAGGCTCCCGGTGACACCGGAGGGCAGCTTCTTAATGACCGAAGCGGACAGATTGTAGGAGCTGATTTGCTTCATGCCCCTGGATTTGTTGTGCCTTACGGGCTTACCGGTGCCAATCAGGTGGTGGCAGTGGCGGACAGTGGGCTGGATAAGGGTTCGGTGAATGATATTCACCCGGATCTGGCCAATGAGCCCGGGAAAAAGCCTAAAATCTTTATGCTGAGATCGGTGGCCGGAAGGCAAGTTGCCGATGATCCCCTGGGGCACGGTACTCACATGGTGGGAACAATAGCGGGTAGCGGTGTTTCTTCCCAGGGGAAGTTCATGGGTTTGGCACCAGATTCAGGTATTTACTTCCAAGGGCTTTTAAATCAGGAAGGAAAAATTGTTGCTCCTACCGATTTGGACAAGATCTTTCTTCCCGCATATCAAGCAGGGGCTAGAATCCATGTCAATGCTTGGGGTAATTCCGGCAATGCATATTCACTCAACGCAAAAAAAACCGACCAATTTATGAGAAGTCATCCTAACTTCCTGGTTATTTTTGGTGCGGGCAACTCCGGTCCCGGGGCGGGAACCCTTACCAATGAAGCCAACAGTAAAAATGCTTTGGTGGTGGGAGCCTCGATAAGCCCCAGACCTGCTTTGGACTTTTCTTCGGGGGACACTCTGAGTACCGCAAAATTTTCCAGTCGGGGACCCACAAAAGACAACAGAATAAAGCCTGAGCTTTTGGCTCCGGGAACATCGATAATTTCCACCCGATCCAGCCTGATTGAAGGCAATCTGCCGGGATTTCCGCAATATAGTTTAATGCAAGGCTCCAGTATGTCTGCAGCGGTAGCTGCGGGTTCCGCGGCACTGCTAAGGGAATATCTCCAGAAGGAGGAAGGTCTGCCCGATCCCATGTCAGCCACCGTTAAGGCAGCCTTAATCAACGGGGCCAGAACTTCTGCAGTCGGTCCTTCCAAAGAAAATTTTGGAGTATTGGATCTGGCTGGAACGGTAATGGCTTTAAAGGAAAACTCCATGGAATTGGTGGAAGAAAAACAAGGCCTTACCGAAGGTTTGGTTAATAAGTATACCTATGCCGTGGAAAACCCAGACGCCCCGTTGAAAGTCACCCTGACCTGGAACGATCCGCCGGCACAGGGAAGCAGTGAAAAATCCTTAATAAATAATCTTGATCTTTTAGTTACCAGTCCTGACGGCAGCAAACATATGGGCAATGGCTTTATCTACGAAGTACCGGACAATATAAATAATACAGAACAGGTATATATAGAAAAACCCCAGAAAGGTGTCTATACCATCGAAGTAAAGGCTGAGTCCATAATCGGCAATGCCCAGGATTACTCACTGGTTTTTGGACAACCCCTGGCCAGCGGCATTGTCAAAAACGTAAATACTGCCGGAGAGATAGAGATCTACGGACAACAGAATATAAGCCCTTCGGGTAGAACCCTTCACTACTTTTTAAATGGGGAAAAGACCGGTGAATTAAAGGACTTATCCGGCCACCGGGTTTATTATAACCAAAACTCTTTATATGTGGTGGGTCGTCAATGGACTCCGGAAAGCGCTCAGACTAGGGACGGCATTGGGGGACGAGTATGGCATCAATCAGCCCAAGACGGCCAAGAGGGCGGCTACTATCAGAATCCCCAGACAGAGAAAGGAATCACGGTGAACGGACAATACCGGGAAAGCACTTCAGACCTGCCCCAGGGAGTGGGCCTGAAGGCTTCTTTGGATGGTGTAACCCAGACAATATCTTCATTAATTGCGGATTTTGAGGTGGTAAAGGGTTTTGTCAACCGAGTTGTTACAGGTATTGATGAAAAAATTAAATCAATTGAGCTGTTTCAGAGCAACCGGGTTTACCAGGTTTCTCCCGAAGCCTCCTATACATATAACGACAGCTACGTATCCACCGATCCAGTGGAAACTGTCTTTGGAGCGGAAAACCTGACCGGGGCCTTAAAAGTAATGTCCGGACAGCAGGTTGCTTTGGTGACCCCTAAAACCTCCAATTTAGTCAGCTCTATATTAATGGACAGAAATATAATCTCCGGATTTATCACCGAAATTAATTCTCTGACAGGCAGCATCAGCATAGGGGGCGAAGAACCCTTTAAGATATTGCCGGGAAGCGAAATACAAAAGGACCAGTCAACCTCCGAAATAAGTACTCTTACCAAAGGAGATTATGTAGTGGCAGTGGTGCTGCCGGACAGCAAAAACATACTGGGCATAGCAGCATACAGCAATGTAGTCTATGGCAAGGTTCTTTTTACCAGTTTAAATGACAACAGTATTTATATCAGTGATATCAACAACAGCTTTAGAGAGCTTAAACTGTCCCCTCAAACCCAGGTGAAAAGATGGGGTCTTAATACCAACATCACCACCTTAACCTCGGGTACTTGGGTGAGGGCAACACTAACCCCAGACGGAGATCAGGTGTTAAGGGTAGATGTGGCCGAAATGCTGGAAGACGCAACAGAGACTATATCCCAGGTGGATGGGCAACACCTCTACACCTCTACGGGAGACCGTTATCGAATAAGCAGCACTTTTACCGATGTAAGCAAGGACGGACTACCGATAACAGCCCAAGACCTTAAGCCGGGAGAAGTAATCACCGTGGTCTCACTGCTGGCCCCCTCCCCTTACAACAAGGTTCCGGTGGCTATCAGAGCTGCCTCCGATAATAGGGCCCCAAAACCGGCATTTATGCCAGTCATCCGGAAGCACAACGATGACTCCTTCATTACCAGATATACCGATGGAGATATTTTGTATGTTTGGTATCAAGACGGTAAACATGAAGAAATCCAGCTAAATGCTGACCATAAGAGTTTTAATGGAAAATTAAATTTCAATGAATATCAAGATACCATAAAGATTGTATCAGTAAACAGGACTACCGGTGCGGTGGCCGGCAAAACCCTTGAAAAGCAGTCGATCTACACCAGGCAGTTTACCGACATTTCAGGTCACTGGGCAGAAAATACAATAAAGAAAGCCTCTGTGGGGGGAGCAATGGCAGGCAACTCAGACGGCACCTTCCGACCCGACGATGCCGTTACCATAGCCCAGCTATACCGCATACAGTCCAATATTACCGGCAAATCCGCCACAACCATGGGTTCGGGTGACAGTATCGGCAGGGCTGCCTTTATGGTGGTTTTGAAGGATATGTTTGAAGATGCCTTTATTGAGGACAAGATTTTACCCCTTCCCTTCACTGACTTAAACTCTGTATCAAGGGAAGAAAGGGAAGCAATAGAATGGGCTTACTCTTTGGGCATTATCCAAGGGAGAACCTATGACAGATTTTATCCCCAAAGATTTTTAACCAGGGCGGAAACCGCAGTAATAATTCATAATGTATTTGAAATGTTGGCCCTATTTTAAATAGCTTTTCAAAACTTCATAAAAATTTTCTCTGGTTCCAGCCATTATAACAACTACTACATCGCCTTGCTCATTAACTGATAAACGATATGCTAACTCATAATTAACACCACAATATCTAATGTCATAACTACGAATTCCGGCTAAATTGCCAGTTTTTAATCTTCCCGCTTCTGGATTACTACGTATTTCCATAATTGCTTCTAGATACTTTTTCTTTAAATTCTTGTCCTTTATTTTTTTCAGATATTTTTTTGCCGGGGGCATAAACTCAACAGGGAGCATAATTAATCCTCCAGCACATCTTTAAATATATCTTTTATATCCTTATCGCTAGTATCTCTAGATCGAACCGCTGCTGCCTTATCAGCATCTTCTATCATATCCTCAACAGCTTGTCTAATCCCTTTCTTTATGCGTTTAAATTCCTTTAATAAGTTTGACCCTGAATATCCTTGATTGATTAAATCTGCTAAAATTACTTCACTAAAATCATCATCCTTAGTGCTGGGACGTATTAATATAAAGCCACTATCTTCGTCAAAAATACACTCGACTTCATTGCCGATATTTAATTTTTCATAGAATTTTATTGGGATGGTAATTTGCCTTTTTTCAGAAACCTTAATCCTTTTAGATTCCATATTATCAAACCCCTGACTCAAACGTATTGCCATATTATATCCACCTCTCTTAGAAATGATTCCAATATCTTTGATTCTTTTATTCTTTGTATATTTGTTTTAAATATATCACTGTATCGATTAATTTTCAATCACAAGTAATTTAAGAAATCAAAAGGCATGACCCGGTTAATACCGACATCATGCCCAAAAAGTTAAATAAAATTTTGTATCCAATAAGTCATAAGGTTTTTTTAATTCTCCAGCCAAACGATGATGCTATGGGTTGAAGCTTCTGCATTCCAAGAGTCTATCTGTCTCTTTAAGCCCGAAGCTTCCGCTTCCAATCGATCCTTATCATTTGAACCCTGATTTAACATATACTGTATCTCATTAAGCCTGCTGACTGCTTTGTTGTAGTCAGCTGATATATCATTTCTTTCCTCGGTGCGGCTATTGACTGCTCCTAAAGTGGCCAACTGCGCTGCTATACCAACCCCCGTATCCCGGGGAACACTAACTTTTATTATTACCAGTTCACCGTTACTCTTTTTCTGGGATACCAGAATCTGTCCGCTTCCGCCTTGTCTTGCTGCCAAAGACATCACCTTATCCCTGGCACCATTAATATCGGATAGCGATAATTTCAAAATGGTAGTTAAAACATCCTTCTGGCTATTACTGAGTAATGTTACTCCGCTGAATACCTGCACGGAGCTGGTGGTCCCGGATGCCGATGAAGTGGTTGCCACCTGCTGCTTTTCTACGCCGCCACTGCTGTTGTTGCTAATTTCTGTCTCTTCTTGATCCTGCCGGGAAGCCTCTGTTTCCCCCAGAGACTCTTTAGGTGCGTCGGCAGCGGTGCTTTGCTGCTGTTCTTCCCGGGTTGTACCCTGCTGAACTATCACAGCTTCCGGTTTATCCGCATTTAAAGCGACACTGACACCCCAAGAACCGGTAAACAGCATAACCGCTGCCACAGCTGCAGCTGTAGGAGTTCTCCACACTGCCGGCCAAAGCCTTGGCTTAGTGTCGGTTTTCAATCTACTCATAACATTGGCAGTAAATTCCGGTGAAGGCTTTAGACTTATTTCATCCTCCCTCAATACCCGGCTTATCCTTTGCCAGACTTGATACTCATTTTTGCAGCCATCACAAGAAAGAAGGTGTGCCTCAAAACGGGCCCTGTCTTCGCCTGTCAATTCATCATCCAGCATAGCTGAAAATAATTCACATATTTGATTGCAGTTGTAAGGGATATTTCTCATATGGGAATCAGACACAGCCCGTCACCTCCTTTATCTTATGTGGATATTCTATACAGTGAATCCAGAAGTCAGAAGTCAGAATCCAGAATAATCCTGGTATAGCTCTCCAGCAGTTTGCTGACTTCCTCAAGTTCTAAGTTAAGATTAGCTGTATTGCCATAACTTAAATCACTTACAAGTATAAGATAATATCGCAACTCCTCCAACGAACCCTGTGCGATATTGTAAAACCTAGCTTTATCGGCTTTACCTTTCTTTTTAAATCCCTCTGCAATATTTGCAGGAACAGATACAGCAGCACGTCTCATTTGAGCTGTCAAAGAATATATCTCTGTTGATGGAAATTTGGCTGTAAACCTATATATCTCTACAACAAGTTTATGAGCTTTTTTCCATACCACCAAATCCTGAAAACACTTAGCCGTTTCTCTCATTACATCCCTACCTAATTCTGGATTCTGGCTTCTGAATTCTGGATTCTGTCTTTATAGCTGATAGCTGATAGCTG
>CAZHAJ010000079.1:0-8109 GCA_964530215.1 uncultured Peptococcaceae bacterium | reverse complement strand
AAGTTAGTGAAGAAATTCAGAGAATTATACGATATACCTATACTATTAATGACTTACTATAATCCTGTATTTAAATTTGGACTGGAAGCTTTCACATCAATGGCAAACGACTCGGGAGTTGACGGTTTTTTAGTACCCGATCTTCCTGTGGAAGAGGATATCCCTTTAAGGACAGCAGCAAACCGATATGGATTAGCCCTGGTCCCTATGGCATCACCGGTTTCAAGCGACGAAAGACTTCAGAAGATAGCTGCGAAGGCAGATAGTTTTATTTACTGTGTTTCGGTAACCGGTGTAACGGGCTCAAGAAATGAGATCAACACAGACATACAGTCTTTTATTAATAGGCTGAAAAGATACACTGACTGTCCTCTAGCTGTGGGATTTGGCATATCAGGACCTGAGTCAGCTTCTAAAATTGCTGTGCATTGTGACGCAGTGGTTGTGGGCAGCATAATTGTCAGCGCAATGGAAGGGGGGGATAAACAGGAAATCATTATTGATAAAGTAAAAAACCTAACCAAATCATTAAAAGAAGGTATAAATTACACATATTAATATTGCTTTATCATAATATATTGTTTATGATGCCTTAACTGTGCTAAAATTGAATATGTAGGATAGGGATTACGGCAATATGGTGCTAAAAAAAGGGTAGAACGGCAGAACAGTAGGGGGGATAACTATGCTTATTAAACTCGGCTATAAATAGCACCCTAAAGGGTGCTATTTTGTCAATCCGATATAACATCAATTAAAGGAGGCGTTTAATTTGATCGTGGTAATGAACCACAAGACAGATCAAAAGAAAATAGATGTGGTGATAAAAAAACTTGAAGAGTACGGATTTAAAACTCATCTGTCCCAAGGTGTGGAAAGAACCATTATAGGTGTCATAGGGGACAAAGCCCGACTGGGGACTTTGGAGCTTGAAGCCATGCCCGGCGTGGAAAAAGTTGTTCCCATTCTGGATCCCTTTAAACTAGCCAGCAGAAATTTTAAAGAAGAAGATACCGTTATCAAAGTGAGGGAAATTGAGATTGGTGGCAATGTAATTCATGTTATGGCAGGTCCCTGTGCAGTGGAAAGCAGAGAACAACTCTTGGAGGCTGCTGCCTGCGTAAAGGAAGCTGGGGCAACAATACTGCGGGGTGGAGCTTTTAAGCCAAGAACATCACCCTATTCTTTCCAAGGGCTTGAAGAAAAAGGTTTAAGAATGCTGGCTGAAGCCCGTGATAACACAGGACTCCCCATAGTAACCGAAGTTATGGACTCAAAATCACTGCCGATAATAGCAGAATATGCAGACATATTACAAGTTGGTGCCCGTAACATGCAAAATTTCTTTCTATTGAAGGAGTTGGCTAAAACAGACAAGCCTATATTGCTAAAAAGAGGACCCTCGGCCACAATAGAGGAATTTTTGATGGCTGCCGAATATATTATGGCCGGAGGAAACCACCAGGTAATTCTTTGTGAGCGTGGGATTCGCAGCTATGAAACCTATGTGAGAAACATATTGGATCTTACCGCTGTACCTGTTTTGAAATATTTATCCCATCTTCCGGTAATAGTGGATCCAAGTCATGCAATAGGAAAATGGCGTTTTGTGCAGCCGATGTCCAGAGCTGCCATAGCAGCCGGCGCAGACGGATTGTTGGTGGAGGTACATCCTAACCCTGCCGAAGCCTTATGTGACGGACCCCAGTCCTTGACTCCCAAAAATTTCAATTCTCTAATGAAAGAAGTTAGCATAATAAGTGGAGTCATGAACAGGTCTTTAGCAAATGCAAAATAGATTTTTATTTAACAGAGCTGCTATTATCGGTGTAGGTTTAATTGGAGGCTCCCTAGGCCTGGCAATGCACGAAAAATCTTTAGTTGCAGAAACACTGGGAATAGGAAGAAATCCTGAAAACCTAAATAAAGCTTTGGAATTTCAAGCTGTCCATTCTGTCTCAATGGATTTTTGTGAAATTTCACAATGTGACTTGGTAATCTTGGCAACACCAGTTAATACCACTTTGAAATTATTAAAAGACATAGCTCCTCACCTTAAACCGGGGGCGCTAGTCACTGATGTAGGGAGTACAAAGGTTCAGATTGTTACGGATGCCGGCAAGTCCCTTCCCCCCGAGGTCACATTTATCGGAGGACACCCTATGGCAGGATCCGAAAAGGGTGGAATTGAAGGAGCCGACCCCTATCTGTTTGAAAATGCTTTTTATGTATTAACCCCGGAACAAAGGACAGCTGAGGAGCAACTGAATAAACTGAAGCTATTAGTAGAAAAAATAGGTGCCAAACCGGTCATAATGGAACCAAAGGAGCACGACTTATCAGTGGCAGCTGTCAGTCACTTACCCCATCTGCTGGCGGCAACACTAATAAATAGTCTTTTTGATTATCAAGATGCTGATAAAATGGCTCTGCTGGCAGCGGGTGGATTTAGAGATACCACCAGAATAGCTGCCGGTAGCCCCGATATGTGGCGTGATATATTTTTAACCAACCGGGATTTTATCCTGCAGGCAATAAATATCTTTAAAGTCAGACTTGATGAAATGCAAATGGCAATTGACAATAGTGAGGAACAGAATATCTATAATTTACTAGAGAGAGCAAAAAAATTGAAAATCAATATGCCTTTAAATACAAAAGGATATCTGCCTCAACTTTGGGAAATTGTAGTTACTGTACCTGATAAACCTGGAATCATAGGACATATTGCAAATATTTTGGGTGATGAAGGTATAAATATTAATGATATAGAAATACTGAGGGTGAGAGAGGGTGAAGGGGGAACAATCAGATTAGCCTTCACAGACGAAATCAACCAATCAAATGCAATTAAGCTGCTGCTTGCTGAGGGTATTCCCACAAAAAAAAGATAATCTCTTGGATTAAACCACGAAAGCTTATCAAATAGCCGGGAGTTGGGATCATATCCTAAATACCCGGCTATTTAATTAATTAGAAAGGATGAAGTGAAATAAACATATATATTACTCGTTCACATGGACTAAACGGGACGGTAAGAGTCCCGGGTGATAAGTCAATTTCTCATCGGGCATTAATGTTGGGGTCATTGGCTGAAGGCCAAACAATCATTGATAATTTCCTTGACGGCGATGACTGCCTAGCTACGATGAACTGTTTTAAAGAAATGGGGGTCAGCTTTCAGGGTCCCAATAATGGTAAAGTCATAATTGACGGATTAGGCCTTTATGGCTTAAAAGAGCCAACAAAAGTACTTAACGTTGAAAATTCGGGAACTACAATACGATTAATGTCAGGAATTCTTGCAGGTCAAGATTTTTTTAGCATCATAACCGGTGATGAGTCACTTACTTCCAGACCAATGGGAAGAGTAATAATACCCCTGGGGTTAATGGGAGCAAAAATCTGGGGTAGAAAAAATAATACCTTAGCACCTATGGCCATAAAAGGAGGGAATCTTAATAACATTGACTATACTTCCCCTGTTGCCAGTGCTCAGGTAAAGTCTTCAGTTCTTTTGGCGGGACTATATTGTCAAGGCTGGAGCTATGTAAATGAGCCTTCCAAATCCAGGGACCATACCGAAAGAATGCTGGAATATTTAGGAGCTGAAATTGATGTTCAGGGAAACCGTGTTGGAATATTGGGAGGAGCTACGCTTAAAGGGGCAAACATTAAAATACCCGGAGACATTTCCTCTGCTGCATTCCTTATGGTTGCCGCTGCCATCACTCCAAACTCAGATTTAACTATAGTTGACACCGGCATAAATCCTACCCGAGACGGTATTATTGAAGCTTTGACAAAAATGGGTGCAGATATAAAAATTTATAATAAGAGAACAATAAACGGTGAACCGATAGCTGATATTCAGGTGAAGTCATCTCAACTCACCGGAACAGTTATTGAAGGAAGTCTGATACCTCGTTTAATTGATGAAATTCCTGTTTTAGCTGTCGCAGCAACTTCTGCCAAAGGCGAGACAATTATAAAGGACGCAGAAGAATTAAAAGTAAAAGAATCTAACAGAATCAGTTCAGTGGCTGAAAATTTGAGAAAATTCGGTGCAGACATAATAGAGCTAAAGGATGGCTTGAGGATACGTCCGGGAGCTCAGCTAAAGGGAGCTGAGATTAACCCAAAACTGGATCATCGGATAGCTATGTCCATGGCTGTTGCCGGTTTGGTGGCTGACGGAACTACCACAATACGTTCTTCTTCTATTGCAGATGTATCCTTCCCAAATTTTTTTGGAGTAATAAACAAATTAATGAGAAAAAACAACGATTAATTCGTTGTTTTTTAAATACATTTTTTGTACAAATAAAGGAATAACTGCTATAATGTCGAAGGAACTATCTGTTCAAAATAGTTTGCATTGATACAATAAGTTATGGGGAAATATATGTCTAAATTATACACTATTGCCATCGACGGTCCTGCGGGGGCCGGCAAAAGCACTGTAGCCAAAGGAGTTGCCCAAGCCCTTGGGTATAAATACATTGACACAGGTGCAATGTACCGAGCCATTACCTACCTTGCTTTAAAAGAGGAAATCGATTTAAGCAATGCTGAGGCTTTAAGCAAATTGGCTTCCTCGGTAAAAATTGAAATGACCACTCATAACAATCAAATTTTAATAGACGGCGAAGATGTTACAGTCCCCATTAGAGAACCCTTAGTAACCAGGCATGTATCCCAAGTATCAAATGTTTCTGGTGTAAGGACACATCTAATTGACTTGCAAAGATTAGTAGCTACTGCTGGTGGGGTAGTAATGGAAGGAAGGGATATTGGTACCGTTGTTCTGCCCGCAGCTGATTTTAAGTTTTATATTACTGCCTCACCTTATGTAAGGGCATGTAGACGCGCAAAAGACTTAGAGTTATTGGGATATAAAGTAGATTTGACTGATTTGATGAAGGAAATTGAGACCAGAGATTTTTTAGATAGCACCCGATCCATAAATCCTTTAAAAGCCGCAGATGATGCAGTTATAATTGATTGTACCGATATGGATGCACAGGAAGTTATTTATTTAATTCTAAATAAGGTATCAAAGGAGTAACCCTGATGTTCTACAGTTTCGCCTGGAGGCTGTGCAGGACTTTATTAATACTTATCCGCAGAATGAGAGTTACCGGATTGGAAAATATACCTCCCCAAGGAGGTTTGATTGTAGTTTGTAACCACAGAAGCTACTGGGATCCCATTATATTGGGGTGTGCTATTCCCAAAGAAAGACAAATTTTTTTTATGGCCAAGGAAGAACTTTTTAGAGTCCCTATATTAAAAAATGCCATTGCTATGGCAGGAGCTTTCCCGATAAAAAGGGGAAGTGCCGACCGAAATGCCATAAGAACTGCAATTAATTACCTAAAACAGGGAAAAACGGTGGGTATTTTTCCCGAAGGCACAAGGAATAAAGACAGTGGTCTCCTGGAGCCTCAAATAGGTATGGCAATGCTTTCAACCAAAGCAGGCGTCCCTGTACAGCCGGTAGCAATAATTAATTCCGGAGGTTTGTTTGGCAATATTACCGTAAAAATAGGTTCGGCTATTAATGCCGTCGAAAATAGCACCCATGATGTGCCTCAAAAGTATACACGACAAGAACTTGTCCAGCTAAGCACATTAATTATGGAGCAGATCGCGAACTTGATGGAAATGCCCAAAAGCGGTGATCTTTGATGAAAATAATAAGAGCCAAGGAAGCCGGTTTTTGTTATGGAGTTAAAAGAGCGTTTGAAATCGCAAATAAAAGTATCAATGAAAGCAGTAAGCCCATATATTCATTGGGGCCAATTATACATAACCGTCAGGCTGTGGAAAAGCTTGCTGAAACCGGCGTGAAGATAATTGACAACATAACTCAGGCAGAAGAAGGTAGCAGTATAATTATACGATCCCATGGAGTAGGACCAGATATTTACCGGCTAGCTGATTTAAAAAACTTAACTTTAATAGATGCCACGTGTCCATTTGTAACTAAGGCTCAAAAAATAGCCGAAGATATATATTTAGAAGGAAACCAGTCAGTATTGGTGGGGGATGAAAATCACCCTGAAGTCATTGGAATTAAAAACTGGACCCAAGGCACATTGATTGTATTAAAAGATTTCGATGAAGCCCAAAAGAGAGATCTGCCCCCCAAAATTGGTGTCTTAGCTCAAACCACCCAGACCAAAGAAGTATTCGAATCGGTAGTTGAAGTTTTAAAAAATAAATGTGAGAATATAACAGTTTATAATAGCATATGTAATGCTACCAAACAAAGGCAAAAATCCACTGTTGAGCTTGCAAAAAATGTTGACCTGATGGTGGTGATAGGCGGTAGCAACAGTGCCAACACTGCAAAATTGACAGCCTTAAGTAAAGAACAAGGTACTACCACCTATCAAATCGAATCAGCGGATGAAATAAATAAAGAATGGCTGGATGGTGACATGACTGTGGGTATTACTGCAGGAGCATCTACACCACAGTGGATTATTGAGGAGGTAGAAAGAAGGATGAAGGAGATGGATGAAATGTTTATCAAAGAAAATGATGATGAGATGGTAGAGTCGGAAATGCAGACTATTGACTCAACTAATGAACCTCAAGTTGAATCAGAAAATACAGCAGACGACTCAACTGAGATGAACGAAGATGAGAACATGTCTGGAGCAATAGACATTAAATCTGTTCGTTCGGGAGAGGTGGTAAGCGGAATTGTTGTTCAAGTCAACCAGGACGAGGTCTTGGTGGACATCGGAGCAAAGTCCGAAGGAGTTATACCTAAAAAAGAGCTTTCCAGCTTTGAAGTCAACTCTCCATCTGAGATTGTTAATGTGGGAGATAAAATAAATGTCTTAGTGGTTAAACTTGAGGATGAAGAGGGTAGACTGATACTTTCTAAAACCAAGGCAGATGCAGGCAAAACATGGGAAGAACTTGAGCAAAAGTTTGCCCAAAGTGAGGCGGTTCACGGAGTAGTCAAAGAGGTAGTAAACGGCGGTTTGCTTGTGGATATAGGATTGCGCGCATTTATGCCCGCCTCTTTGGTGGATCGAAATTATATAGAAGATCTATCTGTTTTGGTAAACGAAAATATTACAGCAAAAGTTATAGAACTTGACCCAGATAAAAATAAAATTATACTGTCACGTAAAGTTATATTGGAAGAAGAGTACTCTCGAAAGCGTTCAGAATTACTTAATAACTTGGAAGAAAATCAGGTGGTAAAAGGTACTGTGAAAAGACTTACAAATTTCGGTGCCTTTGTAGATATAGGAGGCATTGACGGACTTCTTCATGTCTCAGAAATAGCTTGGCACAGGATTAATCATCCTTCAGATGTTTTGAAAATTAATGATGAAATAGAAGTTGTGGTGTTGCGTGTAGACAAATCAACTGAAAAAATTTCCCTTGGTTTGAAACAATTGCTGCCAAGTCCTTGGGATAGAGTTGAAGAAAAATACCCCGCAGGAGATATAGTTCAGGCTAAGGTGGTAAGATTGGCACCGTTTGGGGCATTTGTACAACTGGAACCGGGGGTAGAAGGACTGGTACACATATCTCATCTTTCGGTGGAACATGTGGAAAAAACTGAGGAAATAGTAGAGGAAGGACAGCAGGTTAAAGTAAAAGTGCTAAGTGTAGATCCTAAAGAAAAACGTATTCGCCTATCCATAAGGGAAGCAGAAGATACCAAGGTAGCGGCAAGAAGAGATGTTGCAGTTGATAAGCAGGATGCTAAAAATGTTGAGGCTGAGGAAAATCCTGTTACTATCGGGGATTTGGTAGGCAATATATTTCAGCAAGATAAATAGTTCTTTACGTTCAGGTAGGACCACGGACAGTAAATAGAATCAAAACTATGATGGACTTAGGAAGTCAGAAGCTTTGAAGTCAGAAGCCAGAAGTCAGAATCCAGAATTTTAAGAAATGCTATCTGTCAATTGCTAGTGTAGACCCAATAATAATAAATAAAACCTAAACTGTGACTGACATAGAAAAGTTGGTCACAGTTTTTTTTTGCGTCCATGCACTACTCGGCTGCGGCCGCATGGCATGCGTCCTGCTGGCTAGTCCATAAGCTCCGGCGCTAAAAGCCGGATAACAACC
>CAZHAJ010000078.1:0-8164 GCA_964530215.1 uncultured Peptococcaceae bacterium | reverse complement strand
TATTCAGGATTCGGATGAAAACGTTACAAGGTTTGTGGTACTAAGTAATCATGATGAAAAATATAGTTCTAACTCAAAGACATCTCTGGTGGTTGAAGCCAAGGATCGCCCCGGGGCCCTTTATTCTATCCTTAGGGAATTTACTTTAAGGGATATTAATTTAACCAGAATCGAATCTAGGCCAATAAAGAGGAAATTGGGACAGTACTTGTTTTTTATTGACCTTGAGGGACATCGCAGTGAGCCTTGCATCGAGAAAGCTATAGCTAATCTGGTTGATAGAATGCATAAAATTAAAATACTTGGTTCTTATCCCAAAGACACAACATTGTCTGCACATATTCAGCCTGAAAAAAGAATTGATCCCATTTCCATCGAAGAAATCAGAGGAGAAATCGATTTGATAGATGGTCAGATATTGGAATTGATTGGTATTCGTGTAGATATGGTGAAAAAATTAGGATCTCTGAAAGAAGAATCAAAAATCAAGGATTCCGATAGAGAGAAGGAGGTTGTCAGAAGACTGAGGGATTTGGCTGAAATAAAAAATGTTGATCCCGAAATGATTGAAAGAGTTTATGAAATAATTTTTAATCACAGCATAAAAATACAAAAAGATTATTTTATTAAAAGATAAAATATAAAAGGTGGCTCAGCCACCTTTTTAAATCTTTTAAAACATATTACTTTGTTAGCTAGCCGGCTAGTTGTTCAAGTAGAACCATACGGGCAACTTTCCCAGAGGGTGTTCTGGGGATTTTACAGAATATCACAGCCGAAGGTGCACGACCTCTGCTGGATTCTTTAAGACAATACTGTATAATTACTTGTTCATCTAACGGCGCATCATCTTCAGTTTCTACAAAAGCCTTTAATGATGACTCACCGTTGGGTTGATTAACATTTACTATAACCACATCAATAACTTTATCAAGGTCTTTTATCAGCGTCTCCAATTCCCTGACTTCTAAATTGATGTCGGTATCAACCATTCTTATTCCCTCCACGGTATTATTTGCATACAGTTACTAACTAATATTATATTAATTATATTATTTGCAGCCAATATTATTATGCTAAAATGCCATTAATGGACAGCCACTGGTACTATTGAGGAGCGAGATGGTTTTAGATAAAACGATATTAATCGGTGGAACAGATGTAAGAAAGCCTATATAATTATTATAGCCGGATAAATTGCAGCTAAGTGGGGTGAGCCGGGTGACAAAAAAGATTGGTGGAAATATCGACACAATACAAATAGAAATTGCAGGTACCGGTATTATTAGACAGCCCAAAGGTGTAAAGGCTGGAGATGTAATAAAGTATGAAAAAAAAGCCAGAATATCACCGGTGGTGGCGGTAAAAATTAATAATTCCCTTGAGGACCTTAAGACAGAATTGATAGAGGACAGTCATCTTGAATTTATTGATCTGGAAAGTGAGGATGGTCTTAGGATATATCAAAGCGGATTGATTATGGTTCTTAATAGGGCTTCACAGGAGGTATTGCCCGGGAGTGCTGTAATAATTGAGCATTCTCTTTCCAATGCTATCTATGGTGAGATAATAATAGACAGGGCATTGAAAGCAGATGATATTGAGAAAATTGAGAAGAAAATGAAGTCCATAATAAGCAGTAAGTGCAGAATAGAAAGAACCTTAATGTCTAGAACTGAGGCTGTAAAGCTTTTTCTGGAGAAGGGTTATAAAGATAAGGCTGATCTTTTATCATATTGGGGTTCCTATCCGGTGGAAGTAATCAAGATTGATGATTACTATGATTATTCTCTGGGACCCATAATACCGGACTTAAGTGTTTTAAGGGTCTTTAGGTTAAGACTTTATCTACCTGGCTTTATACTTGAGTTGCCTAAAAAAGAGGATCCTCTAAACCTGCCTGTATATGAGGAGCAGGGTAAGCTATCCACCGTCTTCTACGAAGCAGGGAAGTGGAGAAGGATTATAAAGGTAAGCAGTTTGGTGGCACTAAATCAAAGGTTATCAATGGAGGACCCTGGAGAATTAATCAGAGTAGCAGAAGCTTTTCAAGAGAAAAGAATTAGTCAACTGGCTGATGAAATCAGCAGAAATGATGACCGCATCAGGATAGTTTTGATTGCAGGACCTTCTTCATCGGGAAAAACAACTTTTTTAAAAAGATTGGCTATTTATTTACAGGTAAACGGTATTAACCCGGTATCCATCTCCCTGGATGATTATTTTTTAGAAAGAGAGCACACACCTAAAGATGAGTACGGGGAATATGATTTTGAAAGCCTTGATGCATTAGACAGAAAGCTTTTTAACGACCATTTAAATAAGTTGGTTCAAGGAGAAGAAATTGAAGTTCCCAGCTATAATTTTATCACCGGGAAGAGAGAATACAGCGGTAAACGATTAAGGCTGGAGAAGAATGATCTTATAATGCTGGAAGGAATTCATGGAATAAATGATTTGTTGACCACCTCTATTCCCAAAGGTAGGAAGTTTAAAATATATATCAGTGCCCTTACCCATATGAACCTGGATTTTAACAATAGGATTCATACTACCGACTTGAGGTTGATAAGAAGGATTGTCAGGGACAGTAACTTCAGGGGTTTTTCGGCAGAGAGAACACTGGAAATATGGCCTTCTGTGAGAAGAGGAGAAGAAAAATATATTTTTCCTTTTCAGGAACAGGCAGATGTGATGTTTAATTCGTCGTTAATTTATGAGCTGGCTGTGCTGAAGGGTTATGCAGAACCCTTATTAAAGGGCATTAACAAAAGTAATCCCCAGTATTCGGAAGCCAGGAGATTAATCAGGTTGCTCAGTTTTTTTGAGCAGTTGGACAGTTCCGAAGTGCCTCCGAATTCTATCCTAAGAGAGTATATAGGGAGCAGCTGTTTCTATACCCAATATGAGAAAAGAGAAAAAGTTACTGACAAAACACAAGATGAATATAAGCAACAAAGCCAAGACCATTTTAAAGATCAATTAAGTCTTGAACGAAAAACCAAAGATGGTTTTAGGAAAAAGATTATAGATTGGGTAGATGTTTTAATGCCTCCAAGATTTTAAAAGATTTATAAAAAACATAAAGTTGAAACCTAATGATTAATCGCCTTTTAATAAAGAAGAGTTAATCATGCTTTATCCTGACAATCGCTTCCACCGGACAAGCCCTAAAGCACTTTCCGCATCTGGTGCAGTTTGAGGGATTAATTGCATAATTAGAGTTATCATCTATATATACAGCATCAAATATGCATTCATCTTCGCAGGTTCCACAGGCCATGCATGTTTCGGCATTAATCCGGTAGCTGAATTTAAACTTTTGAGTATTCTTCATAGTAACCTCCTGAACATTTGCTAATGCTTAATAAATTTAATTTCTACGATATATTTTTAAAATCCTTTAAAAATAATCATAGATAATTAATAATTATTATTTATATCAGATAAAATACGCCTATGAACTTCTGGGAGGGGATTATTTGTCTGATAAAGATATTGATAATGCAGCATATGGAAATAAAATTAAAGAAAGCGGGAAATTCGGTTATCGTTCGGTATGGAAGACCGGAATTGCTTCCGGACAAAAGAAAAGAGAAAAAATTAACGGTACCAATAGACCCAGTATATAAAAAATAATGATATTTGTTTGTCGGCTGGCTGACAATGGGAGTGTCCATAATGGACCATCTTGATGTAAAGAAATTTTGCCGCGTGTGTAATCAAAGAGTAAATAAGTTTTATAAAAAAGCCGGAGGCAGAAGGTGTGTGGTTTGTCTTCACCGGACACATGGTAAGCATCTGGCGAAGGACCACAGAGTCTGCCTAAAATGTGCGGACGAGGAAGTTTATAAAGTGGTTGAAGGGCAGCAAAGACCCAGTAGGATTAAAATTTTACACCTCACAGATTTACATTTTGGGGAGAAATATACATCTAATTGGTGCAAGTTAATTTATAGCTGGCTAAAGCAGAATAAACACCATTATATCCTAATAAGCGGCGACATTACTGCCAGGTCTAAGGAGAGTGAATATCAGGCAGCTTCATTTTGGCTTAAAAAATTTGATTCGTTAAATTTAAAGACCGCAGTAGTGCCCGGTAATCATGATATTGGCTACTGGGGAGATGCAAAATCTCTGTTTTCACAAACCATAGGAAGGAAATATCACCAGTGGTTGAAGTGGATAGACAGACCCTTAGAGCCCTGTGTCAGAGGCAATCACTGTATAATCTTGGGACTAAACTCTGCTCACGGTATAAACCCGTCAAGATTATTCAACGGGTATATAGACCATTACCAGCGAACTAGAGCAAAAAGAATTTTGGAATTAACCCCTAGAGATTATCTGAAAGTAGTTTTCTGTCACCATCCCATGGTGAAGTTTGAAGGCACCGCTCATAGGGCAATGTTTAATGCAGAAAAAACCAGAGACGAATTAATGCAAGCCGGGGCCCACCTTTTTATGTGGGGTCATCAGCATTGTTATGAGTCGGTTCAGATGTTTGGAGACCGGGGTAACTGCTTAGTTCTGCAGAGCCCTACACTTTCCAAACGCACTAGGGGGGAAAGTCTGCCTGGTTTTGCTACTGTGGAATGGGTTTTTGATTCCATGGCAATTATTAAGATTTTTGAAATCATAAATAAAGAGATCAGAGAAAAAGAAATTATCGAATATTTGATTTAGAGGAATTGAACCCTATTTCGTGGAAGAGATATGATAATACAGGTATCTTGCGGAAGAGGGACAATTTAATGGATAGAGTAAAAGTTAAAGATATTAAAAACGGTACTAAAATGGCTTCCAAGTTTATGGTCATATCTAAAAGACTCACTCCTTTTAAAGGAAAAACAGGCAATTTCTTAACCCTTGTTTTGGGGGACAGCAGTGGACAAATGGAAGCAAAAATTTGGGACAGAGCTGATGAGGCAAGTGGTTCCATTAGAGTGGGAGATCTTTTGGAGGTAAAAGCAGAGGTTAGAGATTATAACGGTTCACTTCAATTAAATGTTTTAGCTTATCGGGTTTGTCCTGACGAAGAGTACAGTTCAAAAGAATTTTTACCGGTTTCCCCAAGGAATATTGGGGAAATGCTGGCGGAGCTTACCGAGATCATTGATTCAATTCAAAATCCCCATCTGAAAAAATTGCTATTTTCTTTCTTTAATGATGAGCAGTGGTTAAAAAGATTTACAACTGCCCCGGCGGCTAAAATTAACCACCAAGCTTATTTGGGAGGATTGTTGGAGCATAGTCTTAATATTACCAAAGCATCTTTAAAGATGGTGTGTCTCTATCCCATGTTGGACAGGGACTTAATGATTACCGGCGCTGTTTTGCATGACATCGGAAAGATTGAAGAATATACTTATAATCGTACCATCGACATCACAGATGAGGGACGTTTTTTAGGACATATCATTATAGGAGTAAACCAAGTTGAGCGTCGGATCAGTGAATTAGGAGAGAATTTTCCCCCTCAGCTCAGACTAAAGGTGCTGCATATGATTACCAGTCATCATGGTCAGTATGAGTGGCAGTCACCGAAAAGGCCAAAAATCTTGGAAGCTGCAGTGATCCACATATTAGATAATCTTGATACTGTAGTGGATGTTTTTTCGAGGATTAAGGATGATAGTTCAGAGGATGTCTCATGGTCATCTTGGATTCCGGGATTGGAACGTAAAATATATTTAAAGTGATAATGTGTTTTAAGGAATCTTGACAGGTCTAAAGCTTTCAATCAAAGAACCGTTAACCATTAGAGCCACTGGGAAACTCCTGCCATTGAAGCAAGCCCCATATTGCATATTATGATCAATCACAATTATCCCACCCACCGAAGCTCTTTTGTTGACCAGCCTTGTAAGGGCTTTTTCTGATGCTTCTTGGGGGTGATAACCTTGAGAGATCAAGGAGTTCAAAAAGCTTGCGGTAAGAGTTTCGATGAATGCTTCACCAAGCCCGGTACACACCACTGCACAGTTGTCTGTAGCGATGATACCGGCTCCCGGAATAGGTGTATCCCCGATTCTACCCGGCAGTTTCATTAGGTACCCTCCTGTGGAAGAAGCAGCGGCAGTATTACCCAGGTGGCAAATCACGCATCCCACCGTATCCTGAGCATCATTTGAATCCCTGCCGGTGAACAGGTTGACATCGGATTTTTTGCCGTTTTTCATAAAACTAATCTTCTTTTCCCACGCCCTCTGCATTTCGGGACTTATGCAATTTTTTTCTTTATATCCATTCTTAAGGGCAAATTCAAATGCACCTTTACCTGCGAGGATGGAGTGAGGTGTGTTTTCCAGTACTTTTCTTGCTACAGCAATGGGATTTGAAATGCCAGACAAAACAGCAACAGCACCAAACTTACCTGTTTTACCGTCCATTATCGATGCATCCATTTCAACTTTACCGTTAAGGTTTAATGCTGAGCCATACCCGGCATTAAATTTTGGGTCATCCTCCAGCACCTTGATTGCTTCCTCAGCAGCCTCCAAAATTCCACGGTTCAGCGAATCATAACAATTC
Source organism: uncultured Peptococcaceae bacterium (assembly GCA_964530215.1). Lineage (GTDB taxonomy): Bacteria > Bacillota > Desulfotomaculia > Desulfotomaculales > Desulfocucumaceae > JAAXTT01. The sequence continues at coordinate 1,630 of CAZHAJ010000078.1, read as the reverse complement.
TGCGCGGATTTCCGGAGTACATTGATATGTGCATTGCTTTGAGGGGCCTCTACCCCTCCGTGTACCATTATTATATTTGTTGTAAAAACCCCCTGATGGTCTGGCGTTTTATTATAGTAAGCAATTACAAAAAAACTATACACTGTGCAAAAGTTTATGTAATAATGATGCTTTTTTGAAAAGGGTTATTATAGATAACAGCATGAAAATAGGGTAGCAGATCTGTATCGAATTGTGTGTTGCCACACTTTTCAAGTTCTAACCAGCATTCATTGATTGTTTTTGTCTTTTGATATGGACGGGGTGAGACCATGGCATCATAAGAATCAGATAATGTTATAATACGGGCGTAAAGGGGAATTTTATCTTTTTTATATCCATAGTAGCCTTTCCCGTCAAGACGTTCATGATGCAGTAGAATCATGGACTCCAAAGGTTCTCCCCATTGATACTGAGTAATTATCTCTACTCCGCTTTTGGGATGCCTTTTGATAAAGGACCATTCATCAGACTTAAAGCCTGATCTTTTTTCCAGCAGTGATCGAGGTATATAAAGTTTACCGATATCATGCAGTAAAGCACCAACGCAAATATTATATATCTCTTCAGATGTTAAGCACAATTTATATGCCAGTGAAGTAGATAAGCGGGCAACATTTAAAGAATGCTGATATGTTGCCGGTTGAGATGTCTGAATATTTTTTAATAATTGTTGGATTGTTTTACAGTTAAAACCTGATTTTACTACGGTTTTTGGATTAACTTTTATGGATATAAAATCTTTATTAAGAAGATATGGATCCAAAGCCGAACTGGACTCCGGATAATAATTCAACAAAAACCCCTCCTACAAGAAGTCAGTTTATTTTTATTTATCCGAAAGACTGATAAAATCCTTTTAAAAAAGATGAAAGGAACAATTCCGACACTAACCGGCATGTAATAACGACTGAAAGCAGCAAAAGAATCCAGTTATCTCGCTAGGTGAATATAATATAAAAGGTTCTACAATAATTTAGAGGAATACAGAAGACAGAATTCAGAAGTCAGAATTTTAGAAGGCAGTCTAGGCTAGAAATTTATATATGGCACTCTTGCATGAAGGGGGAGGACATTATTGGGACTGACTGAAATCCGCCCACCCAGCCAATAACAGCTCATAAAAAAACTGTGACCACCGTATTTAATCGATCACAGTTTGGTTTTATTTATTTTTATAGGGTCTACACTAGTAATTGACAGAGAGCCTGATTTTATTAGTCTTTTATCAGCATACTTATTACCGAGCTTATAATCATAAGCAGCAGTGCCGAAACAAAAGCTATCCAGAAACCTGCGATATCAAAACCCTTAACTACCGAACTGACAAGCCAGAGCATTAGTCCATTAATTACCAGAGTAAATAAACCCAATGTTATTAAGTTAATGGGTAGGGTAACTAATATAAGTAGTGGACGAATTGTGGCATTAACCAGACCCAGTAGTAGTGATCCGATTATTGCAGCGGCAATAGTGACTTCGAATCCATTAATAATATAAGCAGTCAGAAGGATTCCCGCTATGTTCAAACCCCACCTAACCATAAGGTTTCTTCCCATGACGATCCCTCCTTTAATAATTTTAGTTTTTC
>CAZHAJ010000077.1:0-8588 GCA_964530215.1 uncultured Peptococcaceae bacterium | reverse complement strand
AAAAGGTCAATATCCCGGGATTCAGAAAAGGTAAAGCTCCTAGAGTTGTTATGGAGCGCTATATAAATAAGGAAGCTGTATATGATGAAGCAATCGATATGGCTCTTCCAAGTGCTTATTTGGCTGCAGTCAAAGAAACAGGCATAGAGCCGGTGGCTCAGCCTGAAGTTGAGATGGTTCAGGTGGAAGACGGAAAGTCATTAATTTTTAAAGCAAAAGTAGTTGTTAAGCCTGAAGTAACCTTAGGTCAGTATTTTGACCTTGAAATCGAAGAAATGGATGTTGAGGTAACCGATGAAGATGTTCAAAATGAGTTGGAACGTCTCCAGAAACGCCATGCTAAGCTGATTACCATTGAAGACGACGGAGTCGTTGAAAAAGGAGATATGGCGGTTATCGATTTTGAGGGGAAAATTGACGGTGTACCTTTTGAAGGCGGCCAGGCACAGGATTATTCCTTGGAAATAGGTTCCGATTCTTTTATTCCTGGTTTTGAAGATGCGTTATTGGGTATGACTATTAACGAAACTCGGGATATAAATGTAACCTTTCCGGAAGACTACGGAAATGAAGAACTGTCGGGAAAGCCGGCGGTGTTTACCGTTACCGTTAAATCTTTAAAGCGTAAAGAACTCTCACCCTTGGATGATGAGTTTGCAAAGGATATAAGTGAGTTTGACACCCTTGAGGAATTAAGGGAAGATGTTGTGAATAAGCTAAAGGAAGCTGCAGAGGCAAGAAAGCAAAACTATGTTCGCAGCAAGGCACTGGCAATGGCTATGGAAAATGCAAAAGTGGATATCCCCGCGGAGATGATAGATGCTAGGGTAGATGAAATGTTTAATAATATGGGTCAGCGCATGGCAACCCAGGGTTTTGATATGGAGAAATATCTTTCATATACCAACTCCACAGAGGAGCAATTAAGGGAAAAAATTCGCCCAGACGCCGAAGGCACTGTAAGGGAGAACTTGGTGCTGGATGCCATTATTGAAGCAGAAAAACTTGAGGTAACCGAAGAGGAAATTTCTGAAGAGATTAATAAGATGAGTAAAGAAATGAACCAAGACCCAGAGATGATTAGAAAGATAATTGAAGCTCAAGATCAGCTGGATATGATAAAATTAGGTATGCTGAGAGAAAGGGTTATTCAACTGCTGGGGGAAAGATCTGTCCCGGTAAAAGCCGGAACAGGTGACACCAAGGAAAGCTGATAAGAATATGTTGGTAGAAGCCAGAATTGGAGGGGAAGAATAATGTCGACTCTAGTTCCCATAGTTGTTGAGCAGACCAGTCGTGGCGAGAGATCGTATGATATTTATTCCAGGCTGTTAAAGGATAGAATAGTATTAATCGGCGGAGCTATTGATGATCATGTAGCAAATTTGATCATAGCTCAAATGCTTTTTTTGGAGGCAGAGGATCCGGAAAAAGATATTCAAATGTACATTAACTCCCCAGGTGGCGTGGTTACTGCCGGAATGGCTATATATGATACCATGCAGTATGTAAAATGCCCGGTATCCACCATTTGTGTGGGGCAGGCGGCCAGTATGGGGGCATTTTTACTGGCAGCAGGCTCTAAGGGGAAACGTTTTGCAACCCCCAATGCCAGAATTATGATTCATCAGCCCATGGGAGGAGCTCAGGGTCAGGCAACTGATATTGATATTCAAGCCAGAGAGATCCTGCGCATGAAAGATGTATTAAACCAGTTGCTATCTAAGCATACAGGGCAAACTTTGGACAAAGTTTCTTTGGATACCGACAGGGACTATTTTATGTCCGCTGAAGAATCAAAAGACTATGGTATCATTGATGAAGTCTTCCAACCTAGGAAGTAATGAAAAGAGGTGAAGTAATGTTTAACGAAAAGGGGCAACTGAAGTGTTCTTTTTGCGGTAAACTGCAGGACCAGGTTAAGAAATTGGTGGCCGGCCCGGGGGTTTATATTTGCGATGAGTGTATAGAGCTCTGCAATGAGATCATCGAGGAAGAGCTAAATGAGGATCTTGGGCTTGATCTTAGTGATATCCCTAAGCCACAGGAAATAAAAGCTATTCTCGATCAGTATGTGATTGGGCAAAATGATGCGAAAAAATCCTTGTCGGTGGCTGTTTATAACCATTATAAAAGGATCAACCTGGGTGGCAAGATTGATGATGTTGAGCTGCAAAAGAGTAATATTGTAATGATGGGCCCCACAGGGTGTGGTAAAACATTACTGGCTCAGACATTGGCTCGCCTTTTAAATGTGCCTTTTGCCATAGCTGATGCAACCTCTCTTACAGAGGCCGGATATGTAGGGGAGGATGTGGAAAATATCCTTCTGAAGCTTATCCAGGCAGCGGATTATGATGTGGAAAAGGCTGAAAAGGGCATTGTATATATTGATGAGATCGATAAGATAGCCAGGAAATCCGAGAATCCTTCGATAACCAGAGATGTTTCGGGTGAAGGCGTCCAGCAGGCACTGTTAAAGATACTGGAAGGTACCGTGGCCAGTGTTCCCCCTCAGGGCGGTAGAAAACACCCTCATCAGGAGTTTATACAGTTAGACACCACTAATATCCTGTTTATTTGTGGAGGAGCCTTTGACGGCATTGACAAGATTATTCAAAACAGAATCGGCGAAAAGACCATGGGTTTCGGAGCAGATATTCAAACCCACAAGGAAAAGAAGATAGGCGATATCTTAAGGCAAATTTTACCTGAGGATATGCTGAAATATGGTTTGATTCCGGAGTTTGTAGGTCGTCTGCCGGTTATTGTTACATTGGATGCCCTTGATGACGATGCCTTGGTGAGAATACTGACAGAGCCTAAGAATGCTTTGGTTAAGCAGTACAGCAAGCTTTTTGAGCTGGATGAGGTGGATCTTGAGTTCCAGCCCGATGCATTAAAGGCAGTGGCCCAGGAGGCCTTAACCAGAAAAACCGGGGCCAGAGGATTGCGGGCAATATTGGAGGATATCATGCTGGATATTATGTATGAAGCTCCTTCCAGGCAGGATATTGCAAAATGTGTGATTACCAAGGATGTTATCCTTAAAAAAGATAAGCCCCTTATAGTGTCCTTGGATAGAAAGGGCAAAAAAGAAGAAACAGCTTAAGTTACCAAAACTGTGATCGACATATAATTTCAGAAGAATACAGAAGTCAGAATCCAGAATCCAGAATTTTAAGAAGTGACTTTCTGTCAATCGGTGTGGGGTAGACCCCATAAAGGGAAAATAAATAGATTAAAAAGGGTGATTGATATTTAAATATCAGTCACCCTTTTTTAAAGAAGCAAAGTCAATACGGGTGGGGGTGAGGGTATTTCAAGAGTTACCTTTCTACGCGGACATCATGTATAGAATTCTAGCCCCCTGCAGCTTACTCGTCTTGGCATATAAAAAGAAATGTTTGGTAATAATACCAAGTACAGTCTGCGTTGATGATGAGGGGGTTTGTTTGAGTGGGAGGATCAGGAATGATGGGGCTTGGTAGTATACTGACCTTTATTCAGGTGTTTTTTGCTGTAATTATCGGGTTGTATTTCTGGAACCTGTTAAAAACTCAACAGAACAACAAGGGTGCGGTGGAAAAAGAATCCAAAAAAGAAATGGAAAAGCTTAAGCGTTTGCGCTCGATTTCTTTAACAGAGCCTTTGGCAGAAAAAACAAGACCTTCCAGGTTGGAGGATATCATCGGACAAAACGAGGGTCTGAAGGCTATGCGGGCTGCTTTGTGCGGTCCCAACCCCCAGCATGTTATTATCTATGGTCCTCCGGGAGTGGGTAAAACTGCTGCAGCCAGGGTAGTTTTGGAAGAAGCAAAAAAGAATATGATTTCACCCTTTAAAGAACATGCAAAATTTGTGGAGGTTGATGCCACCACTGCCAGGTTTGATGACCGGGGAATTGCGGACCCATTGATAGGGTCGGTGCATGATCCCATTTATCAGGGTGCAGGTGCCATGGGTTTGGCAGGTGTTCCCCAGCCAAAACCCGGAGCGGTTACCAAAGCTCACGGGGGCATGTTGTTCATTGATGAAATAGGGGAGTTGCATTCAATTCAAATAAATAAACTTTTAAAAGTTCTGGAAGACAGAAAGGTAATTTTGGAAAGTGCTTATTATAGCTCTGAGGACAGAAATATTCCATCCCATATCCACGATATATTTCAAAACGGACTGCCTGCGGATTTCAGGCTGGTGGGAGCCACCACCAGGACACCCGGGGATATACCACCGGCTGTGCGGTCACGTTGTCTGGAAATATTTTTTCGACCTCTACTGCCCGAAGAAATTGAGATTATAGCCCGTAACGCAGCTTATAAAGTAAATTTTCCGGTAGAGGAAGGGGGTTTTGAAGTTATTAAACGATATGCCGGCAACGGTCGTGAAGCTGTGAACATTATTCAGATTGCAGCAGGGATAGCCATTGCAGAGGGACGAAGCAGAATTTGCGTAACCGATTTGGAGTGGGTTGTCAGCAGCGGTCAATACAGTCCGAGACCAGATAAAAAAGTGGCATTACATCCTCAGATAGGTTTGGTCAACGGCTTGGCAGTATACGGCCCAAACATGGGAACCCTATTGGACTTAGAAGTGGGTGCAATGTCTGTAGCAAAAGGAAAAGGTCAGCTTATTATCACCGGGGTGGTTGAGGAGGAAGAGATTGCCGGTTACGGTAAGACCATAAGACGAAAAAGTATGGCTAGGGGTTCAGTGGAGAATGTACTCACTGTTTTACGCCGAATCAGCAATATCGATAGCAGGAACCATGACATACATATTAACTTTCCGGGCGGTATTCCCATTGACGGTCCTTCAGCCGGAGTAGCGGTGGCAGTTGCAATTTACTCGGCAGTTAAAGGCGTTCCGGTGAATAATCTGGTGGCCATGACCGGTGAACTTTCAATCAGGGGGCTGGTTCTTCCGGTGGGGGGAGTAGTGGCCAAAGTAGAGGCAGCCCGTCTTGCGGGTGCAAAGAAGGTGTTGATTCCTAAGGATAACTATCAAAAAATATTTTCCAATATCCCTGATATTGAGGTGATTCCCATTGAAAGCTTGGGTGAGGCATTGGAATTGGCACTGCTGAGCAGACCACTGGAGGATAAGGTTTCTCAGCTCCAGTCAGATGTCTTTGCAGTACAGGGGGCCCTTACTACTTAAAAAATATAGTATATCTGTTTACTGTGTAGAGTTCCACTTACCCCGCTCCATTAAGTAAAGGAGCGGGGTTTTCCTATGCCTGATACCCTTAATACACCAGGGTTTCTTTTTATTGCTATGGCGGCACTTAATAACGTGTGATAGAATGAAATATATCTTATGATAAGCAACAAAATATGTACTTCATAGGTGGTGTAGCTCATGGAACCGAAGACTAAAATGTTGCCATTGCTACCTCTCCGGGGCATATTAGTTTTTCCCAATATGGTAATCCATCTGGACGTGGGCAGGGAGAAGTCCGTTCAGGCTATAGAAGAAGCCATGCTCCACGAACGAGTGATATTTCTTGCAACTCAAAAGGAAGCCCAGACAGATGATCCCGGCGAGGATGATATTTATCAGATAGGTACAGTGGCAGAGGTTAAGCAACTGCTTAAGCTACCTGGCGGCACTATAAGGGTGTTGGTAGAGGGTCTAGCCCGGGGCAAGGTAGCTAAGTATATAGAACATCAGCCTTTCTTTAAGGTGGAGGTTGAGCAGTACTCAGAAGAATATCAAAAGACCCATGAAATTGAAGCTTTAATGAGAAATTTGGTTGAGCAGTTTGAGCAATACGTCAAGCTGTCAAAACGCATTCCTCCTGAAACTGTGGTTTCAGTAGTAAATCTTGAGGAGCCAGGACGTTTGGCTGATATAGTTGCGTCCCATTTGGCCCTAAGGATTGATGACAAACAAGAAATCTTAGAGATTTTGGATATTAAAAAGCGTTTAGAGCATCTTTGTGCCATAGTGGCTAAGGAATTGGAAATTGTTGAATTGGAACGCAAAATTAATATTCGTGTTCGTAAGCAGATGGAAAAAACACAGAAAGAATACTATCTGCGGGAACAAATCAAAGCAATCCAAAAGGAACTGGGAGAAAAGGACGATAAGTTAGCCGAAGGCGAAGAATATCGTGAAAAAATTGCAGATGCCAAGCTTCCCAAAGAGGTGGAAGAAAAAGCCCTTAAGGAGTTAGACAGGCTTGAAAAAATGCCTTCAATGTCTGCAGAGTCAGCTGTGGTCAGAAGCTATCTGGATTGGATATTGGCGCTGTCTTGGAACAAAAGCACTAAAGACCGATTGGATATAAATGAAGCTGCAAAAATTTTGGATCAGGATCACTACGGTCTTAAAGAACCAAAGGAAAGAATTCTAGAATATTTGGCCATCAGAAAGCTGGCTAAAAAAATGAAGGGACCTATTATTTGTTTTGTAGGGCCTCCCGGTGTAGGAAAAACTTCTTTGGCACGCTCCATTGCCAGGGCACTGGAACGTAAATTCGTCAGGGTTTCTCTGGGAGGAGTCAGAGACGAAGCAGAAATCAGAGGTCACAGAAGAACCTATGTAGGTGCTTTGCCGGGCAGGATAATCCAAGGGATGAAAACAGCGGGATCCAAAAACCCTGTTTTTCTTTTAGATGAAATAGACAAAATGAGCAATGACTTTAGGGGAGATCCTTCCTCCGCGTTGCTGGAGGTGTTAGATCCCGAACAGAACAATACCTTCAGCGATCATTATATGGAAGTGCCATACGATCTCTCCGGGGTAATGTTTATTACCACTGCCAATGTTCAGCACAATATACCAAGACCGCTGCTGGACAGGATGGAATTAATTCATATATCCGGGTACACCGAGGAAGAAAAGGTACAGATTGCTACTCGACATTTAGTACGCAAGCAAAAAAAGGAGCATGGTCTTACAGATAAAATGCTCAGCATATCCGAAAATGCCATCAGAAAAGTGGTGCGGGAGTATACCCGGGAGAGCGGAGTCCGTAATCTGGAGAGAAATATAGCATCTTTGTGCAGAAAAGCAGCCAAGCAGATTGTGGGTGCGAAGTCTGATAAAGTTAAGATAACTACCCAGAATATTGAGAACTTATTGGGAATACCACGTTATAGATACGGATTGATGGAGCAAGAGGATCAAGTAGGGGTAGCTACCGGCATGGCTTGGACAGAGGTGGGCGGAGATACTTTGGCCATTGAGGTATCAATCTATAAGGGTAAGGGCAAGATTACGCTCACCGGTAAACTGGGTGATGTTATGAAGGAATCGGCCCAGGCAGCCTATAGTTATGTTCGCAGTCGAATTAACCAGTTAAATATAAAAGAAGAAGTGTTTGAGAAATTTGATATTCACGTCCATATTCCTGAAGGGGCAATTCCTAAAGACGGACCGTCTGCAGGGATTACTATTGCCTGTGCATTGGCTTCTGCCCTTACGGGTGCCAGAGTACGCAGAGATGTTTCCATGACAGGAGAAATAACCCTTAGGGGAAGAGTTTTACCTGTGGGAGGTATTAAGGAAAAGGTGCTGGCGGCCCATCGTGCAGGTATAAAAATGATTATTTTGCCCAAGGATAATGAAAAAGATTTGGATGAGATACCGGTAAATATTAAGCGAAACCTTGACTTCAGAGTGGTGGAGCACACCGATGAAGTGCTGAAGCTGGCGTTGCTCAAAGAGGATATTATCGAAGGCACTTTAGACTCCGATCCTATGTTGATTACACCCGAAGTAGTTGATCTGAACAGAATTGTTCAGGTCGAAGGAGGACCACAGATTCAAGCATGAAAATTGTCTCAGCCGATTTTGTAAAAAGCGCATACAGCTTGAAGGACTGCCCGGTGGAGGACTTCCCTGAAGTCGCTCTAGCCGGGCGCTCCAATGTTGGGAAATCTTCTTTTTTAAATAAAATGGTAAACAGGAAGGGTCTTGCCAGGGCCAGTAATACTCCCGGCAGAACTAGGCTAATAAATTATTTTTTGATTAATAATTCATTTTGCCTGGTGGATTTGCCCGGTTACGGGTATGCTAGGGTGCCCGCAAAAATAAGACAAGAGTGGGGAGTATTAATTCATGAGTATTTAAAAAAGAGAAACCTTCTGTGCGGTGTTGTCCTTTTATTGGATATAAGGCACAAACCCACCGAAATGGATCTTCAGCTGTATCAGTGGCTTATGCAGGAGCAAATACCGGTATTGCCGGTTGCCACTAAGATTGATAAGCTGTCAAGGGGTCAGGTTCACAACCAAATGAAACTTATCGAAAAAACTTTAGGTATAGAGGGTCAAAACAGTCTGGTGGGTTTTTCTGCAAAGACCGGTCAGGGAAAAGATGAAATCTGGCAAGAGATGGAGAAGCTTCTTGGGTAGAGGACAGCTTTATGCTTATGGGTATTCCTTGTTGGTCGGAAGTCAGAATCCAGAATCCAGAATCCCAGAAAATACAGAATCCAGAAGCCAGAATCCAGAATTCAGAAGAAGAACAAAAAATAAAAATAAACAATTAAAATCAATTAAATTAAACCAAAACTCACTAAATTGGCGTATAATGCTGATAGCTGATAGCTGATAGCTGATAGCTGATAGCTGATAGCT
>CAZHAJ010000076.1:0-8670 GCA_964530215.1 uncultured Peptococcaceae bacterium | reverse complement strand
ATGTTGTTCTTTAATATGTGGACTACCCAGGATAATTCTATTTATTGCTGCGGGGTTGCAGGATGTAACTTCTTTAGGTCTAGTAAGCGACGCATGTTTACACTGGGGGCAGCGGCTCTTTCTACAGCTCTAGCTATTGCAGGTATGTACAACTGGCTGATTCCCTACATTGTAATTATGGGCACCATTATCCCCCCTGTAGGCGGGGTGATAATGGCTGATTGCTTCTACAAATACAGAAGACATATGCCCAGAGTTTCTGAGGTCAAATTTGCCAAATTTAATTTTGTAGGAATCAGTGCTTATGCTGTAGGTGCCTTATTTGCCTACTTTAGCCCTGGGGTTCCTCCCATTAACGGAATTATCTCGGCTTTCATTGCTTACGTTATTATTGAGAAAATATTTGATAGTCTTAAGCTTCAGCAAGATCGCGTAGTTGTAGAAACAAGTAGTGCAGCAAATTAACTCAAATGTCCTCATGCTGTCCAGATATTCAAATAAAAGTTTAACCATAAAAATAATAGGAGGGAAAATGAAATGAAAGTAGTAAACTCATGGAATGATTTTGATCCTTTAAAACACGTAATTGTTGGCAGGGCAGACAATTGTTGTATTCCACCGTCTGAGCCGGCATCCAAAGCTAAGGTGCCTCTAAATAGCCCGATGCGCGGGATGACTGGTCCCCGTCCGTTAGACACTGTTGAAAAGGCTAATGCACAACTTGATAATCTAGTAAAAATCCTTGAAAGTCGCGGAGTAAAAGTGGATAGACCGGAAGCTATTCAATGGAATCAAGCTGTTGTTACCCCACATTTTATGACGGGAAGTATGTTTGGCTGTATGCCGCCTAGAGACGTTTTATTAACCATTGGCAGCGATATTATTATGGCTTCCATGGCATTTAGATCAAGGTTTTTTGAATATCTAGCATATTCTAAAATTTTGCGTGAATTCTTTGATCAAGACCCGGAATTTAGATGGATTACCGCCCCACGTCCAGAATTGGGCGATAAAAGTTATGACATGCATTATTATGATGAGAATATTACTGAAGAAATACTGCTGGAGCGTACTGCAAAATTGCATATGGTTACCACCGAACATGAAATTTTATTTGATGCGGCAGATATAATGCGTTTGGGCAAAGACATATTTGCACAACATGGCTTAACGACAAATAGAAAGGCGATGGAATGGTTAAGACGTATGTATCCTGATATGCGAATTCATGCTGTAAATTTCCCGGGAGACCCTTATCCCATACACATTGATGCAACATTTGTGGCACTAAGACCTGGCCTGATTATCAATAACCCTACACGACCACTGCCAAAGGAACAGCGTAAGATTTTTGAAGCTAATGATTGGCAAATTGAAGATGCAGCTATGCCGGCACATAAAGAGCCACCCCCGCTTTGTTACTCAAGCGTGTGGCTATCCATGAATTGCTTAGTTCTGGATCATAAGACCGTATTGGTAGAAGCCAGTGAAAATCCACAAATGGAACAAATGGATAAGTTAGGCATGAATGTAATTCCTGTACCATTCAGAGATGCATATGCATTTGGTGGCGGATTGCACTGCGCTACTGCTGATGTTTATCGTGAAGGTACATGCCAGGATTATTTCCCTAATCAGGTAGATGATCCCACATTAGTAACATTTGAAAACAGACCTTTGTTTAAAGGTTAAAGGTAAGCCACTGGTGTAGTTGTTGATTTTAAACGTTCCATGACTGGGTAATCGCTAAATCCTCCCTTAGATATTGTGCTTGGTCAGCGATGCTGTCCAGGCACAAGGCAGGGAGGGAAGAATAGCAGCGAAGGGCAGAGGACCGAGTTTTGTAAACTTTTGCACTTGATTATGACTTAAGCCGGAAAAGAAGAAATTAAGCTTTTGAATGACTACTTTAACTCCGGAGGGAATTTATGGACAATCAAGAAGTAAGGCCGAAACAAGTGCTTATCTACGCAGGAGCTTTTATTGCATTTTTGGTTGGCTCAGGGTTTGCTACCGGACAAGAAATCATGCAGTATTTTGTTGCTTATGGCTGGATGGGTATTGCCGGTGCAGCAGCGGTGTTTATCATGTTTTTATATGTGGGGGTAAGCTTTATAACCGTAGGGTATGAAAATAAATTTCCAAAAGGAAATGATATTTATACCTATTATTGCGGGAAGTACATTGGAAGATTTTATGACTACTTTTCAATACTTTTTATCTATATGTCGTTTATGGTGATGATTGGAGGGGCAGGAGCAACAATCCATCAGCATTATGGATTGCCTGTGGCAGTGGGGGGCATTGGAGTGGCCCTTCTTGTAGGTGGAACCGTTCTTTTTGGATTAAACAAGATTGTAAGTGTTATCGGAAAAATCGGACCTGTAATTTGTGTGATGGCAATATTGTTAGGACTATCGGCAATAATCATAAACCCCAGTGGGTTAGGCAAAGTTAATGACGTTTTGCCGAATTTTAATTTAATAAAGGCATCCAGCAACTGGATTTATGCGGCCTTATCCTATGTAGGTTTTTGTATGCTTTGGTTGGCAGCCTTCTTGTCACAATTGGGTAAAACAGCAAAGAGCAGAAAAGAAGCATCCATAGGTGCCATCATGGGGGCACTGGGTTTTTCTCTAGCAGTCATCACAGTAGCCTTAGGATTGATGGCAAATCTTGAGCAAGTTGCGGGCACCTTGGTTCCATCCTTGATTTTAGCGGGAAACATTCACCCCTATGTAGCCATCGTATTTTCCATAACCATTGCCGGAGGAATTTACACTGCATCTGTACCGCTTCTTTGGACTGTTACTTCGAGACTTGCCGTTGAAAAAAGTAAGAAATATAAAATCCTCACCGTTGCATTAACCTTTATAGGTGCTTTTGTAGGGATGAATGTACCTTTTGATAAGCTGGTCAATATTATTTACGTTTTTAGCGGATATGTAGGGACACTCCTATTGGTATTAATGATTATTAAAAGCATCAGGGTAAGAGTGGTCGCCCATCCCACCCGTAAAATCGCTGCTTGCAGGGGAAAAAACAGTATGTTATAATCTTTTAGTGTATCTTAAAATGGCGATAAATACCGCAAAGACGGTTTTAATATTATAGGGAAGAGGTGAACCCCATGAAAGAAGGTATACATCCGGAGTACCATAAAGCAAAGGTTTCATGTGTATGTGGAGAGAATTTTGAGACCGGCTCGGTCAAAGAGGATTTGAGAGTAGAAATTTGCTACAAATGTCACCCGTTTTATACAGGTTCTCAAAGAACCATTGAGATAGGCGGTAGGGCAGATAAGTTCCGCAAAAAATACGGAATGAAATAGTATTATTGGCAGAGCTAAGGCTCTGCTAATTGCTTTACCGGAACAATTATTTAGGGCAAATAAATGGAGTGTTATAATGTCAAACAAATTTCAGTACGGTGGGCAGGCTGTTATTGAGGGAGTTATGATGCGTGGACCTCATAGCAGATCAATTGCGGTAAGGCTTCCTGAAGGTGGCATAGAAGTAGATAACAAGCAGGTGGGATCAATAACCAAGCGATACCCATTTTTGAAATGGCCCATGATTCGCGGGGTGGTTGCATTGGTTGAGTCATTGATCATCGGCGTGGAGTCTTTAAATTTTTCTGCCAATAAAGCTATGGGTGAGGATGAAGAATTAAGCAAGACTGAGGTAGTTGTAACCATCGGTTTTGCCTTTGCTTTGGCAATTTTTCTTTTTATCATAGTCCCCACCTGGGGAGCCCACCTCTTGAAGGGCCAAGTTCAAGGAAGTTTTTTGCAGAATATAGTAGAAGGCTTTTTCAGAATGGCAGTTTTTTTGATTTATGTAGCGCTTATCGGCAGATTTCAAGATATAAAAAGGGTGTTTCAGTATCATGGTGCGGAACATAAAGCCATTAATGCATATGAGGCCGGGGCTGAATTGACAGTGGATAAAGTCCAGCAGTTCAGCACCTTTCATCCTCGTTGCGGCACCAGTTTTTTGCTTATTGTGCTGGTATTAAGTATTTTTCTCTTTGCGCTTTTGGGTCATCAGGTGCTTTGGTGGCGGATAACTTCCAGAGTTCTGCTGATGCCTGTTTTGGCAGGAATTTCTTACGAAGTGTTGAAGCTTTCGGCAAAATATGCTAATAATTTTTTATGTCAGGTTTTTATGCGGCCGGGTAGATGGCTTCAGGCTTTGACGACACGAGAGCCGGAAGATGATCAGGTGGAAGTAGCCGTTGAAGCATTGAAATCGGTTTTAGTGGAAAGCGAGGAGCAGGTCAATGTTAAAGAAACTGGCCAGCCTTGAAGATAAATTTGATGAGCTGGAAAAAAAGGTAAGCGATCCTGAAATAATTGCAGATAATAATCTTTGGAAGCAGCTGGTAAAGGCACATTCCGATCTTGTCGAGGTGGTATCTGTTTATCGGGAGTATAAAAGTGTGCTTACTGGTATAGATGAAGCCAAGGAAATGCTGGGGGAAGATCCCGATCCTGATTTTCGGGAAATGGTGGAAGCGGAATTAGAGGAACTCACCGATAAAGAAGCTGAGTTGAAAAAAAAGCTCAATGTTCTTATGCTTCCCAAAGATCCCAATGACGATAAAAATGTCTTGGTGGAGATTAGAGCAGGTACCGGTGGTGAAGAGGCTGCGCTATTTGCGGCGGACCTGTTTCGGATGTATGCCCGGTATGCCGAGAAGCAAGGCTGGAAAGCTGAAATAATGAGTACCAGTTTTACCGATTTGGACGGTATTAAAGAAGTAAGCTTTATAATTGAAGGAAAAGGCGCCTACAGCAAGCTTAAATTTGAAAGCGGAGTACACAGGGTGCAGCGGGTTCCCAGCACAGAATCAGGGGGACGTATTCATACCTCTGCTTCAACGGTGGCGGTACTGCCTGAGGCAGAAGAATTAGAAATCGAAATAAATCCCAATGACATCAGAACAGATCTTTTCTGTGCCACCGGCCCCGGAGGTCAGTCGGTGAATACCACTCAGTCTGCTGTCAGATTGACCCATATTCCCACTGGAATAGTTGTTTCCATGCAAGATGAAAAGAGTCAGCATAAGAACAAAGACAAAGCCATGAGAGTATTGAGGGCAAGAATAAAAGATAAAATAGAGCAGGAGCAAAAAGATAAAATAGACAGCGATAGAAAGTCACAGGTGGGAAGCGGTGACCGTAGCGAACGGATAAGGACATACAACTTTCCGCAAAACAGGGTTACCGACCATAGAATAGGTCTTACCTCTCATAGATTGCAGGAAATACTTTTGGGAGAATTGGATGAAATAATTGAAGCCTTAGTAACCACCGATCAAGCCAAAAAGCTGGGACAGCCAATAAATTAAACACATTAGCAGGAGTCAGGACAGGAAGATATTCTCCTAAATCCGGCTCCTGCTTTGTTTAAGGGCACCTGATGCAAATTAAGTGAGGTAATACAGCTTGAACATAATGCAGTGTCTCGGTAAAGCCGGAAGATATTTAAAAAGCCGCTGCTCCGACGCAGGTCGTATTGACGCAGAGGTTTTGTTGGCTCATTGTGTTGAAAAAGACAGATCTGCTCTGTATCGTGACGGTCTGGAAGGGTTAACTGCCGCTCAGCAAAAATGCTTTGAACTTATGTTGAAAAAAAGGGCGGACGGTGAGCCCTTGGCTTATATAGTTGGCCGAAAAGAATTTATGAGTATGGAATTTTTGGTTACTCCAGATGTCCTTATTCCCCGCCCGGAAACAGAATTAATGGTGGAAAAAGCTGTAGAAATTCTCGGGGACTACCATGAAACCCCTTTCACCAACTCTGAGTTAATTGACGTAGGTACCGGCTCCGGAGCTATTGCTGTTTCTTTGGCTTTTTATGCCCATGTGAAAAAAATATATGCTGTTGATATTTCATCTTCCGCACTGGATGTCGCACGACAGAATGCTTATAGACACGGAGTTGCCGACAAAATAGAGTTTTATCAGGGTGATCTTTTAGCTCCGCTTTTAAATGATTCTAACATTAAAGCGGGTCTGATAACTGCAAACCTGCCATATATACCATCAGGGGAAATACCCGCCCTGATGATTGATGTCCGAAAATATGAACCCTTGTCAGCCCTGGACGGCGGACAAGATGGATTGGATTTTTACCGCCGTCTGATTCCCCAGGCTCATAGACTGCTGCAAAAAGGGGGTTTTCTGTTGATGGAAATATCCCCCGGTCAGGGGTTGACTATGAAAGAATTAATGAAAGATAAGTGGGAAGTGGAAATTATCCCTGACCTAGCCGCAAGGGAGAGACTGGTGCTTGCGGGTAAGAGGTAAGTGTTGGCTTATGGGCATTTTTAAGGGACAGAATTCAGAATCCAGAAGACAGAAGTCAGAATAAAAACAACAAAACAAAATAATATAAAGACACGAGCGCTTTATCGTCTAGCTATAAGCTATAAGCATTATACGCCGAATTTATGAGTTTTGGTTTAATTTAATTGATTTTAATTTTTTGTTTTATTCTGGATTCTGACTTCTGGATTCTGTAACTCATAAGAAATACATATAAGCCCCATAATGTGTTATACTACCCGTTATATGGAGTGATTTACATGGTAAAAGAAACAGCTCTTTGGCAGGTTGACACAAACAATCCAGACCCTGAAATCATCAGGAGAGCTGCAGATATATTAATGGGTGGGGGTTTGGTTGCTTTTCCCACCGAGACTGTTTATGGTTTGGGGGCCAATGCATTGGATGCAAAGGCTGTTGAAAGCATTTTTGCAGCCAAGGGGCGCCCTAGGGATAATCCTCTAATTATACACGTTTCCGATCTTAACATGGTTTGCAGGTATGCGGGCAGCGTCAGCAACAAAGCTCGGGTATTAATGGAGACTTTTTGGCCGGGCCCATTAACTTTGGTGATGCCCGGCAGTGAAAAGCTGCCCCGGGTGGTTTCAGCGGGACTGGATAGTCTTGCTTTTCGCATGCCCGAACATCCGGTGGCACTGGCGTTGATTAAGGAAGCCGGAGTGCCGTTGGTGGGGCCCAGTGCTAATCTGTCCGGCCGTCCCAGTCCCACCACCGCTCAACATACATACAATGACCTTAAGGGAAGAATTGATGCAGTACTTGACGGCGGCGCGTCAGGTATGGGGGTGGAGTCCACAGTGCTGGATATCACATCTGAAATTCCGATAATACTGCGACCGGGAAGCATAACTCCAGAAAATCTAGGGGATGTGGTGGGAGAAGTGAAGCTGGACAGCTCTTTGGTTGACAATAACCAAACTGTTGGGCAGCCCCGCTCTCCTGGCATGAAATATCGCCATTATGCGCCGTCAGCTCCCCTGGTTTTGGTGGAAGGTGCTGATGAAAAGGTAGTTAGGGAGCTGAAAAAGTTAGCAGCTGAATATGTTAAGCAAGGGAAAAAAGTGGGTATTTTATGTCGAGAGTGTAATCTGGGGAAATATCCCGGTACATTGTCTGTGTCCGCGGGCTTATCTGAGGATTATCAATCGGTAGCTGTGGCACTATATGATGCACTGCGACGATTTGACGGCACCGATGTTGATGTAATCTTGGCAGAAGGGGTAGAACCTTCGGGCGTCGGTTTGGCTGTGGCAAACAGACTTCGAAGGGCTGCAAGTAAGGTTATTATGGCTTGAGGGTATTCCTTCTTGCTTATAGGTATTTCTTCTTGCTTATAGGTATTCCTTAAGGGTCAGAATCCAGAATCCCCAAAAATACAGAAGCCAGAATCCAGAATACAGAATTCAGAAGAAAAACAAAAACAAAAAAATAAACCAGAACATAAAATCAGCCTATAATGCTGATAGCTGATAGCTGATAGCTGATAGCTGATAGCTGATAGCTGATAGCTGATAGCTTCCAATTCCCGTTGCTGACAGATTGCTGTCGGCAGCTGAAACAGAGGTTAAAAAATGTCTATAGTTACCGTATTATTACTAGCCGTGGCTTTGGGGACCGATGCATTTTCGGTGTGTTTGGGTTTGGGAATGACCAAGGTCAGAAGAGCGCAAATATTTATAATAAGTGGTACCATATTTATTTTTCATATATTAATGCCGCTCACGGGCTGGTACGCAGGTAAACTGGCCGGCAACTTAGTGGGTAGGGCAGCAGCTATAGTGGGAGCACTAATTCTTATTTACTTAGGGGTAAGGATGCTTTGGCATGTTTACAAAGGTGATTCAAAAGGACCCATGGCCTCTTGCTTTAACACGTGGGGGCTTATAGTGCTGGCAGTAAGTGTAAGCCTGGATGCTTTAAGTGTAGGCTTTACCTTGGGAACCCAGCAGTTTAACGTATTTATGACAGCAATTACTTTTGGAGTAGTTGCAGGACTAATGTCCTTTTCTGGTTTGTTATTGGGAAGGATCCTGGGATCTTGGGCAGGGGACAAAGCTCATCTTCTGGGGGGGGTTATTTTGGTGGGGATAGGGGTAAAGCTGTTGATTTAGGCTTATAGGTATTCCTTGTGGGTCAGAATCCAAAAGTCAGAATCCCAGAAAATACAGAATCCAGAAGTCAGAATACAGAATCCCAGAAAATACAGAATCCAGAAGTCAGAATACAGAATTCAGAAGAAGAACAAAAAACAAAAAATAAAAAATAAAAATCAATTAAATTAAACCAAAACTCATAAATTCGGCGTATAATGCTGATAG
>CAZHAJ010000075.1:0-9063 GCA_964530215.1 uncultured Peptococcaceae bacterium | reverse complement strand
ACCAAGGATATATTAGATTGGCAGTAAGAAGCAGATCTGAAAATGAAATCTTGATAAAAACTTTGACAAATTTAATTTACAGTAGATGAAGATAAAATGATATATTGATATGAGTTAAAACAAACAATATTGAAGGAAGAAAAATGACTGAGAGTAATGAATCCCTAAGAATAAGACTGCTTTTGGAAAAGTTAATTGAAATGTACCCAAACGCAGTTACCGAATTAAACTATCAAAGCACCTTCCAGCTTTTGATTGCAGTAATACTTTCTGCCCAATGCACAGACAAACAGGTAAATAAAATAACTTCGGAATTATTTAAAAAGTATAAGAACCCAGAGGACTTTGCCCGCTTGAGTTGGGAGGACTTGGCAAAAGAGATTAAGTCCTGTGGTTTATACAGAAATAAAAGTAAAAACATTGTCAGTACCAGCCGCATACTGGTTAACAAGTATAACTCCAAAGTGCCTGGAAATAGGGACGAGTTAGAGTCTTTGCCGGGGGTGGGGAGAAAAACTGCCAATGTGGTATTAAATGTGGCTTTCAATATGCCGGTAATGCCGGTGGATACCCATGTGTTCAGAACCTCTCGTAGGATGGGACTATCAGGCGGGAAAACCCCGGAGATTGTGGAAAAAGACTTAATGCTTTCCATCCCCTCAGATATGATGGGAGTAATCCATCACTGCCTTATTCTACATGGAAGGCGGGTATGTAAAGCCAGAAATCCTCAATGTGAACAGTGTAGATTGGTTCAATTATGCCCTCGTCATGGTCTTATTCAAAAGAACTCTTAAATAACATATTGATGGACGGTGTTGATGTTGCGTATTGTCCTATTTCAACCTGAAATTCCCGCTAATACCGGTAATATAGCAAGAACCTGTGCTGTGACAGGTTCAGAATTGCATTTAATAAAACCCCTTGGTTTTTCAATAGATGATAAGCATCTAAAAAGAGCGGGACTTGACTATTGGCATCAGTTGAAAATATATATTTATGAGGATTTTAATAGTTTTATGGATAAAAATTCTTCAGCACACCTGTTCATTTTCTCAACAAAGGGGGAGAAAAAATATTCAGAGGCCCGTTATGGACCAAGTGATTTTCTGATGTTCGGAAAGGAAACAGCAGGTCTTCCACAGTATATTACCGAAAATAGACAGGATTATATTTTTAGAATACCAATGATGTCAGGTTGCCGATCAATGAATCTTTCAAATTCAGTGGCAGTTGTACTATATGAAGCTTTAAGGCAAAATGATTTCCCCGACTTGGTATAGAAAAATCGGTAAAATTGGTGCAGGGAGATGAAACATTATGGATATCAGTATGACCGAACTGAGAAGTGCCATGGAAAAAGAAGGCTATATCAGCGAGGACGAGTTGGCAACAACAGTATTTCTTGCCCTAACTCTGGAGAAACCGTTATTGGTTGAGGGTGCGCCGGGGGTTGGAAAAACCGAAATAGCCAAAGTTTTGGGCAGGGTGTTTAATACAGAAGTTATCAGACTCCAGTGTTACGAAGGACTAGATGAGAATAAAGCCCTGTATGAGTGGAATTATCAGAAGCAATTGCTAAAAATACAGATATTAAAAGACCATTGTGCTCAAAAGGAAATTGAAAAAGACCTTTTTGAAGAGGAATATCTGTTGGAAAGACCTTTATTAAAAGCAATCAGGTGCGATCGTAAGGTTGTGCTACTAATTGACGAAGTTGATAAGGTGGATGAGCCCTTTGAAGCATTTTTATTTGAGCTCCTGTCAGATTTTCAGGTTTCGATTCCGGAACTGGGAACTTTAAAAGCCAAACAAATCCCTATTGTTATCCTCACCAGCAACGGTGACAGAGAGCTTTCAGACGGACTTAGACGCCGTTGTGTGTATCTATATATAGATTACCCTGACATCGAAAAAGAAGTTAAAATCCTTCAGAGGAAAGTGCCTCAAGCCGGAGAAATACTGAACAATCAAATCGCTAAAGTAATTCAGTATATAAGAACTCATATGGACCTTAGAAAGCAGCCCTCGATAGCAGAATCCCTAGACTGGGCCAGGGCATTGGTGGCATTAGGTGCAGGCAGTATAGACCAAGAATACTTTTCAAAGACAGTTAATGTGCTGCTGAAGAATAGAGATGATCATCTGCAGTTGGAAGACCTGGAGGCGATAGAGAAAATTCTTGATAATTAATAGGTCCTATTGGAGTGGTATAAATGGAACGGCGAGAAATATCCGATGTGATTGCTTCGGTAGAGAGCATCGGCGTTGAGACCATTGAGTACAACATTTCTAAATTTGTTCAGATCTTGAGACATTTAGGGGTACGGGTGAGTCTGGCAGAGACTGTGGATGCGATGTCCGCTTTGGGGACGGTGGATCTGCTGGATAAAAAACAAGTAAAAGCAGTGCTGAAGGCCTGTCTTGCTAAAAATCGCAAAGATTCTGGTATTTTTGATCATGCTTTTAATCTCTATTTTGTGACTCCGGAAGCAAAGGCAAAAAGAAGAAAGAGGATGAAGGAGAATCGGGAAAAAAAAGAACAGGAGCTAGACTTAGCTGAGCAAGAGCTTAAGGAAACGGTGGAGGGAAAAGACCTGCTTGAACAAATGGCTTTTTCAGACGAGCAGTTAGAAACCTATTCACTTCTGCCGGATAAGGCAAAGGCTAAGATGAGAAGCACCTTGGAGCAAATCAAGTCAAATCCCATCAATGATCCCAGTGCATTGATAAATAGGATTATACAGTCTTCTTTAAATTACTGGAGATATTATATGATGCAAAAGAATACCGGTGATTTTGAATTGGGTCCAGAGATTGAAGCAAGCTTTACCGGTGATCAGGAATTGGATGAAATTATCCAAGGGGTGGCTGATCAGTTTTATCATCACCCAGGGGATAAAATACTTCATCGGGATATGGCAAGTCTGGATGATGCCGATTTATGCCGTATGACTTCAATGATAAATCACCTATCTGCTCAGCTTTCCCGGGGAATAAGCCGAAGATATACTCAGAGCTGTAGAGCGGTTGCAGTGGACATGAGGAAGACTGTTAGAAGAAACATCAAGTATGGGGGAATTCCCATTGAACTCAGATACAGAGCTAAGAGACAACAAAGACCCAGGTTTTTGTTGTTATGTGATGTGTCGGGCTCTATGGCCAGATATGCACGATTTGTGCTGCAATTCATATATGGTTTAAATAATTCCCTTGGAGGAATTGAAAGTTTTATTTTTTCCGAAGATATTGAAAAAATTACGGGATACTTTTATCAAAACCGGGTTTTTTCCCGCAGTATGACAGAAATAGTTAACAGCAGTAAACAGTGGGGAATGTCTACAAATATGGCTCATTCGCTAAAAACCTTTAAAGAGCTACACAGCAAAGTCCTAACACCGGACACCCTGATGTTTATTGTGAGTGATGCCAGGACAGTGGAATCGGATACAGCAGTATCATTGCTAAAAGATATAAAACTTAAATGTTCCGGCATAGTGTGGTTAAACCCTCTGCCTCAAGAAGAATGGAATTCAAAGCCGCAGATAAGAAAATTTAGCAGCTTTATCGAAATGTATCAGTGTAATACTCTATGGCACTTGGAAAAGGTCTTGCGTCAGCATGTTCTAAATAAGGTTTAGTATTTAGATAGAAATTACGATGGAGTAATATTTTTATGACTTTATATTTTCGGCTGTTAGAAATGAGGTAAATACGTTGTCTTTTGTTCATCTCCATGTTCATACCGAATATAGTTTGCTGGATGGAGCTGCAAGAATAAAGCAAACAGTAAAGAAAGCCGCTGAAATGGGTATGGGATCTTTGGCTATAACTGATCACGGCTCAATGTTTGGTGTGGTTGACTTTTTTAAAGCCTGTAAAAAAGAAGGAATAAAACCGATATTGGGGTGCGAAGTATATGTTGCGCCACGCACGAGAAATGACCGGGTACATAAGGTGGATGATAACTTAAACCATTTGGTTTTACTTGCTGAAAATCTTCAAGGCTATAGAAACTTATTGGAACTGGTTTCAATAGCATATACCGAAGGTTTTTATTATAAGCCAAGAATAGATAAAGAAGTGATGAAAAAATATAGCAATGGCCTTATTGCCCTTTCCGGCTGTATTGCAGGGGAAGTTGCCAAAAAAATTTTAGCAGGGCAAATAGAGTCTGCCCTTGAAGCGGCCCTGGAGTACCAAAATATTTTCGGAGAAGGAAATTATTATTTGGAACTTCAGGACCATGGATTTCAGGAACAAACCACTGTTAACAGGGAATTGATCGACATTAGCAAGAAAACAGGGATACCTATGGTGGTTACCAATGATGTTCATTATGTTGACCGGAACCATTATGAAATGCAAGATATTCTTTTATGTATCCAGACAGGTAAAACTGTGGATGATCCCAATAGGATGAAATTTACTTCCCAAGAGCTCTATTTGAAAAGCAGGGAAGAAATGGAGCTTCTTTTTGGGGAGCATAAGAAGGCAATAGATGCAACATTGGAAATTGCAGAAAGGTGTAATGTAGAGCTTAGTTTTGGACAACTTCATCTTCCCCTTTACAATGTTCCGTCCGGAGAAACTGTTGACAGCTATTTGAAAAAATTATGCCTAGAGGGTCTAAAGCAACGTTATCCCACAGTAACCGAAAGAGAAATGAGTAGGCTGGAATACGAATTGAAGGTAATTCAGCAGATGGATTATTCCGGGTATTTCTTAATTGTTTGGGACATGATCCATTTTGCCAAGAAAAACGGGATACCTGTGGGCCCGGGAAGGGGTTCAGCCGCAGGAAGTATAGTGGCATATACTCTGGGTATCACAAATATTGATCCTCTCAAATATCATCTGTTATTTGAAAGATTTTTAAATCCCGAACGTATTTCTATGCCGGATATAGACATAGACTTTTGCTATGAACGTCGTTCCGAAGTAATTGAATATGTTACAAGTAAATATGGTAAGGATCGGGTAGCCCAGATTGCGACCTTCGGGACTATGGCGGCAAAAGCTGCCATCAGAGATGTGGGCAGAGTATTAAATATTCCCTATAGCGAAGTTGACAGAGTGGCAAAACTGGTGCCCATGGAACTGAATATTACCATAAAAAAAGCCCTTATAGAGTCAACTGAACTAAAAGACCTGTATGACAATAATAATGAAATAAAAAAGTTGATTGATATGGCCGCACTGCTGGAGGGGATGCCCAGACATGCATCTACCCATGCAGCCGGAGTGGTAATTACAAAAGAGCCTTTGACTCATTATCTTCCCTTATATAAAGCAACAGAGGGACCCTTGACAACCCAGTTTGCAAAGGATCAGGTTGAAGAATTGGGACTTCTGAAAATGGATTTATTGGGTCTTCGTACTCTAACTGTAATAGCTGATGCGGTAGAAATGATTAAAGAAAACCGCTCGGTGGACATTGATATTGACAATATACCCCTGGATGATGTGAAAAGCTATGAGCTTCTCAGCCGGGGAGAGGGTACCGGTGTTTTTCAATTGGAAAGCAGTGGAATGAAGTCTATTCTGAAAGATCTAAAGCCCGGGACGTTTGAGGATATAGTTGCTTTGGTTGCATTATATCGCCCCGGTCCCCTGGGAAGCGGAATGGTTAATGATTTTATAGACAATAAACATGGTAAAAGGGAAGTTACCTATCTCCATCATAAATTGGAGCCCATACTTAAAGACACTTATGGGGTTATTCTTTATCAGGAGCAAGTTATGAGGATAGCTTCAGACCTGGCAGGTTTCTCTTTGGGAGAAGCTGACTTACTTCGCAGGTCTATGGGTAAGAAGAAACCTGAAATTATTGCCGGACTTCGCAATCAATTTGTAGAAGGGGCGGCACAAAACGGGATTGACGCTGAGGTCGCCGGACAGATATTTGATTTGATGGAGTATTTCGCCGGTTACGGATTTAACAAAAGCCATTCAGCAGCATATGCTGCCGTGGCTTATCAGACAGCTTACCTTAAAGCAAATTATCCGGTGGAATTTATGACTGCTCTATTGACCTCGGTGCGGGATAACACCGATAAGGTAGCATTATACATTGAGGAATGCAGAAGGATGTGCATACCGGTACTTCCTCCTGATGTGAATCAGAGCATGGAAAGCTTTTCGGTGGTGGGTGACAGTATTCGTTTCGGTTTGGCTGCTATAAAAAATGTAGGTTTATCTGCGGTGGAAAGCATTATCTCAGCAAGAAATAAGGAGTATAGTTTTAAAAATTTTGCTGATTTTTGCAGTCGCTTAGACACGAGGGTTGTAAACAGAAGGGTTATGGAGAATTTGATAAAATCGGGGGCACTGGACTCCCTCGGTATTCACCGTTCACAATTAATGGTTGCCTTGGATTCTGGATTGAATCTGGCCCAGCAAACTCAGAGGGAACAGGCTAACGGTCAGATATCGCTATTGGAATTTTGGGGTGACGAGGTGCGCCAGGAAGTAAGCATCAATATACCGGATATACCTGAGTATCCGGAGAGTGAATTGCTTTTAATGGAAAAGGAATCTATTGGTCTATATTTAACCGGTCATCCACTGATGGATTATCGTCGTGCATTAATTGATCTGGGTGCCCTAACTGTTGCTGAAGTGAAGGAGTTGGACCAAGATTTACAAACTGTTTGTGGCGGTATGATTTTGACGGTTAAAAAAATTAGCACAAAAAAAGGTGCTAACATGGCATTTGCCACCCTAGAGGACCTTACCGGCAGCCTTGAGCTTGTGTTCTTTCCTAGGATATATCAAGATTGTCAAGAATACATCAAGAATGACGAAGTGGTATTAGTTAGGGGAAAGGTTTCAATGTCCGGAGAAAATGCTAAGATATTAGTTGATGAACTTCAAAAAGTTGATAAGAAGCTGGATGGAGATTTATATTTAAGGGTTGATGATATTTCTCCGCTAGAAATGGATAAACTAAAGGTAATATTCCAGACATATTCCGGAAATTCTAAAGTATATCTTTATTTTGAAAAGCAGAAAAAACTAAAAATGATCCCCAGGGATAATTGGGTTGACCTGTCTGGTCCTTTAGTGAGCGAAATAAAGGCGTTATTGGGGGACAGAAATGTCAGAATAAAAAAATGTATGGATTAGTGCCCTTGTTTTCCTTTAAATCTTTTCATTAGCATCATTTTTAAGACATTTTTTATGGAAAATTCTTGGGAATATTTATTTAAGTGCCGCTTGCAATACTCATCAACAAACTCTTGACTAGAAAAAAAGGGGAATTCATTTTTAATAGAAACACATATATCTTCGTCCATAAAATTAATTATTGCATTTAAATCGTATTCACGATTATTTACATTAACTATTTCCATTGATGTTTCCTCCTTATCACTTTATGAATAAAATAGTACAACTTATTTAGGGTGAATGCAAGGTAAGCTTGCCAATCAATGTGAGGCTGTGCTATTATTTTCTATAATAACCAGTTATTGTTTAAGGGGTGCGGATATGAATAATCAAACTAGTCATACTGGTGAATACATAGTGATTAAGGCATTGGAAAATGGGGTTACAATTATCGGACTCACCCGTGGCAGAGATACAAAATTTCACCATACAGAAAAGCTTGATAAAGGTGAAATTATGGTGGCACAGTTTACAGAGCATACTTCAGCGATAAAGTTAAGGGGAAAAGCTGAAGTAATGACAAGACACGGAATGCTGAGGAATGACGATTAAATCCAGAGGCAAAGGCACTCTGGGTTATTTATTTATTACCAGTCTCAAGCTGCTCGGGAGGAATTGCTGAATGTGGACTGTTGTTTACATTGCTCCTAATAATAAGGATGCTAAAAAAATTAAGAACCTGTTAAATGAAGGAGGCTTTTTAGTTAAGCTAAAGCCTGTTGGGATTTCTCCTACAAAATGTGGTCCCATCGAAATATTAGTTCCTGAATTGGAAGCTGAAGACGCAATGGAAGTAATCAATAAACATTGAACAGTGAACCGGAATATTATTAAGTTATTATTGGGGGGTAAAGGGTTATAAGAAGAATAGGCGTTCTTACCAGTGGCGGCGATTCCCCGGGAATGAATGCTGCCATTAGGGCAGTGGTACGCAAAGGGATATATCATGGTTGTGAAGTTATCGGTGTCAAGCGTGGTTTTGCCGGTTTAATAGAAGGCGATATGGTATCCATGCACTTGGGATCAGTGGCTGATATCATACATAGAGGGGGCACGATATTACGTACAGCACGATCCGAGAGATTTAAGACACAGAGAGGTCGGGCTGAAGCTTTTAAAAACTATGAAAGATTTGCTTTGCAAGGGTTGGTAATTATAGGCGGTGATGGTTCCTTCCGGGGTGCTTTGGAGTTTTACAAACAGTTTTCTATACCCTTGATATGTATCCCGGGTACTATAGACAATGATATTCCGGGCACCGATTATACCATTGGATTTGATACAGCAGTTAATAATGTTGTGGATGCGGTAAATAAAATAAGGGATACAGCCACCTCACATGAACGGACTTTTGTTGTTGAAGTTATGGGGCGTGAATCCGGCAATATAGCATTGGCTGCAGGACTGGCGGGTGGTGCCGAATCTATATTGGTCCCGGAAGTACCGGTATGCATTGATGATATTTGTGATAAACTTCAAAAAGGTCACAAAAGAGGTAAATTACATAGCATAATAATTGTGGCTGAGGGTGCAGCCAGTGGCTTTGAAGTTGCAGACAAAATAATGGTAAAGACAGGTTTCGAAACAAAGGTGTCGGTTTTAGGACATCTTCAAAGGGGTGGTACCCCCACCGCCAAGGATCGGATAGTTGCAAGTCGTATGGGGGCGGAGGCAGTGGACCTTCTTACAGGTAACCGGGATTGTAAAATGGTGGCTGAGTGTTCAGGAGAAATAGTGGGCCTGAATCTGGAAAGTGTTTTTGAGGGAAGGAAAAGGGTTGATATCGAGACTTATCAGTTGGCAAAAGTTTTATCTATTTAGTTGTCATTGTGGTGTCTTATAGAGGGGGTTAAGGGTTAGTGCTCCGGACAATATCTCGGACAAAAATAATAT